>JANXXL010000280.1 GCA_025350625.1 Bryobacterales bacterium | reverse complement strand
CTTGCAGGCGGGAGACCGCGTGGCGGTGAATCCCTCGGACGACGTGCGCGAGGGGGCGGTGGTGAATCCGGTGCTGCAGAAACCGAAGGGTCTGGCGGCCGGAGGCAAGAAGTAAATGCGCGCAATCATTATTTTCGCTTTAGCCGCGGCGCTCAACGCTCAGACGATCAGCCTGGATTCGAACGGCCATTGGTATGAGCGCCTGCGCCAGCCCTATCGCGCGCCCGGCGTGAGAGCGGTGGACTACTCCAATTCCGCGCGCATCGATAGCCTGCTGCGGGCGGGTCAGTTGTACCTGTCGTTGAAAGACGCCCTGGCCCTGGCGGTAGAGAATAATCTGGATCTTGAACTCCAGCGCTTCGCGCCGCGCATCGCGGAGGCCGATACGCTGCGGGCGCAAGGGGGCGGCCTGTTGCGCGGAGTCCCGCTTACCTATCGCCAGCTTTATGCGGGCGTGGGCGGACCCGGCGCGCCGCAGCTGGCCTCTCTGGGGGCCGGATCGTCGGCATCCACGGTGCCCAGCAACTCCACCGATCTGGCATCCATCTCGCAGCAGAACGTGGACCTGTCGATTCAACCTACGCAGCCTCTGTCCAGCGGGTCGCGCGTGCCGTCGTTCGATCCAGCCATCGCGGGCACGCTGAATTGGGGCCACGCCAGCGTACCGCAGACCAGCTCGTTCGTGTCCGGCACCAACGCGCTGCTCTCGAATAACTTCGCCGGGAATCTAGGCTTGCAGCAATCGTTCGCTACGGGCACCTCCTACAATTTGGGGTTTCTGAACAACCGCACTCTGAGCAATGCCGCGCGTGCCGAGTACAGTCCGTACACCACCTCGGCGCTGGGGCTGACGGTGACGCAATCGTTGCTGCAAGGTTGGGGCATCGCCACGAATCGCCGGTTCGTCCAGATCGCCAGAAACGACGAGAAGATCTCGCAGAACGTGTTTCGCCTGCAGGTGGTGGAGACGGTGTCATCGGTGATCCGCTTGTATTGGGACCTGGTTAGCTTGGCGGAAGACGCGCGGGTGAAGGAGCAGGCGCTGGGGCTGGCGCGCAAGCTGTTTGAAGACAACAAGTCGCAGGTGGAGGTAGGCACGCTGGCTCCGCTGGAGTTGAAGCGCGCGCAGGCCGAGGTGGCCCGCAGCCGGCAGGATTTCACCAATGCTCAGAATCTGGTGTTGCAGCAGGAACTGATTCTGAAGACGGTGCTGTCGCGCAACGGGTTGTCGGATGAGCGGGTGCGCGCGGCACGCATCGTGCCGCTGGATCATATCGATATACCCGATCAGGATCGCGTTATCCCGATGCAGGACATGCTGGACATCGCGTTCCGCAAGCGGCCCGATATTATTCAATCGCGCATTCAGGTGGAGAACTCGCGCATCAGCTTGAAAGGATCGAAGGCGGCGCTTTTGCCGCAGCTGGATGTGATCGCCAGTCTGCAAAACAACGGATTGACGGGGGAGCCGAACACTAATCCGCTGGCGCCGGGCGGGAACGTTTCGCGCGTGCCCGACGGCTTTTTCCTGGGCGGATACGGGAACGCGTTGGGACAGATTTTCGCGCGCAATTTTCCGAACTACGCGGTGGGGCTGCAGTTGAATATTCCGATTCACAACCGGGTGGCGCAGGCCGATGTGGTGCGCGATCAACTGCAGATTCGCCAGACGGAGGTGCGATTGCGGCTGCTGGAAAATCAGATCCGTCTGGAGTTGGAAACCGCGCTGGTGGCGATGCAGCGGGCACGGTCGGCTTACGATGCGGCGCTGGAGACGCGGCAACTGCAGGACGAAGCGCTGGCGGCCGAGCAGGAGCGGTATACGGTGGGGGCGTCCACCAGCTTTTTCGTGATTCAGTACCAGCGGGATTTGCAGCAGGCGCGGTCGACCGAGGTTACGGCGAAGAATGCGTACGCGAAGGCTCGGGCGGCGCTGGATCGGAGCTTGGGGGAGATTCTGATGCGCAACGGGATCGATGTGGAGGAGGCGTATCGGGGGCGGATTTCGTTTGCGCCTACGCCTATTCCGGTGGACGTGAAGTAGCTTCAGTCGCGGCCGGTCCAAGACCAAGGCCGGCGGAAGTGCACGCAGGGCGGCCTGAGAGGCCGCCGCAGGGTGCGACCCTGCCCCAGTGTGCCCGGCATGGGCAGAATCTCGTTGGATGAAAGTAATCCAACACGCGGGCGCGTGTTGGAGAGAGCCAGAAACTGGGGCTTCCGCCCGATCTGTCATCCATGGCATTCTTCATTAGGCGGGGCAGGCAAGCTATGGCCGGTAAATGTTTGGTGCCTTTGTGCCCGTATGAAAGTATGGCTTCGGTTTCAGCGTTGGTGTGATTGGTGGCGGACTGCCTTGAAAAAGGCCAGGCCCGACCCCGTTGGAGAGATTGTGTAGTATCGCGAACCGAGCCGCGCCCAGCCTAATCACAGACGAGGAGATTATGACATGGCAAAGCGAGAGCAGTCCACCTTTGAGCGGCTCCGGGGCAAGAGCTTGAACCGCAAAGAGCGGCGGGAACTTCAGCGGCGGCTTTTTTCCGACGATCCGGGATTGGAGATCCTGCACCCGGACGCGGCCGGAATTGACATCGGCAATGAGAGCCATTTCGCGGCGGTGCCGCCGGGACGCGACCCGGAACCTGTGCGGGAGTTCGGCTCCTGGACAGCGGACTTGGAGCGGATGGCCGAATGGCTGAAGTCGTGTGGAGTAAAGACCGTGGCGATGCAGTCCACCGGAGTGTGCTGGATTGCCGCCTACGATGTTTTGGAGAAGCACGGATTGGAAGTGTTTCTGGTGAACGCCCGCGACACCAGGAATCTGCCGGGGCGCAAGACCGACGTGCAAGAAAGCCAATGGCTGCGAAAATTGCATGCCTACGGATTGTTGCGCAACTCCTTTCGACCGCCCGACGAGATTCGCGCGGTGAGAACAACATGGCGGCTGCGAGATCGGCTGGTCAAAGATGCCTCTCGTCATGTGCAACACACGCAGAAGGCGCTGACCACGATCAATGTACAGTTAGCCAATGTCATCAGTGACATCAACGGGCTGACCGGACAAGCCATCATCCGGGCGATCCTGAAAGGCGAACGGGACATTTATGTGTTAGCCGATCTGCGAGACCGGCGTGTGAAAGCAAGCCGGGAAGAGATCGCCCGCAGTTTGGAAGGAACCTGGCGTGAGGACGTTTTGTTCGAGTTGAAACAGGCCGTGGATGCCTACGACTTCGCGCAAAAGCAGATGGGCGATTGCGACCAGGAGTTGGAGAAATACATGGCGGCGCTTCCCGCCCGCAGCCTGCCGGGATCGGACGCCGAAAAGGCGGACGATGGCGGCAAGAAAAAGCAGAAAAGCAAGAAGCCTAAAGGAAACATGCCGAAGTTCGACTTAAAGGCCGAACTGAACCGGGTGAACGGAGTGGATCTGACGACGATCGATGGCATCGACGTCATAACGGCGGAGACGATTCTCTCCGAGATCGGCACCGATATGAGCCGTTTTAAGACCGAGCAACATTTCGTATCGTGGGCTGGCTTGACACCGCGCCTGGATGTCAGCGGCGGGAAAGTCATCCGCCAAACAAGCAGCCGGGTGAACAACCGCGTGGGAAACGCGCTTCGTCTGGCGGCGAATTCGTTGTTTCGCAGCGAGAGTTATTTAGGGGCCAAATTCCGGAAGCTACGAGCGCGGCGAGGATCGCCCAAAGCGATCAAGGGAATGGCGCGCTATCTTGGCTGCTTGGTTTACCGTATCCTCACACACGGCCAGGCATGGGTTGACTGCGGGACCAAGGAGTTCGAGGAAAAGAACCGCCAACGGGAGTTCAACGACCTCCAGAGAAAGGCTGCCGCTCTGGGACTGCAACTGCTCCCGGTCACTGCCAACGCCTAGACGAGACGTCGGGCCAGAAGACTGGTGAAGATCACTAACACGCGCTGCGCCTGTCCGGATACTTCTTGGCAGATGCAAGGTGGAAGTGTGCGCATTCGACCGTGCTTTTAACCGACTATTCCTCCCTCCACGTGCAACTGCCCCTCATCCCGCCACAAATCAGCACCCAAAGCCCAAGCTTCCCGGGTCATCCGAAGAGAAGTTTCTGGAGAGAGGCACTCTTCTGAACGGAATCAACGGGCGGGGATGCCGCCAATCGTAACCACTGTTTTGGGCACGGAACTCGGGACCAAGCTTTTAATCGGGCTTAAATAACACCACTGAGGTAACGGCCTACTTCCGCCGCCCTTGCCTTCCATTCCATTGTGCATGATGACACCCAGTTCCTCCCCACTTTGTCCCGCGCCCACGCGGGCGCGCAGCTTTTAAGGAACTGAGCCGCTCGATTCGCTCGATGACATGTTGATCGACTGGAATCGTAGAATCATAGGAGCTTCTTGCAAAATCCCAGCACGACTGGAGCCGTCTCAGCTTCCTGGTAGAGACTCGCCTTCAGCCCGAGGCGCTTCCGGATGATGGCCACCAGGACATAAACCGAGGCGGCAATCCAGATTTGAGTCTTGACGGCGTTCTCGCTCGTTCCATAAAACGCCTTGATCCGCAGATGCCGCCTGATCCATTTGAAGAACAATTCGACCTGCCAGCGGCACTTGTAGATCTGGGCGATGGTCAGTGCCGGGAGCGCGAAGTTGTTGGTCAGGAATCGCAGCCGTTGGTTAGTCTCCGCATCGAAGTAACTCACTCGCCGCAACTCATAGGGATATGCCTTTGCCGACTGGATGGCCGTCAAGACCACCCTGTGATCGGACCGTAAACCAGTAGACCTGTCGACCGGACTGGAGGAGCGGCGTTGGAGGACCATGTTCTGCTTGGAACGGACCACGAAGAATGCCGACGAGAGCGTGAACGCGAAAAGACGCTCGAAATCGATGTGGCCGCGGTCCATTACGTAGAACGCCCCGGCCTCGGGCACGATCTCGTCCAGGATGTTGACGTCATGCGCCTTTCCATCGGTAATACGGATAAGCGTGGGGATATTGCCGCGCAGGTCCAGCAGCGTGCGGACCTTCACCGCGCCTTTGTGCTGGCGGAATTTCGCCCACGGAAACAACGCTAGACAGAGGTCGATGGTGGTGGAATCGAGAGCGTAGAGGCTGTGGTCCAAATCGACGCCTATCGGACCCCGGCATAAAGCGGCCGGGCAACGCCGATCAAGTACTGCGCGAAGGCGGCGAAGATGCGCCAGTCGTGAGTTTCGTTGGCGTCGGCCAAGGTCGAGCGCGCAATCCGGCTGCGGAATCCCATGTGGTAGAGTTTTCCGCTCATCGCTCCCAAGCACGCTTCTATGTCGCGGAGACTCTCTCGATAGGTGAATTGAGCGAAGGACATCGCCAGAAATTGATCCCAGCAAGACAACCTTCGGTGGTGACTATCCCCATCATAGCGGGCCACGCATTTCTGGAACTCGCCGTGGGGGATGTGAGCCATTAGCTGCGCGAAAACGGTCCGGCCATCATTCATCCCTTATTGTTCCGCCGAGGCGGGGAGGAAGCGGGATCCAGCCCATTCCGCCGTTTTCAGGTCAAATCGTTTTTGGGAGAAACTCGGGCTATCCTGATGATACGAAGGCGCTTATGGGAGACCGCAAAGTGCTTTACCGGACGGCAGTGTTCTGCACTGGTTCGACGCGCTGTTCCATGGGCCGCAAGGTCCGGCGCGCTGGGCGGATGCCAAGTTGGTGCGGTACGCCGAAGATATGGTGATGCTGGCGCGGGAATGGACGGGGGAGTTGACCGGCTGGGTGGAATCGAAGCGGGAGGGCAAGTTCGGACTGGAGATCAACCGCGAAAAGACG
>JANXXL010000026.1 GCA_025350625.1 Bryobacterales bacterium | reverse complement strand
ACTCGCCATTCGGCCAGCGGCAGAGATAAAGTCCGGATTCGAAATCGTCAAGCTCTTCTTCCTGATCAGTTTCCGCCGCGCCTTCGGCACTCAAGTCTTGCTGAACAGAGGTATCCGATAACCCGACACCGGTCCGCGCTGTCTCAGGCAATGATGCCAGGGGTCTGCACGACGAACGCTCAATCTTTATGCCGACCTCTGGTAGCAATGGGTGGCGCTCCAGTAGTTCTAATAGCGCCTGGTCTATGCCATCGATGAACTTCTCTGCCTTGACCCGGCTCGGTCTTCCATGGCGGCCTGGGGCGGTGACTTCCCCCTCGCGCCTATATTGCTCCCGTGCCAACTCGATCACCGAAGTTTCGGAGTTCTGATCGATGATCACGTCCATTTCTAGCCTGAATTTGAGAAGCATAGGTGTACCTGATCTTAGTTACCGCTGAATCGCCATCCTGTCAAACGAGTTGCGGAACCACTTGCCGGGCCCCAGCCGAAGGTCTAACTCCAACGCCGTCGATCGCGGCTTGACCGCGTTCACCCGGACTTCTATCGGCAACTCGCTTTGAGGCGTTGCGAATTGGCCTTATAACTGTTCCATTGGGCCGCTGTTCATTGATCACCGCGGCCGCAACCGAAAGCCGCTAAGGCGGAGGAATTGTATGGCCAAGGCGGGGCATGAGTGCTGAATTCATAGGTCGTATTCCGCAGGCACTCGAACCATTGCGCACCTGCAGCCAAGGATGTCTTGAAGATGAGAGCTACGAGGAAGACTAGTTGTGGCAGCTCTGCTGGTTGAGAACACTACTTTCGAAAAGCACTACCGCATCGGCGATCTTGCTCGTCTGTGGGGCTTAGGCAGGGAGACCGTGCGTAAGCTCATCAAGGACGATCCCGGCGTAATCAAGATTCGAATGGGGCGGAAGAAGGCCCACACCATCTACAGCGTCCCTGAAACCGCCGCGCGCCGGATACACACACGCTTGCTCAACGCCGCTTAAGTGCGCCCGCCCGAATCGCTACCAGCTTCGGCTTTGGCTTATCGTCAAACGCATCCTTGAGAATCTTCGTCAGACGTGCCTGTCTTTCGGAAAGGCGATCACGCTATACAGCGTGCCTGAATCGGTTGCTCGACGCGCACACACGAAGTTGTTTAACCCCGCCGCCGCTTAGAGAATGGACAGACGGAAT
Source organism: Bryobacterales bacterium (assembly GCA_025350625.1). Classification (GTDB taxonomy): domain Bacteria; phylum Acidobacteriota; class Terriglobia; order Bryobacterales; family Bryobacteraceae; genus Palsa-187. The sequence continues at coordinate 24,189 of JANXXL010000026.1, read as the reverse complement.
TCGACCTACGGACAAAGGGAACTTTCCCATAGAGGACTGGATCCCACCAGTTGACTGAGTGAGGGCCGCGCGCGGTCTGCCCACCCGCCGGTCTTGTAGCTTGGAGTCGCTGGTCTTACAGGGACCGGTTGGATCGAATCGCGCCGTGGGCAATGGTGGGCAATGCGCGACGGCACTCCTGGTGATTCTGGCAGTCCCGGCAACCGGGAATCTGCAAGTTGCAGATCGCCAGACCCGCGTGTGGGTTCGAATCCAACCGGCGGAACCCGTATAGATCGCTACGCGGATTCAAACGAAATCTGCGAACAAAGCCTTGTTTTAAGAACTGATCCTGATATTATTTACGTGTTCATCGGCCCGCACGTCGCAAGGCTGACGTACGCCCCCCATGCTTGGCGTCGCCATAAATCAGTTAGTGCTTCGAAATCGCCACGAGCCTCGGCTTCGGCTTATCGTCAAACGCTTCTCGTAGGATGCGGGTAAGGCGCTCCTGCCGCTCTGGAACCCATGCTCCGTAATGCTTTCGGATCATTTCCTCAGTGTTACCCAGCAACTCCGCCACGTCCCGAACGGTGACACCCGGCTTTTGCAGAAGGATGCGAGCGAAGGTATGCCTGAAGCGGTGAGGCGTGGGCTCAACTTTCCAGTTGCCGCATAGCTTCCAGACCTTCTGAAGCTTACGGCGCCAGCCTTCAGTTATGACATCGAGGTCGGTGGTCGTGTGACTCCCGAAGATCAGTTCGCCGTGGACTTTGGCTCGCGCGCGAATTCGGTCCTGAAGCCACTGCGGAACCCATGTATAAACGTGCGTCCCGGCCTTAGTTGTGCGAAGGCGAATTTCGCCGGTATTGTTCATGCGATCGATGTGGAACAAGGCAACGTCCGAGATCCGAAGTCCCGTGTAGATCGAGAGAGAAATGAAGTCACCGACATCTTCTCCGGTCCATTTGTGTTTTGCGCTGCCATACTTCGGGCAGGCCTCGTACATTTTCTTCAATTCTTCGTCGGTGAAGGGAAGTCTTTGCTTGGCGTGCTCCATGTCCCGGCCCTTCGGGTTTTTCACGGCCCGCGCGGGGTTGCGGATCATCCATTCATTGCTGACGCAGTATTCGAAAAATGGCTTAAGCATCGCCATCCGTCGTGCGCCGGTGCGCGGATTGATCGCCCACGAGGTGCGGAATTCCCTGACGTCAGAGGTTTCCCACTGATCGATCATGACGTATCCGCGGGATGCCGAGAATTCCTTCAGCTTTGTGAGCAGAAGCCGGTATTTCTTGTGCGTGCTGTTCGCGATGGTTTCCTGAAGCTCGGCAAGGAAAACCTTGACTGCGTGTTCGGTGGTGATACGCTTCGGGCCGGCTTCGCTCGACGGGGCCGGTTCGGGTGTAGGTGCCACCTTGTCCCAAGTCCCGATGCGCTCAAATTCAGCAACAACAGCTTTTGCGGGCGTCCATTCCCACTGGCCTGTAGTCTGTCTTCGAAACTTTCGCTGAAGTGTTCCTGACGCAAATATGGGGCAGCTGCAACGCCTCCAGCTCTTCTTGCGTTCATCGAATTCACCGGAGCGGGATTCTTCGGGATGACCTGCGTTGCAGTCGCGACGATGGCGGCGATACAGGTTTAACGCCATGCTTCATTGTACGCCTTATTTCCCGATGTTGCCCGACGGTAAACACGGTTGGGCTATAAGCCCTTTATAATGTTCTGGCGGAGAGGGGGGGATTCGAACCCCCGGTAGAGTTTTTGACCCTACGACGGTTTAGCAAACCGCTGCTTTCGACCACTCAGCCACCTCTCCGCAAGGCTGGCTCCGCGTGACCGGAACGGATACTTACGGATATTAGCACAAAAAGGGACTTCGGCAGCGCTCCCTCGAAAACGAAAATGCCCACCCGAAGGTGAGCATTTCCTAACCCCTGTTACTCACAGGGGGATGTACATGGGAGAATCAGATCCGACGGTTTTCGCTACCGCCAAAACCTGTGTGTGATTGGATCTTAGGATTTCGCACAGGCGAAGTCAAGCAAAAAAGTCCCGGTCCGTTTTCGCCCCGAAAGCGCATCAATCCAAAGAGTTTACTGGAATCGATTGGACTCGGTCTATTGTGGAAAACTTGTGTGAAACCCGTAGGCGAGGCCGCCATTTTGCGTCTAAGAGGCGGAATCCAGAGGCTTACTCTTAGGGCTGCGGGTGTTGTCGATGCCCAGCACGATCATCGAGGGAGTGTCTTCTTTCTGCCACATTTTTCGCGACATAATCCGGTAGCCCGCGAATCCGATCCCGCCTACCACACATAAGGCCAATACCAGCCCGGCAAGCACGAAGATGTTTAGAATCATCTTCGCAAAGCCTTTAACTTCACTTTGTGGATTAGCTTCGTTCAGGGTTACGTTGGCTTGGTAGTTGATTTTACCCAGAAGCCGTTCGGCAGCGTCCTTGTCGGGAGGGTTTACCGTTGCGACAACCAGGGGTCCGGTTCGCTTCACGACGGCGCCGGGGATTTTCTGAAACTCCGCCGCCTGTTCACGGGCCATCGAGGGGGTGGGATAGTTAAAGATGATTAGGTTTAATAAACCGTTAGGGGTCTGGTATTTACCAAACTGTGCTTCAGCGCCCATGCGAAACCCGGCCACGGAGGGTGGAATGGACGGTTCGAAGCGTTGCAGCGATACCGGTCCTAGGATATAGCGTTCGGAGTTGGTTACCAGCCCGTCCTTGGGCAGGAACGTCGAAACAGCCGGCAAAGGGGAATTCTCCAGCTTGGCCAATTGCGAGTAGAAGATAGTCAGACTGGAGGGGTCGGGATAATCCCCTGTCAATTGGAACACATAGTTCCCAAAGGCGAAGATCACGCCATCCGAAGTTCGGACCGCGAGCTGGGCTAGGTCGGCCGACACCGCGCCGGGGGGTCTCCGGAACTGGAATAGCGCCAAGGCGCCGGTCGAATCGTGCAGCCGCCACCCTACCGCTGAAAAATGCTTATTGGCGGGGCTGGCGAATTCGGCGGCTTCCGTTTCCTCGAGGCCATACTCGTCGTTGAGGGGCTGATCTGGTATCCCGATGGTCTTGGGCGCCGATTTCTGATACGGTCCGATCTGATCTGGAAAAATTGCCGCTTGGGCGGCGCCGGTAAGCACCACGAGGGCTGCCAACGAACCCCACGGCCCGACGATCAGGCTCCGTGACATTTCTTATACTTCTTTCCGCTTCCGCACGGGCAGGGATCGTTGCGTCCGACACCTTTGTCCTTCGCGATCACGGGCTTTTGCGTGGTGGTGGAATCGCCGCCGACGAATTGCAGCGCCGCCAATTCCTTCTCTTTCTTGCGCTGAATGGTGCGCGTCAGATCCATCACCGAATTCTGCGCGGCTTGTTGCGCGCGGCGATGATCGTCGCTCGAAACACCCACGGCGGCAGGTTCGGGCTCGTCAAGTTCGTCTTCTTCCTCTTCCCACAGTTCGGGGTGCGGCACGTTCTGCGGAGGCCCGCCGTGACCGTCGCCATCGGTGCGCTGCATGAAGAACAGGAAGCGCACCGCCTCGTCCTCGATACGGTCCATCATGTCCTGGAACAACACGAAGGATTCTTTCTTGTACTCGATCAGCGGGTCCTTCTGACCATAGGCCCGCATGCCGATGCCTTCCTTGAGATGATCCATCGACAACAGGTGATCTTTCCACTGGTTGTCGATGACGTTGAGCATGATCACGCGCTCCATTTCACGCATGAGCTCCGGGCCGATCAACTCTTCTTTTTCGGCGTAACGCTTTAGCAATTGCTGGTAAATTTCGCTTTCGATCTCGCGCCGGTCGAGCGCCTGCAACTCCTTGGTATGGATCTTCACGCCGAACTGCGTGAGGATGTCGGATTCGAGGCTGGTCCAGTCATAAGTCGAGGGGTGGCCTTTCTCCGGGAGCCGCATATCGACAAACCCAGCCACCACGCCTTCGATGATTTCGAGAACGTGCGGCTTCTGGTCTTCGCCCTCAAGCAGTTTGTGGCGCATGCCATACACCGCCTGGCGCTGCTTGTTCATCACATCGTCGTATTCGAGAACATGTTTGCGCGAAGCAAAATGCTGGGCTTCGACTGCCTTTTGCGCCGCTGCGATGCGCTTGGTGATCAGGTTGCTCTCGATCGGCACGTCCTCTTCCATGCCCAGCCGCAGCATCAGGTTCTGCATGCGGTGGCCGCCGAAGATACGCATCAAGTCGTCTTGCAAAGAGAGGTAGAAGCGCGCGCTGCCGGGGTCGCCCTGGCGTCCGGCGCGACCACGAAGCTGGTTATCGATGCGGCGCGATTCGTGGCGCTCGGTACCCAGAATATGCAGGCCGCCGAGCTCCACCACTTCATCGTGCTCTTTCAATATCTGCGCCTGAATCTGGGTGAAAACGCTATCCCATTCCGCGCGGTTTTCGTTGAAGACGGCATCCGGATCCTTATTTTCCTTGCGCAGGCGCTCGCGGGTGAGAAAATCCGCATTGCCGCCCAGCAGGATGTCGGTGCCGCGTCCGGCCATGTTGGTCGAAACCGTGACGGCGGCTTTCCGGCCCGCCTGGGCGACAATCGAAGCTTCGCGCTCGTGATTCTTAGCGTTCAGCACTTCGTGGCGGACGCCCATCTTCTTCAGAATCCCCGAAAGCCTCTCGGATTTCTCGACCGAAACCGTGCCCACCAGCACCGGTTGGCCCTTCTTGTGCAATTCCTCGATTTCCTTGGCGGCGTTGCGGAATTTTTCCTCTTCGGTGCGATAAACCACGTCCTGCATTTCAATGCGGCGCAGCGGTTTGTTGGTGGGAATCTGGGTGACTTCAAGTTTGTAGATCTTATCAAACTCGGCGGCTTCCGTATCCGCCGTGCCGGTCATCCCGGCGAGCTTTTTATACATGCGGAAGTAATTCTGGAAGGTGATGGTGGCAAGCGTCTGGTTCTCCCGCTGGATCTTGACGCCTTCCTTGGCTTCGACCGCCTGGTGCAAGCCATCGGACCAGCGGCGTCCCGGCATCATGCGTCCGGTGAATTCGTCGACGATGATGACTTCGTCGTCTTTCACCAGGTAATCGCGATCGCGCTGGAACACCACGTGGGCCTTGAGCGCCTGCTGCACGTGATGGTTCATTTCCATGTTGGTGGCGTCGTACAGATTGCTAAGGTTGAGCAGTCTCTCCACCTTCAACACGCCTTCTTCGGTAAGCGCGACGGTGCGGGTTTTTTCTTCCACGGTGTAGTCGCCGGTGGTCCACTTCTGCCCCGGCTCCTTGCCCTCGATCACCTCGCCGCGCACGAGATTCGGGATGATGCGATTGATACGGTAATACTTGTCGGTCGATTCTTCGCTCGGCCCGGAAATAATCAGGGGCGTGCGGGCTTCGTCGATGAGGATCGAATCCACTTCATCGACGATGCCGAAGAAGTGTTCGCGCTGCACGCAATCCGAGAGACGAAATTTCATGTTGTCGCGCAGGTAGTCGAAGCCGTATTCGTTATTGGTGCCGTAGGTGATATCGCAACGATAGTTTTCGTAGCGTTCCTGATCGCTCAGATCGTGCACGATGACGCCTACCGTCATCCCCAGGCCTCGGTAGATGCGGCCCATCCACTCCGAATCGCGCTTCGCCAGATAGTCATTGACAGTGACTACGTGGACGCCTTTTCCGGCCAGGGCGTTAAGGTACACCGGCAGCGTTGCCACTAGCGTTTTACCCTCGCCAGTTTTCATTTCGGCAATTTTGCCGCGATGCAGCACGATTCCGCCGATCAACTGCACATCGAAGTGCCGCATGTTGACGAAGCGGCGGCCGGCTTCGCGCACGGCGGCGAAGGCGGGCACTAGCAGGTCGTCGAGCGTGGCCCCCTGCGCCAGTTGTTCGCGGAAGGCGACGGTTTGCGCGGCCAGCTCCTCATTGGTCAGCGCCTGCATCTGCGGCTCCAGCTCATTGATGGCCGCGACCAGAGGCAGCATCGCCTTAACGTCGCGCGCGTGTTTGGTGCCAAATACCTTCGAGAGGAAAGTCTCCGGCCCCATGTACCAGACCACCACGGCCAGGGCCACAAGAACAATGCCTAAAATGACAAACGCTAACAACATGTGCTGCTCTCCTTCAGTCTAAACGTGAATTTGCTGTCGGGCGCGGGGCCGCCGGGAGAAGAGACGTTCAGCAACGCAATTGGGCGCGGTTGTGTTGGCGGGTAAGAAGGCGAAGGGCTGCTTCGGCGGCTGGGGACCATGTTGCCGGCAAGCTCACTCTCGCAAAGAAACCGAAAATCGGCGACGCCGCGTGAGGAGTGTGTGCACTCGCGACCTGATGGGTATCTCCGGCGTAAACTGTAGCCATCGGGACCACGGCGCGCAACAAGCCCGAGAGCGAATCCGCACTGGTGGGATGGGGGGCGGCCGTGAGGTCCGTCCGCAGAGCTGGAAGACTGACCAGCGGAGCCAAAATTGCGAGGATAATGCGGCCAAATCGCATGCTAGGTCCACTCCGAGTTTAACACGGAGGTGCTTCGTTTCTGTGGCCTCAAAGCCATACAGAGAAGCAGATGAACTTCGAGCAAGAAATCGTCCGCCTAGAGGACACGCTGGTGGTCATGGCCGGGATTGAACGCCGTCAGGCCGAGGTACAGAAGATGCAGGCTGAGGGCGTGGCGCTCCACGAACAGCGCATGAACCACGTCGATGTCCGCCTCGCCGAAATCACGGATAAGCTTGACGGTTTGATTGGATTTATGAACGGTTACTTTCGCAAGCAATAAGATCCTCATTTCCTCCCAGCAGCATCCCACGATGGTATCTTGGGCTTAGAGTGTTTCCGAAGCTTTTCCAATACGGCGATTTCTTCCTGCCGACCTACGGCGTCCTGGTGGCGCTGGCGTTTCTGGCGGGTCTGTGGGTCACCACACGACTGGCCCGGCGCGCGGGTCTCAACCACGAATTAGTAGTCAATCTGGTGGTCTACTGCGCGCTGGCGGGACTGCTGGGCGCTAAGCTCCTGATGTTCATCTTCGACTGGGACCACTTCAGCAAGAATCCTGCGGACATGTTCTCGATGGCGACGCTGCGTGCGGCGGGTGTTTACCAAGGGGGACTGATCCTGGCGGTGGCGACCGCCTTTTGGTATGTGCGCCGGCACGCGCTGCCGTGGCTCCAGACCTTCGATGTGTTTGCGCCGGGTATTGCCATCGGCCACGCGATCGGCAAGTTGGGGTGCTTCGCGGCCGGATGCTGCTGGGGCAAGGAGTGCGATCTGCCGTGGGCGGTGACGTTCCATAATCCCGACGCGAATGCGCTGACGGGAGTCCCGCTGCATGTCGCGGTGCATCCCGCGCAACTCTACGAACTGGGTGCGGAAGCGCTGCTATTCGGATTTCTCTACTGGCGTTTTGGCCGCCCGCATCGCCCGGGAACCATCATCGGCCAATATCTGCTGTTTAGCTCTATCTTGCGATTCGGAATCGAGTTCACGCGTTACCACGAGCAGGCGCTGCCCTTCGGCTTGCCGTTTTCGATCACGCAATGGATCGCCGTAGGACTGGCTCTGGCGGGCGCAGCGATCCTGTGGACCCAGAAATCGCGGTCGCCTAAGGCGATTCCCTCACTCGCACACTAAAGAATCCGGCTTTTGAGCCGTTATTAATAGAGGATGCGTGTAAACCGTCAAAAGGGCTTCATCCTCATCGCTATGTCGGTGTGCATGTTCCTGTTGCTCGCCGTGGTCGGAATGGCGTTCGATCTGGGACGGGTTTATATCGCGCGCAATGAGGCGCAAATTTTCACGGATGCCGCTTCGATGGCAGCGGCTAAGCAACTGGATGGCACCGCCGCCGGTGTCGACCGCGCAAGAGCCGCCGTTGCCGCCATGCCTAACCGCTGGAATCTGGGAACCGAAAACTTCACCGGCGTGGTGATCGAATTCAGCGTTGACGGCCAGGTGTGGGATCAGCAACCGAAGGACGTAGCGGCGATCCACTATGCGCGCGTCACGGCACCGGATAATCATATGGAAATTATGTTCCTGCGAGCCGTGGGCGGCCCGCCGGAATTCACGGTTCCCGCGCGCGCTGCGGCATCGACCAAGCCGGTGAGGTTGACCGAATGAAAAACGAACGCGGCCATGCCATGCTCGAACTCGCGGTTTCGGCGGGAATCATGGTGTCCTGCTTGGTGGGGACATTCCAGTTCGGCTACACTTTTTACACCTACAATCAACTGGTCACGGCAGTGGGCAACGGTGCTCGCTACGCCGCGCAGCGCACTTACCGTAAAGCCACCGATCAGGATGTCGAGCGCGGGAACGCAGCCATCCGCAACATGGTGGTCTATGGCGATGCCCAACCGGCGACCAGCGCTGCTCCCGTGGTTCCGAAGTTGACACCGGATCACGTGGAAGTGCGTTGGATACTCGCCGGCGACGGCGCTCCGGTTAGTGTGAATGTGGCGATCAAGGGCTACACCATGGACGCAATTTTCAGATCGTTCACATTTGAAGGGCGGCCGTCGGTGGAGTTTCCTTACGTCGGCAAGTATGCGCCCACGGAGAGTGAGCCATGACCCGCAGGCCGCGCGCGCGGCGTGAACGCGGACAAACTCTGGTCGAAGGCGCCATGGCTCTGCTGGTCTTCTTCACCCTGCTCTTTGGCGTCGTCGATTGCGGACTGATGCTGGTAAGCCATCAGTCGCTGGTCGAACGCGTGCGGTCGGCGGTGCGCTGGGGCGTGGTCCGGCCATGGGATGGGACCGGCGAGCAGGTCGCAAATCTAATTCTGTATGACCAGCCAACGGAACCCGCAGGCGCAACCAGCGGCTATCTAGGGTTGACGCGTGAGAACGTTCAAGTGACCTATCAACCTTCTTCGGCTGCGCGCCCGGATGATGAAGTGTTGAGTGTAGCCATCGTTAACTACCACTATCGGTTCCTCTCGCCCTGGATCACGCAGGTCTTCGTGAACCCTCGCCCCGTAATGATTACCTCGCCTATGGCCTATAAGACCGCCGGCCTCTAGCACGCGCGGTCCTAAGCTATCCTGTTCATTGGCCATCGTAAAACCCTTCCAGGCTTATCGCTATTCGGCGAACGCCGGTGATCCCGCTCAACTGGTCACGCAACCGTACGACAAGATCAGTCCGTCCATGCGGGAGCGCTATCTGGCGGCCAGCCCTTATAACCTGGTGCGCATAATTCTGGGCGAGCCGGGGGAGGGGGATTCGGCCGCCGACAACATTTATACTCGTGCCGCACAATATTTCGACGACTGGATGCGGCAAGGCATTCTGACGCAGGATGTGAGGGCGGGATTCTACGCGTACTTTCAGGATTTCAAGGTTCCCGATTCAGGCGAACGTTTGACGCGCAAAGGCTTCATCGGTCTGGGGAAGGTGGAGGATTACTCGGCCGGCGTCGTCTTTCGGCACGAGCAAACCCTTTCCGGGCCGAAGAAGGACCGCCTGGAGGTGCTCCGACATACCCGCGCACACTTCGGGCAGATTTTCATGCTGTACCCGGATCGCGAAGGATTGGTTGATTGTGAGCTGGATGACGCCTCCCAGGGCGCGGCGGTAATGGACTTCGCTGACGAATATGGTGCGCGGCACCGCTTGTGGTCCATAACCGGCGAGGCTCGCGTGGCTCACATACAAGCTTTGATGACGCCCATGAAATTGCTGATTGCCGACGGTCACCATCGCTACGAAACAGCGCTGGATTATCGCAATGAGAATCCGAATGATCCCGCCGCGCAATTCGTAATGATGACTTTTGTGAACATGTACTCGCCGGGGGTGAAGATTCTGGCTACCCATCGAGTACTGCGGAATCTGGACAGCTTCGACCCCGCCCACCTGCTAGCGAAGGCAACCGGCGCGTGGTCCGTGAAAAGGTTTGCTTCGCTTGTGGATCTAAAGCGTACATTGAGTGTGGAAGAGCCGAAGAATGTCCGGATCGGTGTTGTGACCGCCAGCGAGGCGTACCTCTTGGCGCGTCCCCGCAAAACCGGCGAGTTGGACGTTCCGGTGCTGCATGAGGAGATCCTTGGCGGCTGGCTGGGCATCGACGAGGCAGCTGTCCGCGAGGAAAAATTCATCAGATATGTTCGCGGCATCGATGCGGCGGCCGCCGAGGTGCGGGGAGGGGAAGCTCAAGTGGCATTTCTACTCGATCCGACGCCCATCGACGACATGGCGCGGGTGGCGTTCGCGGGCGGCGTCATGCCCCAAAAATCGACGGACTTCTACCCAAAACTTTTGAGCGGCGTGGCGATTTACCGCTTATAGCGCGACAACAAATAATTCTGCGCCGTAGACGCAACGTTCGAACCGGGAGCGATAGCAACGGTCTGTAAGTAGGCCCGCTTGGCTTCTTCGCGTTTCTTCTGCAGGTCGTAAATCTGTCCGGTGCGGAGCCACGCGTATAAATTCGTGTTCAAATCGACGGCGGCCGGGTTGGCCGTGACCGATTTCAGATCTTCGAGCGCCGGATCCAAATCGTTATACCAGAACAGCAGGTTGCCGCGCGTATAGCGGAGTTTCTCATCGGCCAGACGCTCGTAGCCTGGCGACTTCGCGCGCTTGAGACGGTCGACATCTCCGATCACGGCTAACGCTTTTTGTTTTTCGCCTAAGTCTCCATACATTTGCACCAATTCCAGGCGCAGCAGGAAGTTCTGCGGAAAACGCTCGATCAGTCCGGAGAGCAGAGGCACGGCTTCCTTGGCGCGGCGTTCGCGGCGATAGAGTGCGCACAAAAGAATTTCGGCGTCGGTACGATTCAGGCGGCCAAGCTTTGCGACCTGCTTCAGCGATTCGATGCCGCGTTCGCGGTCGCCGCGGAATCCCGCGAAGAAACCCAGCATTCGCCAGGCCGGTGGCAAGCTCCCCATCACATAGTCGTAAGCTCCCTGCACCAGCCGGGCGTCGTTGAACTGGGGATCGATTTCCGTCACACGATTATGGGCTTTGCGCGCCGCGGTGGCATCGCGCAACGCATCGGCGTACGCCTTGCGCACTAGAAACTGATAGTTGCCCCGCAGGCCATAGCTGACACCTTGCGCATAGAGAGCCGGTACGTCGTTGGGATTGGTCTTTAGGCGAGCCTCGGCCAGTGTGATGGCGCGATTGATGGAGTCGTAAAATTCCTGATCGTCGGCCTTACTAGGGTTCAATCCCGCACGATGCAAGAAGGGGTTCGATCCTGAAACCAATTCGCTTTCGAGCGCTCCCGAGCGGAACATCTCGCGATAGAGAACGGTCTGCGCTACGTGGTTGTAGGCGTCGGGCGAGTTCGGGTTGCGGGTCACCTCCGCGCGAAATGCGGCCAGCGCTTCCGGGTATTCGAGATTGTAGAAATGCTGAAAGCCGGGTTCCGCGAGGGGATCGGACGGCGGCGCCGGAACTTGCGCCCACGAGAATAGCGGCAGCAACGCGGCTAGCGCGGCGATACGGGTCATTCGCGAGCACTCAACGCCGCGGCCACATTGCGCAGCAACCCGCCATGCTTCACGCGCATGACTGCCGTGCCCTGAAAGCGCTCGCGAAACTCATCGGTAGAGAGCGCGGCCAGGTCATCGAGCGGCGGAGCGGGATCGTAGAGGGGCCGGAAAGCCGGGTCGCTGGTTTCCGGCGCCCGCGCATTCCAGGGGCACACTTCCTGACAGATGTCGCAACCGAAAACGCGTGACCCGAGCCACGGCCGTTGCTCGTCCGGGATGGGGCCGCGTAGTTCGATATTCAGATAGGCAATGCAGCGGCGGGCGTCGAGGGTCCACCCTTCGCCATCGGGCACCAGCGCCTCGGTGGGACACGCATCAATGCAGCGGGTGCAGGTGCCGCAACGGTCGGGCGGCGGCGAATTCGGTTCCAGTTCGAGCGTTGTGATGAGCTCGCCCAGAAAAAACCATGACCCTAGAGGCTCATTAATCAGGCAAGTGTTGCGACCGATCCAGCCCAGCCCCGCCTGTCTTGCGTAGCTGCGTTCGAGCAGGGGCGCAGTATCCACACAGACTTTCCATTCATGCGGCTCTAGCGCCATAAGCTGTTGCGCCAATCGCTCCAGTGCGTTGCGCAGCACGTCATGGTAATCGCGGCCCCACGCATAGCGCGAAAAAATGGCGTGGCCCTCCTGCTCGGGCGGCGCGGCCTGGTTATAGAGCTTACCCACGCAGATAATCGACCGCGCCCCGGGCAACAGATTTCGCGGATCGCGGCGAACTTCGGCCCGGCGGTCCGTCAGATAACGCATCTCGCCCGCCATGCCTTGCGAAACCCATTCTTGATAGCGCCCGAAGTCAGCGGCAGGCGGCTGCGCACGCGTAACGCCCGCGAGTTCGAAACCACATTCCCGCGCCAGGCGTCTGACAGTATCGGATTGCACCTTCTTATCCTAGCGGGTGCTATTCTCGGTTTGAAGGCGGCATGAGTCTGCGGCGAATCTTGAGTGCGATCGGCTGCGCCCTGATCTTTATCGGCGTGGAGTACGGCTTCCAGAAGCCCTGGCGCGAATACCCGGCGGTGGAGTACAACGACTTCCCGGTGCCTCCGGATTATAAGGTCCCCGCCGAATGGACCTTCGCGCGCCTCATGTTTCCGGGAGGCGGGCCGGGCGTCGACGGTTACTTTCCACGATTTCAAGGCGACTACCGGCACGGCCGTTCGCTGTGGACGCAGGATTACCCGCGCGCCGACCGCCATCTGGCGCGGGCCATGCGCCGCCTTACGCGTATCGACGTTCGCTCTGTCGAACAGGTCGTAGCTCTCGACGACGATGACGACGCTTTCAATTTTCCGTGGATCTACGCTGTCCAGGTGGGCGAATGGGGCCTGACCGAACGGGAAGGCGCTAAACTTCGCGACTACATCCAGCGCGGCGGATTCTTCATGGCCGATGACCTCCACGGCAATGGCGAATGGGGAGAATTCGTCAAGCGCATCCGCTACGCTTTTCCGGATCGCGACATCGTCGAACTGGCCGACGACGACGCTTACTTCCATTCGGTCTTCGATATTACCGAGCGCCCCCAGGTTCCCGGCGCTGAGCATCTGGGGGAAGGCTGCAAGAACTGCTCGGATAATGGCCGTGGCGCCCACTGGCGCGCTATAAAGGACGATAAGGGCCGCATCGTTGTTGCGATTTCGCACAACTCCGATCTTGGCGATGCTTGGGAGTTCGCCGACTCGCCTTACTATCCGGAAAAGGAGAGTGCATTGGCGATCCGGATTGCGGTAAACGATGTCGTTTACGCGATGACGCACTGACGTTCCGGGCATTCACCGGCGTCCGTCGCTTTGTGAAACAATTATGCCAGCATGATTCTCAGAGCCATTGCGCTCGGTTTGTTGCTGGTGGCCTGTTCTCTTGCGCAGACGGCCCTCAAAGAGAAGGCCGAGCAGGGCGACGTTGACGCGCAGTTCAACCTCGGCATGATGTATTACGAGGGCAAGGGCGTTCCCCGGGATTATGTCGAATCGGCGAGCTGGTTTCGCAAGGCTGCCGACCAAGGCCACGCCATCGCGCAGTATTCGCTCGGTGCGATTTACGAAAACGGCCGTGGGGTTCCTCAAGACAAAGCCGAAGCGGCGCGTTGGTATCGCAAGGCCGCGGATCAGGGCGAGGAAAACGCGCAGTTCAAGCTGGGCGTAAAGTATTCGACCGGCAGCGGCGTTCCGCAGGACCAAGCCGAAGCGGCGCGCTGGCTGCGGATGGCGGCGGATCAGGACGATCCCGACGCGCAAATTCTCCTCTCCTGGCTGACTCGCGATGGCCGGGGCGTTGCCGAGGACCCTGCTGAAGCAGCGCGCCGGGCGCGGGCAGGCGCAGATCGGGGCGATGTTAGCGCGCAAGCATCCCTCGGCGAAATGTATCGCGATGGTCACGGCGTTCCCGAGGATTACGTGATGGCGTATATGTGGCTCAACCTTGCAGCCTCTGGAGCGAGTGGAGAGGACCAAAAGCGCTACTCCGCCGCCCGCAATAATGTGGCAGCCAAGATGACCTCACAGCAGTTCGCCCAAGCCCAGCGGTTAGCGCGCGAGTGGAAATCGACCAATAGTAATTAGATTCGTTGAATAGCGCGGAAGGCAAGACTTCAAAACAACCATTGCGAAACTGCGCTGATGGGGCAACGCCTTTATCCGATGAGTGCGTGTATCTTCGCGCGCACTTCGGCCAGTTGCTGCGGCGATACACGGCCCTTCAGCCGGGCGTTCCGGCTGCGCCAGTCCAGGCTCTTCAGTTGATCCGACAGAACGGCATTCGGCGGCGTGCCGCCGATCAAGACCTCAAAGGGATAGTTCTTGATCTGGGTGGTCAGAGGACAGCAGATCATCAGGCTCGTCTTGTTGTTATACGCCGCCGGACTCAGCACGAGTGCCGGACGGTGTCCTGCCTGTTCATGGCCAGCCTGCGGCGTGAAGTTGATCCACACGACCTCGCCTGCGTCAGGCACATAGCGCCGTGACATCACCAGACCTCGTTGCCTTCCGGAGACCCGAATTCGACCGCCTCATGCCGGTTTTTGGAGGTAATGCCTTTAAGCAGGTCCTTCAGGTCGTACGTGGTCTGCCGCACCGGCTCGATGACAATCCTGCCTTTCTCTACGCGCACATCCACGGTCTCGTCGAGATGAAGTTGCAGGCCATCCATTACCGACGCCGGAATCCGCACGGCCGCACTGTTGCCCCACTTTTTCACTATCGTTGTCATGACATTCTCCGCTGTATCAACTTTGTATATACATCATGACATCCCGGCCAGCAAAGTGTCAACAATGTCGATACAATACCAACCTTTCCTGCATTCTCGGAGCAACGCGGTGCAGTGGACGGTATGAAGGCAAGGCGTTAGAATTTAAACTATAATTTGCGTGACATGGGGACGGAACAATGAAAGCAAGAAATCTCTCAGTTTTGGCGCTTTTGAGTGCCGTAGCCGCACTTGCTCAGACCGGCACGATAACCGGGAGTATCGTGACGGTTTCCGGCGGCAATCCCGTGCCGCAAGCGCCCATTCACGCTAAAAACACCGCCACTGGCGCATCATTTACGACCGAGAGCGCGGCGAATGGCGGCTATACGATGACCTCGCTGCCGCCGGGCGCCTACGAACTCTCGGCTGAATTTCCTCCCTTGTTCGTTCCGTTCCGGCAGGAGAATATCCAAGTGCAGGCGGGGCAAACGGTCCATGTCGATGTTCATTTGAGCGATACCCAGCTGAACACTCTCGGTGACGGAGGCGATGATTTCGTGAAGTTGATTGCGGGACAGCCGGCCCCCACCGGCCCGGCTCCGCGTATGCCTGACGGGAAGCCGGACATGAACGGCGTTTGGCTGGCTGCCATTCACCGTCCGTCTGGCGATCCGGCCGACCCGCTGCCGTGGGCGGCGACATTAGGAAAGCAACGGAGAGAGAATCTGAACATCAGCTCTCCTGGGGCCCATTGCCTGCCGACCGGTTTAGCTTCCTCGGGTGTTTTGCGTCCTTATAGATTCGTGCAGACTCCCGATCTACTGGTAATCATTGAAGAGTTAAACGATCCGGCTCGGCAGATCTACCTGGACGGACGCAGCCATCCCGAGGATCCGAATCCTTCCTTCATGGGACACTCGGTGGGCCATTGGGAGGGGGATACCCTGATCGTCGATACGGTCGGTTTCACGGACCACGGCTGGATCGCGTTCGGCAGCTTTCCGCAAACCGAGAAACTGCATATCACGGAACGCTTTCGCCGCCCGGATTTAGGGCATCTGGAGCGCGAGATCACTTTCGACGATCCGACTGCCTTCAAAAAGCCCTGGAGTTTGAAGAGAGTGAGTTCGCTGGCCCCTAAGGGGACGGAACTGCTGGAGTATATATGCGCCGAAAACAATCGGGATGTGGAACATTTAGTGGGCAAGTGAGCGATCGGGATCCGATGTCGCGATTTTTTCTGAAACCTTTTACTCCGTCGTGGCTCTAATCCACAAATAACACGCTTAAGTGAACAAAAGAACGGTAACAAACTACACGCGGCCGGGATGGCATCACCCTCCCGGCCACTTTTTTCTTTACCCGCTTTTAGATTACTGGTCGCTAGATCGAGGAGCCCTCGGTTTTAGCATCTCATCGAAGGGCTCTTAGACACTGAGTACAGGGCAGGGAGCATGACGGATGATCCCGTAAGAGTGCGTCCGCAGTCTTCCCAGGGTTTGTTGCAGCGCGCCCCGGCCAATCAGTACCAAATCCGCGTGATGGTGTAACGCCTCTTCACGCACCACATCGGCAACCGTCCCCGCGCACACACAAACCGGGACTTCCAGGTCCGCGGCCTTCTCTAAATCTTGAATGGTGTGCCGCGCATTTTCGCTGAGAGTCTCTTCGAAGTCGCGGTTCATCGGCCGTTCCGGCCACGCTTCCATAGTTGGCACGGCATGCACCAGACGCAAGGTCGCGCCGAGACTCTTAGCCAGATTCGCCCCCCAGCGCATAAGGTCAATGCTGGCCGGGCTAGCATCGACCGCGCACAAGATATTGCGGACAGCCGAATGTTCGCCAACCGGTTCGTCGCTGGTATGGGCGCTGGTCCAAACCGGAACGTGGGCGTCATGCAGCACTTTGGCTGTCACGGACCCTAATAACAGCTGACGGAAAGGTCCGTAGCCATGGCTGGGCATCATCACTAAGTCGACTTTGTTGGCGGCGGCGAACTCTGTGACGATTTGAGCCGGATCGCCCAAGTCAACCATCCGGTCGACCTTTAGACCTGCGAATTCGGTCAAGAAAGAGCTGTCCAGTTGTGACTTCACGCTATCCAGAAGGAACTGCGCATCGACGGGAGGCGGGGCCTCAAATCCGCCCGAATAGTAAGGGTGAGCCACCGCGATTAAGGTGACCTTCGCGTCATGCCGGCGCGCCATTTCCGCAACAAACGGAGCGGCGCTAAGCGACCGGTCTGAGAAATCCACTGGGAATAAAATGTGTTTAATGGTGGGCATGGTTTCTTCTTTCTGCCATCGGTTCATTGGAGACTACTAACAACTGTGGCTGCAATCGACATGCCAGTCGAAAGCACCTAAGTTAAGCGGGTTTTCCTGTCGAATCGCGTAAAACACCCAGTTTGACTGGGTGAAAAGACGCACATCCTCGCCAGACCAATTCGCATACCGACGTCGAGGGTATTCGCCCGAGCGGGCGCGCGCCCGCTAGACCTGAACAGCGACGATATTAACGCAGGTCGTATTTCGCCATTTTATAGCGCATGCGATCGCGACTAATGCGTAAGATGCGCGCGGCTTCGGACTGATTTCCACCAGCCTGAGCGAGGGCATCCGTCAGCAACTCGCGCTCGTGATCTTCAAAGGAACTCGACGAGTCCGGAGCAAGCGCGGCGGGGGAGGCGGATGCCGCGTTCCGGCTTTCGCTGTGCCGGACCGATAGCGGCAGGTCCTCTACATCGAGCATATCGCTGAGCGTCATCATGGCCGCGTGACCCAGAACATTCTCGAGTTCGCGAACATTTCCCGGCCAGGAATGGCGGGAAAGCGCAATCTGAGCGCGCCGCGTAAGGCCGCGAATTTCTTTTTGGAATTGCGTGGCGAAGCGCTCCAGAAAGAACCGTTCGAGAAGCGGGAGGTCTTCCTTGCGCTCTGCCAGCGAGGGAGTCGTTAGTTCGACCATGGCCAACCGGTAGTACAGGTCCTCGCGGAACTGCTTGAGGGCGATCATCTCCTTCACGTTGCGATTGGTTGCAGCTACTACACGCACATCCACTTTGCGCGCGGTAACCGATCCGACGCGCATTACTTCCTGATTCTGCAGTACCCGGAGAAGTTTCGCCTGAGTGCTGAGCGGCATGTCCCCAATTTCGTCGAGGAAGAGCGTGCCGCCGTGGGCAAATTCAAACAGGCCCATCTTGTCCATAACGGCGCCGGTGAAGGCGCCTTTGACGTACCCGAAGAGTTCACTTTCGAATAACGTTTCGACCACAGCCGAACAGTTGCACGTCACGAAATGGCCGCTGCTCGCCGGACTTAGATTATGCAGCGCCCGGGCGGCGAGGTCCTTGCCGGTGCCGGTAGGTCCAATGATCAACGCGGAGCGGTAGTGGCGAGCGACACGGCGAATGCGCGCGAACAGATCCCACATCAGGGGACTGCGTCCTATCATGCCTTCAAAACGCGAAGTTTCGAGCAACTCGCGATCGAGATCCAGCATGGACCGGCGCTGCCGGGCATCTGCGAGCAGGCGCTCCACGCGTTCGCGCAGTGCGCCTATCGAAATGGGCTTATTCAGGTAATCGCAAGCGCCTTTTTGGATGGCTTCCACCGCTGTCTCGCTGGTATAGTGGGCCGTCATTAGAATTACATCGATGGAAGGATCGAACGCCATGATTCGATCCAGTATTTCGAGCCCACTCATCTTGGGCATCATCAGATCCAGCAGCACGATTTGAGGGTGCTCGCGGTAAACCAGATCCAGGCCTTCATGGGGATCGGTGGAAGTGAAAATCGTCAGCCCGTCCTGCTGCAGAGACTCGGCCACCAGATCCAGGCTCGACGCAGTATCGTCGACGGCTACCAGTTTGACAGTGGGGGCCATGAAAGGATTTTGAAGTCTTATGGTACACGAGATCAGGCTGCGCTCATTTTCGAGTTCGTCACCATGCGTAAAAACCCTCAGCATCTAATGCAGCTCCCCATGGATTCTAAGCCTTCTCATGGGCCCAATACCTGCATTGACGAATGAGACAATTTAACGGAATGCCATTGAGCGACAAAGCGTCCAGCAGGAAGGTATTGATCGCTGACGACAAACCTGCCGGGCGTGAGCTCGTCCGGACTGTGCTCGAGAGCGTGGGGTATCAAATATTCGAGGCCTGCGATGGCATTGAGGCTCTTGACGCAGCACACAGAGTCCATCCCGACCTTATTATTCTCGACCTGCACATGCCTGGGCTGGATGGTTTTGGAGTGATAAAAGAACTCCGGATCGACGCTTATTTCGCTACCATTCCCATTGTCGCTTTGACGGCTAGCGCGATGCAGGGGGACCGGCAACGAGCTCTCGCCGCGGGATTCACGGGTTATATCACGAAGCCAGTTTCGTTGCGAGTCCTGCGTGCCGAAGTCGAACGGCTGTTGGCTTAAGATTCGAGAATTTGCCGGTGTAAGGTTCGGTCGCACACGCACCAAGTAAACTGCTATTAGACGTGCGTCCGGCCACCCGAGCGCTGTCCCGTGAGCTCCCGAGTCCAGATGATCGCCGACGACAAATTCAGTTCTGGAGTGTTCAGGGACATCCTCCAATCGGTGCCGGTGGGGATCGTCGCGATTTCATCAGCCGGCGAGGTAGAGTCATGGAACCTTGCTGCCGAACGGATTTTGGGATGGAGCGAGAAAGAAGTGCTAGGCGGCTCGCTCCCCATCCCGCTGCCATTGACGGCGCCGAATGCAGAAGTGGAACTTGAGCGGCGCCGGAAGGACGGCAGCCGCGTCGCCTTGCAGGTGCGCACCATTCCATGGCGCGATTCATTTGGAAACGAGTTCGGTTCGCTGATCATTCTGACAGATGTCACCGCCCGCCGAACGGCGGACGCCGCGTTCCAGCTTTTGACCGAGCAGGAAAAACAGGGTCGCACCCGCGAGCGCGAGAATCTGCGGTTCCGCGAACTCCTGGAGGCAGCCCCCGACGCGATCATCGAAGTCGACCAAGAGGGGCGGATTGTGCTGCTTAATAAGGCGACCGAGCAACTGTTCGGTTATCCGCGGGAGGAATTGCTGGGCCAGACAGTCGAGGTGCTCATACCCGAAAACTTCCGGGGCGAGCACCACAAGAATCGCGATGTATATTGGAGCAGCCCGGCGACGCGTCCCATGGGCACAGGCCTAAAGCTTGAAGGGCAAAGAAAAAGCGGTTCCCGCTTCCCAGTAGAAATCAGTTTGAGTCCCGTGCAGTTCGACGAAGATCTCCGGGTATCGGCAATCATTCGCGATGTGAGCGAGCGCCGGCTGGTAGACGAGCGTCTTACAGCGATTCAGGCGGCCTACACTCAAGAGCTAGCAGCAAAGAATTGCGAGTTGGAGGATCGCAACGAAGAGGTGGAGCGGGCTAATCGCCTGAAGAGCGAGTTTCTCAGCGGGATGAGTCACGAGCTGAGAACCCCACTGCACACCATTCTCGGCTTCACGGAATTGCTGGAAGAGGAAACGCAAGGCCCGCTGAATGAAAAGCAGCGCCGTTTTGTCCGCCACATTTACAAAGATTCGCAACACCTTTTAGCGCTGATAAACGATGTTCTCGATCTGAGCAAAATCGAATCTGGAAGGCTGGAATTGCAGCGTGAGATATTCCCGCTGGCCGTGGCGCTGGAAGAAGCGGTGTCGTCGATCCGGCCGCGAGGGAACGCGAAATCGATTCCGATCGAATTTGTCTTACCCAGTCCGATTAGTTTGTATGCGGACCGCCTCCGCTTCAAGCAGATTCTTTACAACCTGCTTAGTAATGCCGTGAAGTTTACGCCCGAGGGTGGCCGGGTTTGGGTTGAGGTGAACAGCCTGGGAGACTTCATCGAGATGGCAGTGGTTGACACCGGAGTCGGCATTCCGGCGTCCGCGCAGGAGGCTGTCTTCGACAAGTTTTACCAGGTTGGCCAGCGGCAAGCCGCAGGAACCGAAGGCACGGGATTGGGCCTTGCCATCACCCGGCGCTTGGTTGAAGAGCACGGAGGTTCTATTCGCCTGCAGAGCGAGCCCGGGAAGGGAAGCAGGTTTACGTTCACCATTCCAGCCGTGGTGGAGGGCGCCGAATCGGCTACCTAACATTAAGCACGATGACGTTCGCCGCGGCCCGCGATCTCGTAATAGGTCTTTGACTGCGTCAATGGGGTGTCTCAAGCCATGGCGCAGAGGCGAGCGCGAAATGCCCGCTAAGAGTCCGCGCAAAAAAACCACTTCGACTGTGTTTTTGTCAGAGCTTTCTCCACTCAGCTATAGCCAGCCGAAAGCGCCGGCTCCCCAGCCCACATCTGCAATACAGGCGGCACGCGCACTTGCGGAAAAGGGAGACGTTGATGCGGCACTCAAATTAGGCGATTATATTGTGGCGTTGTTCGGCAACACTGCTGAAAGTATTCAGTGGTATCGCATGGCCGCCGACGAGGGGAGCGCGGAGGGACAATTCAAGCTCGGCGATATCTACTACAACGGTAAAGGGGTGCCGAAGGACCACACCGAAGCTATGAAATGGTTTCGCAAAGCCGCCGATGCGGGAAACGTTCGCGCCCAGATCACTCTCGGATTTATGTACCACGAAGGCAGAGAAATGCCGCGAGATTACGTCGAAGCAGCGCGTTGGTTTCGCAAAGCCGCCGATGCGGGAGATGCTCACGCGCAAATCAATATGGGATTGATATACTCCAGCGGCCAAGGCGTTCCACAGGATTACGTCTTCGCCCATATGTGGTACAACCTCGCCGGGTCGAAAGCCACAGGTGATGAGCAAAAGAAGAACGCCGAGGCACGTGATTCAATCGCCCGGAAGATGACACCTCAGCAGATCCGCGAAGCGCAACGGTTAGCCCGAGAATGGAAACCGAGTAAGTAGCAGCGCGCCCCCGGAGTTTCACCTCGAATTCTTACCTTGGTTTTAACCATTCCGGTCGGTTCTTTTCGCCACTATTATTCAACCGAATCCGGCCCCAGTCATTATGAACAATTTCCACGGCAAGAAAAAGCACAGATACCAAGAAAAACTCACAATGCGACGGTTGCTGGGTTTTCCAGACTAGCATTATGACATAGGCGATGTAAACCATCTTCGCTGGCGAGAACAACGTGGCAGGCAATTTCGCTAGTTCGTCCATAACACATCCCCCTGCGCGTGTGCTCGTGCTTCTTGTAAGTAATTGAAAGGATGGTAGCGCTAACGGGAATCGAAACCGTTTCGGCATGTCCGACCCCGTCCGATCCAGTCGTAAGTGGTTGATTCTAGGGAAATGGAAGCCGAGGTTTTCTGCCGACTAACCCCCATGGATCGAAATGGTGTGAGCAATGTGTGAGCAAGAACCTGATAACGGGTTATCTACCCGCTAGTGTTTTTGGCGAAGTCAGCGGCCCTGGCCATGACTGCCAAAGGGCACCGATGTTTCTTCGGAACCAATCGAAACAAGCGCCCATTATGCCCTACACAATGGTGAATTTATCCGTACGCTGAAAAAGTTCATACGGCTTCCCTTTGACGAGAACCGGTGTAACCTTGGCCCCAAACTTGGCGAGTTTGTTCGAGTTGTGCGACAGGTCCACAAGGCGATAAGGCTGAAGGCCGCCCGCCATCGCCAGCATTGTGACGCCGAGTTTCGGATTGTAGACGAGAGATCCTGCCTTGAGAGAGGTGCTATCAGAATCTGACCCAAGGATACTCTTGTTGCCGGCGGTCTCAACATCCGCGATCAGTTGCGCCAGGTACGCGACACGCGTGGCCGTGCGGCTCATCTGTTCCGCCGAAACAACATCCCAGGCCGGAAACCGCTTTTTGAGATTGGAATGGTCGGGACCTGCACAATGTGCGCGCACCTTCCAGATAAAGCGCGCGGCTACCAGTTCAGGCGAAGCAACCGCGACACTCGCCGGTATCTTATCTTTTCCTTCGCCGTTCGAGTAGTAGTGAACCATGTACGCAGTCGCCCACGTGACGCATGCCCAAAGAAACTCTAGTCCCCTCTTGAGCGCGTCCCCGTCGAATCCGTCCCAGGACGATTCCGCCACCTTGTCGAGAAACCCTCCGGCCGTCTTGCTCCCTACGAGAGACCGGCAGACGCGGAGGACATAATTTGCGAAGTGCCAGGGATGGAGGCAGACGAACTCCTCTCCCTCGTTCGATTCCGTGGTTCGATTTGCTAGGAAGGCGCCGATATGGGTCATCCAGATCTGGCGCGCAACACCGTTGGGAGCCAAATCTTTTAGGCTTTCAACGTACTGAAGCGAATCTTCGATCGACGCCGCCGCCTTGTCCAACCGCCGTTGCAGGCGAGCGACAGCCTTTTCCAGTTTTTCCGAGGATGTGTTGGTGCGACGCCGTTTTTCTTCCCCCGTCGCCTTGCCTTTCTGCTCTTCGATCTGCCGGTGCTCGCCCTCTTCGTCCTCGACCTTTGAGTCATCGTAGTCTTCTTCATCACCGCCCGACGAGCCGCCCCCTGCGGGCGAGAGCGGCTGCACGAGGCTGGCGAGAATGTCGAGATCGATGCGATCCCCGCTCCAGTGATGGCCGTCTATGGTGTCTCCTTTTGCATCTGTATAAAAGAACTCAGGCGGCTGCTCCGCCGCGCCCTTGTGCTCTTCGCCTTTCTCTTTCGGGGAGGCTCCTCTTTTGCCTGAGCCAACGCGAATGACCTCAAAATCACGAAATTGATCCAGAAGCTCGAACAGAATCGTCCCCAGGACCGCTCCATCCTGCATCGCGCCGACATAGTCGCCAAGCCTCGTACCCGCGCCCCCACCTTTCCGCTGGCTTCCAACGGACGGCCATGTGATGCCGACAGGGTTAGACACGGCGTCGCCAGTTTCGCTCACAATCCAGGCCATCCTGACCGCGTCGTCGTTTTTGAGCGCGTAGGCGATGATGGAATCCGCCTCGGACTGAATCGCCGCGGTAAGTCTGGGCCGCGCCGTGTAGCGATCCGATAGCGCCAGGAATGCGTTCTTCGGCGGCGTTCCCGACGCCATTGAAAGGCGGTACCCAGACTCCACCGCCGCCACCGCCGACAGCAGACACTTGAATTTGGCTTCCGGCCGCTCGTCCGTTGACGGAACCCAGACCTTCGCCCCGAGCTCTTGCTCGACGCTCTTCGCCTTCAGCGAGGGGCCGAGCCCCAAGTGTTTTACTATGCCGCCTTTGGGCATCGGCGGCAGCACGACCACTATTTCTGTATTCGTATTCCCGAGTGCCGGGGCGGACGCATTGGCGGAACCGAAGACACAGGTTTCGTTATCGCCATGTCCGAAGATAAAGATCTTCGCATGCTCGAAGACATCCTTTCGCTGGCGCTTCTCCACGGGGTAGGGATCGACGAATGGACGCCACTCGACCGATGTCCCGAGCTTCCGGACTGACACGCCGTCGATCTCTACGCGCTCGGGCTGGACGATGCAGACGGGTTTCGCCTTCGAATGCGGCACGAGTCTTCGCATCCCGGCCAGCTCTCTGTCGAATGACGAGCTGCAGATCGTCAGGC
>JANXXL010000025.1 GCA_025350625.1 Bryobacterales bacterium | reverse complement strand
TTTCCGCGGCTGGAACGCGTGGCTCCAGACCTTGTCCTGCCACGTGTCGAAATCAAATGGACCGGGCGCGAACTGGAAAGTCTTGCTGAACTCGTATCTGCAGGGGAAACGAGCCGACCTACGGATGCCCTGATTCGGGCTATGCGGGACTGAATGGCCATTGTCATTCGCCGCCTCGAAGAACATGACGAGGTGGAGAATTTCGATTGCGGTGACTAACCACTCAACAACTACCTGAAACGCCATGCCTGGACCAATCAGGAGAAAAGCTCCATCGGCGTAAGCTACGCCGCTCTCGATGAGGACGCTCCACGAACCGTGCTCGGCTACTTCACCCTGGCAATGGCGAGCGTGCCTCGCGATGTGTTTCCGAAGAAGTATGTCCGCGGGCTGCCCCCGTACGATTTGCCACTGATCTTACTGGCACGGCTCGCCGTGGATCGGCGATTTGCAGGCCGGGGACTGGGCCACGCATTGATTTCAGAAGCACTCCGCATCAGCTTGCGAGTCGCCGTTGAAGTTGGCTGTCGCTGCATCATCACCGACGCCTATCAGGATCGGGTCAGCTGGTATGCAAGATATGGTTTTGTACCCATCGAGGGTGCGGCGGCGACGGGACCACAAAGGATGTTTCTCGACATGCGGACTGTCCGCGCGGCCCTCCCGCGCTGAAGGCGTCGAACCGGCCTTCCCGCCGTTTGGTTGAGGAAGTGACCTGATGGTATGGACCCGGCCCGGTGAGAGTAGTGGTTCACTGGGCTAAGGAACTTGTAAATGTGCGAATGCCGGTCGGCGAGCTTACACGGACACTCCCAGGACAAGCGCATCGCGGGCGTGCAGTGCCAGCTCAAGGGCAGAACTGCCATTGTCGGAGAGTGCCGTGAGATGGCCCATCTTGCGTCCGTTACGCGGTTCGGTTTTCCCATATAGATGCAGCTTCACTTCCGGGCAAGCACAAGCAGCAGGCCAGTTTGGCTTGCCAGCCTCCCAAAGATCACCAAGTAGATTTGCCATCGCTGCGGGGCGGAATTGCGCGGTTGATCCCAAGGGCAGTCCACAAACCGCGCGAAGTTGTTGCTCGAACTGACTGGTTACGCAGGCATCAAGCGTAAAGTGCCCGGAGTTATGCGGGCGCGGAGCAAGCTCGTTGATCATCAGCTCACCGTCGCGACGAAGAAAAAACTCAACGCAAACAACGCCCACGGCTTCCAGTTTTTCGAGCACGCCGCGCGTAATTTCCACGGCACGGGCATCGACGCGCGCAGGGATTCGGGCTGGGGCAACCGTGAAGTCGAGAATGTGATCGCGGTGATGGTTTTCCAGTGTTCCATAGTGAGCGAACTCACCAGTAAGGGAACGAGCCGCGACCACCGAGAGCTCGCATTCGAAATCTACCAATGATTCCAGGACGGCAGCGCATTCGTCTATCGACTTCCATGCCGCATCGACGCCGCTCGGAGAAGAGATACGAACTTGGCCTTTGCCGTCATAGCCGGAGTCGGCGGTCTTCAAGATGGCTGGACATCCGATTTCAGAGACGCCTTGGTGTAAGTCCTGCGGTGCCTTGATGACGCGAAAAGGGGCTACCGGAAAGCCCGCCCTCTGCAGGAACAGTTTTTCGCGGATTCGTTGTTGCGTTACGTGAAGGACGGAACCCGCAGGTCGCACAGGGACGATGCTGGAAACGGCTTCGGTCGTCGTCGCCGGAACGTTCTCAAATTCAAAAGTTACGACGTCGACCCTGCGAGCGAACATCCTCACCGCGTCGAGGTCTTCGTAAGGTGCGGTAATTTCCAGATCGGATACCTGGCCGGTCGGCGTGTCCGAATCCGGAGAAAGCGTATGGACGCGATAGCCCATACGTCGGGCCGCAATGGCGAACATTCGCCCCAACTGCCCTCCGCCGAGAACGCCGATCGTTGAGCCTGGAAAGATAGGAGCAGTTTTCACAGAGTATCCTGGCGCACTTTGTCGGACTGCTCCTGGCGAAAACGTCGCAACTGCTCTCGAAGAGGCAGCCTGCTGTTAGCCAGGATCGCGACCGCGAGAAGTGCGGCATTGATGGCCCCGGGTTTGCCAATGGCCAAAGTTCCCACCGGAATGCCCGCGGGCATTTGGACGATGGAAAGGAGCGAATCCATCCCATTTAACGCGTTGCTTTGGACGGGAACCCCGAGCACTGGAACTACAGAGTACGCCGACACCATGCCGGGTAGATGAGCAGCGCCTCCTGCTCCCGCAATGATGGCCTCCAATCCGCGCTCGGCAGCGGTGGAGGCATATTGCGCCATATCGTCCGGAGTGCGATGTGCAGAAACGATGCGGCACTCATGGGGGACATCGAAGTTGTTAAGAGTCTCGGAGACATGCCGCATCGTTTCCCAGTCCGATTTGCTGCCCATAATCACGCCGACGAGTGGATGCAGGGCACCGTCTGCTGCGGACGTTGAATGAGTCGTGCCCACTAGAAGTACCCTTCTCTCTTGCGATCTTCCATCGCCGCTGCGGAACGCTGGTCATCTGCGCGGGTCCCTCTCTCGCTAGCGGATGCGCCGGCGATATCCTTGATGATCTCCGCCACGCTGGAAGCCTCGGACACGACCGCTCCGGTGCAAGTCATATCGCCGATGGTCCGGAATCGAACGCGGCGAGCTTCTGGCAGTTCACCCGGTTTCAAGCCAACGCTATCCGACGCGGCGAGCAATACACCGGCTCGCTCAACGCAAACGCGCTCGCGGGTGAAATAAAGGCTTGGAACTTCGAGCTTCTGTTGCAGGATGTACAGCCAAACATCCATCTCCGTCCAGTTGCTGATCGGAAAGACGCGAAAGTGTTGGCCGGGTTCCTTGCGGCTGTTGAAGAGCGACCACAACTCGGGCCTCTGATTTCTGGGGTCCCATTGCCCGAGCTCATCCCGAAAGGAGAAGAAACGCTCTTTGGCGCGAGCCTTCTCTTCATCGCGACGCGCACCACCGATCGCGGCATCAAATCGAAATTCGCGAATCGCATCCAGGAGCGTCACGCTTTGTAGAGAATTCCGGCTGGCTCCAGGGCCTCTTTCCTCTTTAACGCGACCTTGGCGAATAGTGTCCTCCACGCTACGCACAATCAATTCCGCGCCGATCTGCTTGATCCACCAGTCGCGATACTCTTTGGTCTCCGGAAAGTTATGTCCGGTATCGATATGCATGAGCAGGAAGGGTACCGGTCCGGGGAAGAAAGCCTTTCGTGCGAGATGGCTGACGACGATGGAATCCTTTCCGCCGGAGAATAGGAGCACCGGACGCTCAAATTCGGTCGCGACCTCCCTTAAGACAAAGATGGCCTCGGCTTCCAGGTACTGCAGGTGTGTAAGTTTCAATGCGTCGTTGTTTGGCGTCGATGCACTTTCCGGTGCAGCGTTGGGCTGATTGAATTGAGACTTTTGAATTATCTGCATAAGGTTTCGACCGAGCGTTGGAATCTGGATACATTCAGGTGATTCAGTTGATTCTTGAGTTCCGTAAGAATCGAGGGTTCCCGAAGTAGCGTGTAGGAACCTATGTTCGAGAACACGATGCTCAGAGTCCGCGACAGCGTCGTCTGAGTGAAATCGCCCGATGCGTGCGGGTGCAACGTGAAATACGCACGGGAAAGTTCAATAGAACGCGGACCACGAGAGTGTACTTGTTGGATCAGAACCTTCGCCACGTCCATGAGCACAGAGACTGCTTCGCGGCTCTTTTGGTGGTCGGGTGGTTGGTATTCCTCCATCTCCGCGTGAAGCGCGACTTCGAACCAATCGGCGGACGAGTCCTCCGGCTGCCATCTCAAATCCGGGTAGATTTCATAGAAGAGCCGGTATTTGGCGACATCTTCGTGCGTGATCCGAGTTGTGGGTCTTGCTTGACGGCGAGTCATGTTTCTCCTACGGGCCATTCCGTTCTCCGTGCCACCCTATATGGAGATCCCTAGATAACCTGCCAATCCGAAGGCCCCCGCCGTGCGTAGATGGAAGCCCCTTCCATCGACATCAGATGGATCCAGTTGTTCGCGGCTAACATTCGTACATTCGGACTTCTTTCGAGGACCGTATCGATTCGCTCGCGTGGAGCATCGACGAACACCTGCAAGCGCAAAGGTTCGTGCATCCACTTCGCGCCGTCGTGGAGCGATTGAAGGGGGAGGCCCGTTCTGAGATCGCCTCCATTCCCCTCCCAAACTCCGAACGTGCCAACGACGTTGTGGATCACCTTGTTGCCGCTCCCAAAGAGCTGGTTATTTACGGTGGAGCCATAGTATTGGAGGTTGATCCAGCTAGCGACAACTACGGGTGCAGTCAGGATTAGCTGCAGAACCGAACCGTCTTCATCGGCAGCGGAGTCGTATTCGTGCAAGAAGACGCGGCCCTCCAAATCGAGCCCTTGCGTTCTTGTTCGGGATGCGGCGATAAACGCGGCGTTTCCTGCCAAGCCCCACTCAGGGCGGACCTCCGACCAGTCTGCACTTCGTCGTTGCGTTTCCCGGTGCAGAGTTTCAGGGCTTTTCGCATGAGGGTCTGGCACCTCGGCGGTTAACATCAACGATTGACTGCGTTTGTTCCGCGCGTTGAAGGAAGCAGCAGTAAGCCAGCTCCCGATTTCAGATCGTTGCCGCCCAGACAGCAGTTCGGTATCAAAGAGAATTACTTCGTCCGTTGTCGTTATGTGAAGACCGGCGATAAAAACGGTTTCTTCCGGTATCGCAATTCGCCGTTCCCTCAATCCTCGGCGTACGGTCGGATCATTCATAAGTGCAGCCGCGAAGCGAGCATTGACGTCCCCCTTATGGCCACCGCAGGCACCGCAATCCAGGCTCGATCCGTAAGGATTGTTTTCTGTGCTACTGCCGTGGCCGCAAAAAAGCACAACTTGCGCCAGGCTGCGTGCCTCGATGCTCATGTTCTTAAGAGCGCCGGCCGCCAGATCCACTCTTTCCTCAAGAGGGATGTCCCAAGTGAGCTTGGGGGTAGGTTCCAGAATGTTCGAGGACTTGGTCGTCTGCTGGAGCATGCGCACGCCAAACCACGCTCCGCCAACCTCCACCGAGGAGAAGCACGCGGACGCTGAACTAACTAGACTTTTCCAGGCCGTTGTAACGCGCTGCCTGAACCGATGCAGTTCGGACTTCTGCTGTCGCGCATGAACCTGATGTCCCGGCTCGATCAGGACCGGACACCGGGCAGATGATGCGAATTCCAGAGGCATTCCGAAGAATCCCGCAAAGCCGATCGTTTGAATGTCGGGCGATTGCGCTTCCAGCGCCCTTCGATACGCTTCGGACCGAACATCAATGCAGAAGACAGCCTGCAGGGCTTTCCGGGTTGTCTGTGCGTGCCTCGTCTGAACTGTTTGCAACTTGCTGGCCAGGCTTGATCGAAAGGCGTGCTCGGCGGCGAGTTGAGCGACGCATTTTGCTTCAGTGAATCCACTAAGGGTCGTCTTGGTGATCTGGAATCGCCAACTCCGATCCAACGCGAGGAGTGCCGTATCGTACGCAAGCCGGATGGCGAGCACTTGGCGCACAAGCTCTTGGCCGGCGGCTGGTCGGTCCTGATAGGCGGCATACGCGCTCCAGCCGGACACACTCATCAATTCGCGGTGAAGGAAGTCACTCGTGAATTCGGGCGGAACGTTAAGTAAGTTGATGGCGTTGTCGATTGCGGCATCGGCGGAATCGGGCAGCTCTTTTGCGTGTTTGCGAAAATCTGCGAGTCCGAACACTTCAGGGTTAGCGTCGATCTCGGCAATCTGTTTCCAGGCGTTGTAGAGCGGTAGGTCGCCCCAGGGCAATTTCCAGGAAGACTGTCCTCGGTCGAAATAGCTGGAGCACCCTTTGGAGATCTCATCCACGATGAACGCACCCCAATTCGTGGCGTGCGTCCGATCCAGTGAATCGGCGACAGTCAGGATTTGATCTGAGGATTCGCTTTTGGTCAGCTCTCCGGTCAGCCACAAGACTGGATCGGACGGATCGACGGCGGATCCCTGTTGAGCCAGCGCAGCTCTGATATCATCCGCATTAATCGATCCTTTGCGGATTTGGTTCAGGTAATACTCTGCGTCCATGAGTGGCGCACGGTGAGCCACTCTATCCAGAAGTCGAGAGGCGTCGGCAAATGCCATCTCGGTCAATCCCAAGAATGGATTGACGGCAACGAAGTGCTGAAGAGGCCAAAGAGGAGGAATCCGCCGGCAGGCTTCGTCTATCACGAGGGCTTGCGACGGCTGTTCTTCCACCGCAAGAAGACTTAACGCCATCTAGTTTTCCTCCTGTGCGACCGTTACTGGCCAAACGGAGGCCGTGATCCGATTCGCCAGAGTGTTGATGTAGAAGCCATTTCTGGCGTGAACATAAAGACTTCTTCCAAAAGAAGTGCGGCTTACCCTTTGCAGTTGCGCTTGAGCCACAGCAACGAGAAGGAAGACGGCAAGAAGCGGCAGGGCAAGCCAACCAACTTCGCTCCTGACAGGTTTCACGACATATTCGGCCGCGCGACCCAACGCGAAGTAGGTAAAGCTGAGGATCAGGCCAAGAGTCAGACCTAGCGGAATCGGCCAGGCCCGATCGGTGGCGCGCCACACAGCCCAAATCATCTGCGCCAAAGCCAGAGAGAAGATGCCGATGAGTACTGGTTCTTCGAGAGGAGCCGTTCCGAACCACGATCCGGCAGCAACGGTAATTCCAAGCGCCGAGAGCAGTCCCATGGCGAGAGCCGCCGAATTTATGGGACGTTTCTCCATTTGAGGTTTCGCAAGGACCACGCTACCCGATGAGAGGAACGCGTGAGCCTTGTAGAGAGAGTGCGCCACCACGTGGAGCAGCGCCAGGTGGAATGCGCCCAGTCCACATTCGAGCATCATAAAACCCATTTGCCCCACGGTCGAAAATGCGAGGCAGCGTTTCACGCTCGCCTGGGTCAACATGACTATGGAGGCGAACAGCGCCGTAAAGCTTCCCACGACACACAGTGCGAGCAGGGCTGTTTTGGAGAGGGAGATCAGCGGGTTCAGACGGATAATGAGGATTCCCCCCGCATTTATGATTCCGGCATGCATCAGAGCCGACACCGGAGTCGGGGTCTCCATCGTATCGGGCAACCAACTATGGAACGGGAATTGCGCGGATTTTAGCAGCGCCGCAAACACCAGCAGCGCACAAATCCAGCTGACCGGATTAGGCAGATGTTCGAGTCCCGCCGTTCGAAACCGCTCCGCGGCAATAAATATGCGTTGAAAATCCCACGTGCCGAATTCTCGGTATGTCAGGGCAAGTGCGCCTACAAGTGCGCCGTCGCCCAAGCGGCTGATCAAGAACTTCTTCCGCGCCGCTAGCAAGGCGCCAGGGCGGTCCCCATAGAACTGCAGCAATTGGTGCAGGCTGAGGCTGATGCCGCACCAGGCGAGCGCGAATAGCAACAAGTTCTGGGAAAGCACAAGTGCGAATACGCAGGCACCGGTGAGGCAAAGCCAGAAGGTGAAGCGCGCCTGTCCGGGATCCCCCATCATGTACCGTCTCGAATAGCGGCAGACGATGCCGAAGAGAAACGTACTGAGAACGAGAAGAACGCTCGTGAGTCGATCGAGAAAGCCGGCGGCGACCACGGCCGACAGAAAACATACTCCGGCGAATGCCTGCCCCCACAGTGCCGCCCTGCTCCCAGCCCGCAATGTTGTTGCATCCTGCTCTGCCATATATTTGCAGAATAGGGCAGAAGCATCCATTCGTTCCAATAGATGTTATATATGAGATCGTTCTGTATGGTATATGTGAACCAAGGGGTATGTTTCTCAACTATCATCATCTGCGCTATTTTTGGGCCATCGCGCACGAGGGAAGTCTGACAAGCGCGGCGCAGAAGATGAATGTCGCCCAATCGGCCCTTAGCATTCAGCTTCGCCACTTGGAGGAGGCCCTCGGTCAGTCGCTGTTCGTCAGGAAGAATCGTCAGCTGGTCCTGACGGAAGCCGGCCAGATGGCACTACAATATGCCGATTCGATTTTCCGCACAGGAGAAGAACTCGTTGACACGCTCCAGCATCGTTCACGCAAGACACGTCAAGTTTTGCGGGTTGGGGCCGTGGCTACGCTATCACGCAATTTTCAGTGGGAGTTCGTAAAGCCGCTTCGGAATAGGCGAGATGTTGAACTTGTGCTGCGATCGGGTGGCGTCCGTGATCTGACTACGCAACTTCGCAATCATGAGGTCGATGTCGTGCTTTCAAATCACGCACTTCGGCGCGACGCCGAGACAGGGCATTACAGCCATCTTCTCGCGGAGCAGGAAGTCAGTCTGGTGGCGCGTCCGACGAGCGGAAGAAGAACCTTCCGCTTTCCCGAGGACTGTCGAACGACGCCGGTAATCCTGCCGAGTTTGGAAAGTGATATTCGATCCGCGTTCGATCTGATCCTGGATCAGGCCGGAGTCCGCCCGATCATCGCAGCAGAAGTTGATGACATGGCGATGTTGCGCGTATTGGCGCTCAGGATCAAGGCGGTTGCCCTCGTGCCGAAGGTCGTGGTTCAAGACGAATTGCGTGCGGGCTTGTTAGTAGAACGCTTCCGATTGTCCTCCATTAAGGAAAGGTTTTATGCGATTACGCCGAGCCGCACTTTCCCGAACCCTCTCGTGAAGGAGTTGATTGCCCACGCCAGCCACAAAGACTGAGGTGCCAACAAGTAACGGTCCTTTGTTCGCTGCGGGCAAATCTGTGAGACTGAACTGTACGTAATGGGAAATTCCATCTATCTCAGCCCCAGCCCCCAAAAGCCGCAATGGCTGGCTCTAGCTGGGTTTCTGGCGGCTACGTTCCTCGTCGCCGGGGTTTCCGCACTCTTCACTGCTCAGTCCATCCCCACATGGTATGCGACGCTATCCAAACCGAGCTTCAACCCCCCGAACAGTATCTTTGGCCCGGTGTGGA
Organism: Bryobacterales bacterium; assembly: GCA_025350625.1. GTDB lineage: Bacteria > Acidobacteriota > Terriglobia > Bryobacterales > Bryobacteraceae > Palsa-187. Next base: position 810 of record JANXXL010000025.1, on the reverse strand, counting down.
CGCTTCTCTACGGATTGATGGCTATTGCCGCCTGGCTCATCTGGAAGCGACCAGCCTCGGCGCTGCGCTCACGAGCACTGCTGCTGTTCTGGGCTCAACTCGCGCTCAACTTTGCATGGAGCCTGATTTTCTTCGGACAGCGCCAGATCGGCTGGGCATTGATCGATATCCTGATGCTGTGGTTGGCGATTGTCTTGACCTGCATCATGTTCTTTCGCTTTAGCAAACCAGCAGGATCGATGTTTCTTCCTTACCTCGCGTGGGTGAGCTTCGCGAGTGTTTTGAATTATGAGATCTGGAGACTCAATTAGCGGAGGAGCCGTTTGGCCCCCAAAATGGGTCCATCAAGAACGCGAGTGTGCCAATTGTACTTTGTCTCAGACAGAGGGGGTCGCCCCAAGGACCTGTGTCAAAACGGTTTTCTATGAAACGTGCCGAGCGGAGGGCGTTGCCTGATTCTTACCGTCGCAAATTGAGGCGCGGTGAATACTTTTCCATATTGGAACTATATTGACACGTGCCGCCGAAGACGCAAGCGCGCACCCTCCAAAACCCTCCATTAGCACACCAGCCGAAACGGACCCTTGTTTTGTTGGCGTTTTCCATACCCTGAATCAACGCCATGCGCATTTATGTCACTGAAAACAAAACATTGCCCATTTTCCCAAGCTGGCAAGCCGAGCGCTGCGGCGGCGCAGGTGTGGACTCGCCCTAGGCTAGTTCAATCTGCGCGTCCGGCAGAGCTCGCGAAAGGTCATGAAAATCAGCGTTTCCTTTGCCACACTGGTGATGACCGGGAGCGGCGAGATC
>JANXXL010000204.1 GCA_025350625.1 Bryobacterales bacterium | reverse complement strand
ACTGGGCCACGGTCGCGCGGGGGGCTGAGGCGGCGGGCACGTCTTTCGGCAGCGGGCGCAAGTAGTTCGAGAACGCCACTACCTGCACGACCCCGCCGTTCTTTTCGATCAGCCCGAGTTCCTCATCGCTCAAATTGCGCGGGGTGTCGACTATTCCTTTTACGCCCGAATGAGTGGCGGCGACTGGCGCTTTGGTGAGGCTCAAAACCTGCCGGAAGGCGGGGGTTGTGAGCTGCGAAACGTCGATCAGTATACCGAGTTGATTCAGGCGCGCTACGCCTTGCTTGCCTAACTCGGAGAGGCCGCGGTGCTCTTCGGGGGCGTTGCCCAGTGCCTGGCTGGGACGTGAGGAGTCGGCCCAGTCATTGTGACCGGCGTGGACAAATCCCAAGATGCGGACGCCGCGCTGGTACCAAACGTCGAGCTGCGAGAGGTCGGAACCCAGGGGATAGGCGTTCAGCAGGCTCGTCACAACCGCGAACTTTCCTTGGGCTGCGATACGGCGGACGTCCGCGGGCGAGTAGGCGAGCGCGGCGCGGCTGGGATTCTGCTCCGCGATTCCCTTGATGAGAGCGTACTTCGCCTCGGCATCCTGACGCGCCTTGGCGTAGCCTTCGGGAGTGCGCGGTCCTTGCGGGACGAAAACGGCTAGGGCAGCACCCTTCAAGTGCCCGCGCTCCACTTTCGGCAGATCGAGTTGGGTCTTGCCATCCGCAGCGGCGCCCGGGTAGTCAAAAGGGAGATCGACATGACTGTCGAAGATAAGGATGCGCTTGGCGATTTCCGTCGCCTTCTTAGAGAGCTTGGCGTCGGGACTATCTTGCCCTGGGGCGAGAGGCGTCGTGAACAACGCGGCCATCAACACGAAAAGGCGCATGGGAATTTTCCTCAGTACCAGGATTCTACCGCTTGCGCCGGATTCTCGCCGGAGGGGTTATTTCTGCGAGGGGAGGTAAATCCGGAACCTATTAGAAGTAACTTCAGAAACGCGATCATCCGTGATGACGACGTGACCAACAGGAGCAGTCGCTTCTTTGTAGAAAAGCGTTTGGCGATCAATCACAGCGTCCGTCGATTGGGGTTCTCCCAGAATTTCCACTACCTGGGCTCGCGACATCCCCATTTTGACGGCGGCCCAACCCTCAGGTGTTTTCCAAGGAATCGCCGGCACGGGTCGGGTAGCGGCAAGAATCGCGGTCTGCTGTGCTCTCGCCGTCCTTTCCAAACTAGCGATGCGCCGATCCTGATCCGCTGCCATACGTTTTAGCAGGGCGATTTCTTTTACGGCGTCATCTAAACGGGGGTCGGGGGTCTCGGCAGGCAAACCGTACGAGGCACCAAGGTAAACAAAAACAATTGCGCCGAACCGGAAAACATGCGGCATAAATCCTCCGATACTGATTCTATGAATTAGAACCGCTCGGCGCAAGAAACGGCCTTCTATGGTATTGACCTCCGCCGCGGGCACAATCTCTCGCCCCGGCGTGTGAGTTTCTTAGACGTGTTAGAACCAGGAAGCCATCAATCAAGGCCGTATGACGCGACGACCTTCTGAAACGGAGAGATCAGCAGCAATGGTGGACCCATCACCGCGATGCTCTCAGGCACAAGGTAACCGTCTGGATTCATCGCCGAAGGTGGAACTACAGAGGTTGGCAGCGGACACAGATAACGCGCCAACAGGTTTCCCTGCGAATCGAAGCGCAATACCTTTGCACCTTCCTTGCGCCTGATGGGAGTCGACAGGACATAAAAATCTCCATCCCCGGATCTTGGACTTATGAACAATGGTACTGTCACGTGCTCGTCTTGCACAGGCATATTACGAATTTTCTGGAACTCGGGGGCCGCCAGCGGATGACGCGACCATGTCCCAGTTCTTTGGTCAAGCAAATACCACACGCCCTCCTTGGGTTCGAGCAAACCCACCGAATAATCCGTTAATTCCAGGAGATCCACCGGCGCGTACTTCGGCATGTCGGGCGGGGCAATATGTCTCCCGGCGCGGACGCCTTTGATCGACTCCAAACCAGTTCGGGACCAGATCCACAAATCCCGACCGAACGTACACTTCGATCCTTGCTGCTCGAAAGGGATGGTTTCCATCAAGTCTCCAACTCTTGAATAGATTTCAAACATCCCTTCCCCGCGCCCCACCGCAATACGCCCATCGGGGTTCGCGCAAATTGCAGTTACCGGGAATGGAACTCTCTTGGCAGGAGGTCGTATGGCGAACTGATGCGGGTTCCCTCCGGCAACATCTGTAGCCAACAGTTCGGACCAGTTTCCATTCTCGACCAGAAACCATAGAACGCTGCCGCCAGATGCAATTCTGGATAGCCGTGAGGGATTACTGGGCAACGTGAACGAGCCGACTTGCTTAAGGGTGGTGACCGGCACATCCTGACCATAGAGTGCAGGACGAATCAACAAAATGAGACAACAAACACGCGCGAGCAAAATGGTAGGTCGCACGGCTTGATTCTACATTATCTAGACGTGGGCGGCTTTGGACTTCGCTGCCGCGCGGGCGGCCTTCTGTTTGGCCAGCGCGCGTTCCAGTTCGGGGGTCATGCGCTCCATGACGCTGCGGCATTTGGGGGCGCCGCAGGCACACGACGTCCGGTCGCCGACGTATTCGAAGTTGTAATCGACGGTCAGCTCTTCGCCCGGCTCAATGGTACGCAGGCTCATATAAATGACGTGGCCCTTCATGATGCGGGACATCACGTTGGGCTCGCAGTTCGGGGGTCATGCGCTCCATGACACTGCGGCATTTCGGGGCGCCGCGGCTTTTGGGCTGCGGCCCATACCCGTAAGAAGTTGCTGCTCGATATTTCTGTGTGAGCTTGGCGCCGGCGCTTTCCTGAACTACTAGAGGGCGAAAGGCGTCTTGAACAAGGTGGCCATCTATAGGCGCACTCTTAACCCACGCGGGCTACGCAGTCGGCCCCCTGAATATTAATCTCTCATGTCCCATTCGATAACGCTAAGCCCTAACCTCAATCCTTCGGCTAAAGCGTCTGCAAGCCCGGACACCGACAGTCCATCTGCAACTAAAGTCTGAACTAAGCTTTCGACATCTTCAGGCGGAACCTTCATGATCAGGTCCCCTGAGGCGTCCTGTACGCAGAGTTGGCTATTGTGGAATCCAAAAAAGTAAGCGGGCAGTTCCCTCTTTATTGCTGGCGTCATGTAACACTACTTCTTCGGAGCACTCTTTATACTAGCCGCATTCCATTTCAACGCAACATATAAACTTACTTAGGCCGCGTAAAATCGAGGGTGTAAATTAAAGCCTTGACGAGGCCATCCGCCGCGGGCTGGCTGTACTTACCGACACCGTCCTCCTGTCGTTGAGGAGGTAGAGTTGCCGCATCGCACCATGGGCTAATAGTTTGCTTCGACGTAAAAACGGCGTCGCGGGAAATCGTTGACCCAGCTTTTCGAGTCGACCTGAGTTCTTCGCATTTTGTAATGGTCATGCGGGGAACGCTCGTCGTGCCGTTGCGCCCGGGCCCGAACACTCGGCGCACTACCCTCCGGAGGTAATCGGAGTTCCCAGCCGCCCGGCGTTGTTAAATCAGACAGGCAGCCACGCACTTTTAGCGCGTTGCTCCGCTACACGTGGGCGGCTTTGGATTTCGCGGCGGTGCGGGCGGCTTTGTGTTTGGCCAACGCTCGTTCCAGTTCGGGGGTCATGCGCTCCATGACGCTGCGGCATTTGGGGGCGCCGCAGGCACAGGAAGTCCGGTCGCCGACGTATTCGAAGTTGTAATCGACGGTAAGCTCTTCGCCGGGCTCGATGGTGCGCAGGCTCATATAAATGACGTGGCCCTTCATGATGCGCGACACCACGTTGGGCTCGCAACTGTGATTGATGATCTCTGCGCCGCTGCCTCCGAAGGCGCCGTCGAGGGTCCAGTATTTGTCGAGCGTGAATAAATAGGTGTACTCGCCTTCGCCGCGGAGCTTGGTCTCGCGGCGATTCAGGCGCTCGCCGGTGTACTCGATCACCTTGCGGTTGGCGGGAATGCGCTCCTCGGCGTAAACGCCGTAGCGGTGAATTTTGGACTTGCGGATGGCCAATTCAAAGGCGGCGAATTTCGGATCGATGCGGGGACGGCGGATAAGAGTATCCATGCTGGGGTAACTCTTGCATTGTAGCGAAGGAGGGTGGTGGGTCAAGACCGGAACGTGCTGATGGCGGTTTCGAGTTGGTCTGCTCTGGCATCAATTTCTTTCCGGGCTAGATCGCTATCGATGCGCCGCTCAAGACCGCGGATCGCATCCAGCGCTGCGCGAACTTTGGAGAGTGCCAATGCACAGCCTTTGGGATCGTCCTTCACGTCGATAGCGGCTGTTCTTAACCACGTGAAGGCCAGATCCAGATCCGCGTGGAGAAAATCGATGAGTGCCCCTTGGGCCCGCGCCCATTGCGCATCGCCGAAATCCCGAGGTGGATAGGTGGCCACTCTGGTTAATCGTACGCCTATTTCGGATGCTTTTCTCAACCGTTCGTGCAGTCTCGAAAATATCAGGCCGCTGCGGCTGCGATGCACTGGCCGATGGTATCGACGGCCCAATCGGCTTGCTCACGCGTGAGCACTAGGGGAGGAGAAAGGCGAATGGTGTTGACGCCTGCGCCTAGCACTAAGAGTCCACGCTCGAAACATAGCTCGACTACGCGGTCGCGCAGCTCGGGGGCGCGTTCTTTGCTCGACTGGTCCTTCACCAGTTCGATGCCGATCATCAGGCCCAGGCCGCGGACATCGCCGACATTTGTGAAGCGCTGGGGGAACTCGCTCAAGCGCGCTTTCATGTGTGCTCCGATCATGGCCGCGTTGTCGATTAGGCCTTGCTCCAGGAGTTCGATGGTCGCAAGGGATGCGGCAACCGCTACCGGATTGCCGCCGAAGGTGGACGCGTGTGCGCCTGGTTTCCAATCCATGATTTCCGCCCGCGCGACAGTGGCGCTGAGCGGCATTCCGCTCGCGATCCCTTTCGCTAGCGCGACAATATCCGGGACGGCCGCAAAGTGTTCGGAGGCGAACATTTTGCCGGTTCGTCCCATGCCGCATTGGACCTCGTCGAAGATCAGCAGGATGCCGTAGCGGTCGGCTATACGGCGCAGTTCGTCGAAAAACTTTTTCGGAGGAACCAGGTAGCCGCCTTCGCCCTGCACCGGTTCGACTACGATTGCGGCTACTTCTTCGGGGGGAAGAACGGTGCGGAAGAGCGGGTCCTCGATCGCCTGGGCGCATTCGACTGCGCAGGAATCGACCGTCTTGCCATAGGGGCAGCGGTAACAATCAGCGTAGGGGACGTGATGGACGCCGGGCATCAGCGGGAAGAAGTTCTTCCTCTGCGTGTTGCGGCTGCCGGTGAGCGCGAGCGAGCCCATGGTGCGTCCGTGAAAGGAGCCGTAGAAGGCGACGAACTGTTTGCGGCCGGTGTGATAGCGGGCGAGCTTGATGGCGGCCTCGATGGCCTCGGTGCCGGAGTTGCCGAAGTAAACTTTTCGAGGGACTCCGCCGGGGGTGAGGGCGGACAGCTTCTCGGCAAGTTCGACCATGTTTTCGTAGTAGAAGTCGGTGCCTGACATGTGAATCAAGCGGGCGGCCTGGCGCTGGATGGCTTCGACCACGCGAGGATGGCAGTGGCCGGTGGCGACTACGGCGATGCCGGCGCTGCAATCGAGAAACCGGTTGCCGTCAACGTCTTTGATGATGGCTCCCTCGCCGGAGGAGACCACTAACGGGTAGGAACGGGTGTAGGAGGGCGAGATGAACTGGGCGTCGCGGTCAATGAGTGCCTTGGCTTTGGGGCCGGGAAGGGAAGTCACGAGATTTGGCAGTTCGCTTGCCATTTCTAAGTGGATGATATCACTGAAACTGGTGGTTTGAACAATCAAAACATGACAATTATACACTAAGATTATTGGACTATAATACGCTCACGTGTTATAGTTGCTCACAGAAGGTGTTATATGGACTTCAACCGATTCACTGAAAAGCTTCAAGAAGGGTTTCGATCGGCTCAAGCCGTTGCGTCGCAGCGGGGACAGCAGCAAATTGACGTTGAGCATCTGTTGCTGGCGCTCCTCGACCAGGAGGGTGGTCTCACGCAATCGCTTTTCGCCAAAGCGGAGGTGGATCAAGCGCTGGTGCACCAGAAGCTGGTAGAGCAGCTCGACAAACTGCCGCGCGTTTCGGGCTCGGCGCCGGGCGTCGACCAGTTGTACCTGACCAAGCGTTTGCAGGACTTGCTCGACCGGGCCGAAAAAGAGGCCAAGCATCTTAAAGATGACTACATCTCTGTGGAGCACGTGTTGCTCGCAGCCACTGGCGAGAAGGGTTTCCGCGATTTGGGGATTACTCAGCAGCGGCTGATGCGGACGTTGCAGGCGATTCGCGGGGGGCAGCGTGTGACCACGCAGAACCCGGAGGCGACGTACGAGTCGCTCGAAAAGTATGGCAGCGACCTGACTAAGCTGGCGGCGCTGGGCAAACTGGACCCGGTGATTGGTCGCGATGAAGAGATCCGGCGCGTGATTCAGGTGCTGTCGCGGCGGACCAAAAACAATCCGGTGTTGATCGGTGAACCGGGCGTGGGGAAGACGGCTATAGTCGAGGGCTTAGCCCGGCGCATCGTGCGCGGCGACGTGCCGGAGGGTTTGAAGAACAAGCGGATCGTTTCGCTGGATATGGGCGCACTGGTTGCGGGCGCCAAGTTCCGGGGTGAATTCGAAGAACGGCTCAAAGCTGTGCTTAAAGAGGTGCAGTCGGCTGAGGGTAACATCATCCTGTTTATCGACGAGCTGCACACAGTAGTCGGGGCGGGGAAGGCGGAGGGTTCGATGGACGCGGGCAACCTGCTGAAGCCCATGCTGGCACGCGGGGAATTGCACTGCATCGGCGCGACTACGCTTGATGAGTATCGCAAGAATATTGAGAAGGACAAGGCCCTCGAACGCCGATTCCAGACGGTGCTGGTGGATCAGCCGTCGGTCGAGGATACGATTTCGATCCTGCGCGGGTTGCGGGAGCGCTACGAACTGCATCATGGGGTGCGCATCAAGGACTCCGCTATGGTCGCCGCGGCGGTGCTTAGCAATCGGTACATTGCGGATCGCTTCCTGCCGGACAAAGCCATCGATCTGATCGATGAAGCAGCGGCCAAAACGCGCACCGAGATCGATTCGATGCCGGCTGAGCTCGACGAGAGCACGCGGCGGCAGATGCAGCTTGAAATCGAGCGTGAGGCTTTGAAGAAAGAAACTGATAAAGCTTCGCGGGAGCGTCTGGCGAAGCTCGAAAAGGAGCTGGCGGATCTGAAAACCAACTCGGCGAGTCTGCGCGCGCAATGGCAGGCGGATCAGGAGGCTTTGAAGAAGCAGCGTGAAATCCGCGAGCAGATTGAGCAGACCAAGATCGACATTGAGCAAGCCGAGCGGGCTTATGACCTGAATAAGGCTGCGGAGTTGAAGTACGGCACGCTGACGAATCTGGAAAAACAACTCGAGGCCGGCAAGAGCTCGACGGCGCTGCTTAAAGAAGAGGTGGACGAGGAAGATATCGCCCAGGTGGTGAGCCGCTGGACGGGCATTCCGTTGTCGAAGCTGATGGAAGGTGAAGTCCAAAAGCTGACCCATTTGCCGGAAGAGTTACATCAGCGCATCGTGGGTCAGGACGAGGCCGTGGACGCGGTTTCCGACGCCGTGCTGCGCGCGCGGGGCGGATTGAAGGATCCAAAGCGGCCGGTGGGGAGCTTCCTGTTTCTGGGACCGACCGGCGTGGGCAAGACCGAACTGGCGCGCGCTTTGGCGCAATTTCTCTTTGATGACGAGCGCGCCATGATCCGTATCGATATGTCGGAGTATCAGGAGAAGCACACGGTGTCGCGACTGGTGGGTGCGCCTCCGGGGTACATCGGCTACGACGAGGGCGGCCAATTGACTGAGGCGGTGCGGCGGCGGCCGTACTCGGTGGTGCTGCTCGATGAGATTGAAAAGGCGCACAGTGACGTTTTTCATGTGCTACTGCAGGTGCTCGACGACGGGCGGCTGACCGACGGGCAGGGGCGCACGGTGGATTTCAAAAATACCATCGTGATCATGACCTCGAACGCGCCCAAGGACCAACTACGCAGTATCTTCCGGCCGGAATTTCTGAATCGGGTGGACGAGATCATGACCTTCCACAGTCTGACCGATGAGCAATTGAAGAAGATCGTGTTGATTCAACTGGAGGGCTTGCGCTCGCGGCTGGCAGAGCGGCACATCGGCATCGAATTGACGGATGCTGCGGTGGAGCATCTGGTGCATGTCGGCTATGACCCGACCTTTGGCGCGCGGCCGCTCAAGCGAGCCATTCAGAAAGAAGTGGAAACGCCGCTGGCGCGCCGGCTGGTCGGGGGCGAGATCCGCGACGGCCAGAATGTGCGGGTGGATTTAGGTAAGGATCAGGAACTTAGCTTCGAAATAGAATCAATTGCCCGGGCTGAAGCATCTCAGTAAGGGGGAAAATTATATGAGCGAGCTCGAAAAAATTCGAATCCTGCCGTTGTTGCCGCTGAAAAACTCGGTTTTATTTCCGGGGTTGCTGATGCCGCTGTCGGTGGGCCGGGCTTCCTCTTTAGCCGCGGTAGATGCGGCGGTCGCGACCGAAGATAAGGAAATCATCGTGGTGGCGCAACGCGATGCTTCTGCCGACACGCCCGCGGCGGCGGACCTGTTTACGATCGGTACGCGTGCGGCCATCCGCAAGGTGGCGCGACCGAAGGAAGATCATATCGACATCCTGGCGTTTGGACTCGAGCGGGTGGTGATCGTCAAGGTGAACGACGATGAAGGGCACCTTGCAGCGCGTTATCACCCGCTGCCGGCGCCCGACGATTCCAGCCGCGAAACGGAAGCTCTGACTCTGTCCATTATTGAGATGGGCACGAAGTTCATGGGGCTGATTCAATCGCCGCAGGCTTCGCCGCAGGAGCTGGCGCGCTTGTTCACGTTCCAGGAAGATCCGCTGCGTTTGGGTTACACTGTGGCCTCGCTGATGAATCTGGAGGCGGTGCGGGAACAGGCTTTGCTCGAAGCGACTACGCGCGTCGAGGCGCTGCGGCTGGTGCATGGCTGGCTGTCGCATGAAGTGGAAGTGCTGGAACTGCGCAATAAAATCACCGAAGATGCTCGCGGCGAGATGTCGCGCGAGCAGAAGGAATACATCCTACGGCAGCAGAAGAAGGCTATCGAAACGGAGTTGGGCGAGAAGAATCCCGATCAGGCTGAAGTCGAGCAACTGCGCGAGAAATTGGCTAAGGCCGAATTGCCGGAGGATGTCCGGAAAGAAGCTGATCGCGAGCTCGGGCGGTTAGAGAAACTGCCGCCTTCGCAGCCCGAGCATAACGTGATCCGGACCTGGCTCGAATACGTTATCGAGCTGCCGTGGAATAAGCGCAGTGAAGACAGTCTGGATCTGGCGCGGGCGCGGCAGGTGCTGGATGAAGATCACTTCGGGATCACCAAAGTGAAGGAGCGCATTCTGGAGCACTTGGCGGTGCTGAAGCTGAATCCTGAGGCCAAGGCTCCGATTCTGTGTTTCGTGGGAGCGCCTGGAGTAGGGAAAACATCGCTCGGGCAATCCATCGCGCGGGCGCTGGGGCGAAAGTTCGAGCGCATGAGCTTGGGCGGGTTGCACGATGAAGCTGAATTGCGCGGGCATCGCCGGACGTATATCGGCGCGCTTCCGGGGCGGTTGCTGCAAGCCATGCGGCGGGCGGGATTCGCGAATCCGGTGCTGATGCTGGACGAGGTCGACAAACTCGGGCGCGATTTCCGGGGCGATCCGGCGGCGGCACTGCTTGAGGTCCTGGACCCGGAGCAGAATAAATCCTTCCGCGATAATTATCTGGACTTGCCGTTCGATCTTTCGAAGGTGATGTTTGTCACTACCGCGAATACTTTGGATACGATCCCGGCTCCTTTGCTCGATCGTATGGAGATCCTGCGGCTTTCCGGCTATAGCGAGGAAGAGAAGTCGCAGATCGCTCGCCGGTACCTGATCCCGCGGCAACTCAAGCAAACTGGGCTGACTGAAGAGCGGGTGCAAATTACCGAGCCCGCGTTGAAGAAAGTCATCTCGGCTTATACGCGCGAGGCGGGAGTGCGGCGTCTCGAACAAGCCATCGGCCGCTTGACGCGCAAGGTCGCGCTGAAGGTGGGCGAGGGCGAGGCTGGTCCTTTTGAGATTCGGGTGGAGGAGATCGAGGATTTGCTCGGTCCGGAGCCGTTCTCACCGGAACAAGCCCGGCGCGAATTCCCGGCGGGTGTGGCGACCGGACTTGCTTGGACAGAATCCGGCGGCGATGTTCTCTATATCGAGGCGACTTTGCTGCCCGATGGCAAGGAAGTTACGATTACGGGACAACTGGGAGAGGTTATGCAGGAGTCCGCTAAGACGGCGCGCAGTTATGTGTGGAGTCATGCGGCGGCGCTGGGGATTGACCCGGCAAAATTCCTGAACTCAGGGCTGCATATTCATGTGCCGGCGGGGGCGATTCCGAAGGACGGTCCTTCGGCGGGCGTGACGATGACTACGGCGCTGGCTTCGCTTTACGCAGGGAAACCGGCGCGCAGCGACACGGCGATGACCGGCGAAGTCACACTGACCGGCTTGGTGTTGCCCATCGGCGGCGTCAAGGAAAAAGTGCTCGCGGCGCGGCGGGTTGGAATCAAGCGGGTGATTCTGCCGCGCGGTAACCAGAAGGATCTGCGCGATCTTCCGGACGAGGTTCGCAAGGAGATGGAGTTTATCTTCGCGGATCGCGTGGAAGATGTACTGCGGGCGGTGGTACCGGGGTTAGTGATGGCTCCGGCACTGGCTGCTTAAACGCGCCTGAATCCGGTAAGATGGCGTCATGAAGACGCTTCGTTTGGTGGCGATCCTGGGGGCGTGTGCGGTCGGGTTATGGGCGGCGGAGCCTACTGTTGCGGAGGCGAAGAAATTCCTCGACGACGCCGACAAGAGGCTCTTCGATTTAAGTCTCGAAAATAATCAGGCTTCCTGGATTCAAGCCACTTACATCACCGACGACACGGAAGCGGTCGCGGCTCGGGCTAATGAGCGTAATATTGCTGAGGCCGTGCGCTTGGCCAAGGCTGCGGTGCGTTTCGATAAAATCACTCTCCCCGCGGATATGCGGCGCAAGATGAACTTGTTGAAGATTGGACTGGTTCTAGCTGCGCCGGCGGATCCCGCAAAGAGTGGCGAGGTTACGCGGCTGGCTGCTTCTCTTGAAGGCGCGTATGGGAAAGGCAAATACTGTCCGGAGGATCAGGCCGGCGCTGCCAAGCCATGCATGGACATCGAGGCCGTCTCGCGTGTGATGGCCACGAGCACAAATCCTGCCGAACTACTGGATGTCTGGCGCGGCTGGCACCGCATTTCGCCGCCCATGCGCAAGGATTTCCAGCGTTTCGTGGAACTGGCTAACCAGGGCGCGCGCGAATTGGGTTTCAAAGATAACGGGGCGATGTGGCGCTCGAAGTACGACATGCCGCCGGACGAATTCGCCAAGGAAGTGGACCGCCTGTGGGAGCAGGTGCGGCCGCTCTATGTTTCGCTCCATAGCTACGTGCGCTGGAAGCTGCGCGAGAAATATGGCGATGTGGTGCCGGCGAACGGTCCCATTCCGGCTCATCTGCTGGGCAATATTTGGGCTCAGGATTGGTCGAACGTCTACAAATTGATTGCGCCCGCCGAGGCGGACAAGGGGTACGATCTTACCGAGATCCTGCGGAAGCGCGATACCAAGCCGCTCGATATGGTGCATTACGGCGAGAACTTTTTCAAGTCGCTGGGGTTCGCGCCGCTGCCGGCTACATTCTGGGAGCGGTCCATGTTTACCAAGCCGCGTGACCGTGAAGTGGTGTGCCACGCCAGTGCCTGGGACATCGATGCTATCGAAGATCTGCGCATCAAAATGTGCATCGACATCACGGAGGAGGATTTCACTACCATCCACCATGAGTTGGGGCACAACTTTTACCAGAGGGCGTACGACAAGCAGCCTTTCATTTTTCGCGACAGCGCCAATGACGGCTTTCATGAGGCGATCGGCGACACCATCGCGTTATCGGTGACGCCGGAGTACCTGGTAAAGATCGGATTGCTGGATAAGCCGCCGGACTCGTCTAAAGACATCGGTTTATTGCTGGCGCGGGCGCTGGAGAAGGTGGCATTTCTGCCTTTCGGGTTGATGATCGACCAGTGGCGCTGGAAAGTGTTTTCGGGCGAAATTCCGCCGGATCAATATAACAAAGGCTGGTGGGATTTGCGGTTGAAATATCAGGGGGTGGCGCCCACGGTGGCGCGCAGCGAAAGCGATTTCGATCCAGGGGCGAAGTATCACGTGGCGGCGGATGTGCCTTATACGCGCTATTTTCTGTCGTATATTATGCAATTCCAGTTTCATCGCGCGCTGGCCCAGGCGGCTGGATGTCCGGCGGCGGGGAGCAACACGCCGCTCCACCGCTGTTCCATTTATGACAATAAGGAAGCTGGGCGGCGGCTCAACACGATGCTTGCCATGGGTCAGAGCAAGCCTTGGCAGGACGCCATGTTTGAGCTGACCGGGCAGCGGCGCCTGGATGCGACGGCTATCCTCGACTACTTCGCGCCGCTCCAGAAGTGGCTGGACGAGCAGAACCAGGGCAAACCATCCGGCTGGTAGGCGAAAATAGAATTATCCATGACAGGTTCTGAAGTTCGTCAGAAGTTCCTCGACTATTTTTCTGCCCGCGGGCATCGGGTGGTGCGGAGCTCTTCGCTGGTTCCGGCGAACGATCCCACATTGTTATTTACCAACGCGGGGATGAATCAGTTCAAAGACGTTTTCCTGGGTGAGGAGCAGAGGGACTACGTGCGGGCGGCGTCCTCGCAAAAATGCGTGCGGGCGGGGGGGAAGCATAACGATCTCGATAACGTCGGTTATACACGGCGGCACCATACGTTTTTTGAGATGTTGGGGAATTTTTCGTTTGGCGACTACTTCAAAAAAGATGCGATCGCGTTTGCGTGGGAGCTGATCACGAAGGACTACGGCCTTCCGAAAGACAAGCTCTATGTCACGGTTTTTCGCGAAGATGACGACGCGGAAGAACTGTGGCAGAAGGTGGCGGGAGTTCCGAAGGATCGCATTTTCCGGTTGGGCGAGAAGGATAACTTCTGGCAGATGGGGGAGACGGGGCCGTGCGGGCCGTGCTCGGAAATTCATTACGACTTTGGGCCGGAGGCGGGGGCGGGGAGCTTCCCGGACGATCCTGGAGAGCGGTACGTCGAGATCTGGAATCTGGTCTTCATGCAATTCGACCGTGATGCTTCGGGGAAGCTCACGCCCTTGCCGAGGCCGTCGATCGACACTGGGATGGGTCTCGAACGCATCGCGGCGGTAAAGCAGGGAGTTCTCTCGAACTACGACACTGATCTGATCAAGCCTATCGTCCTGCGCGCGGGCGAGCTTATCGGCAAGGTGTTTGGAGAAGACCCGGCGATCGACACTGCGATGCGAATCAATGCAGACCACGCGCGCGCGACTGCGTTTCTGATTCACGATGGCGTGACACCCTCGAACGAGGGGCGGGGGTATGTGCTGCGCAAGATCATGCGGCGGGCGATGCGGAATGCGCGCATGGCGGGGGCGACCGATCCGTACCTTTACAAATTGACGGGGTTCGTCGCTGAACACATGCACGATGCCTACCCGGAAATGATGGAGAGCGTGTCGAGGGTCGCTCGAGTGGTGAAGGACGAAGAGCATCGCTACGCGACCACTTTCCAGGTGGCGGAGAGAATCTTCCAGGATGAAGCCAGGGCTGCCGCGGGCGGCGTGCTGCCTGGGCCGGCGGCGTTCAAGTTGTACGACACCTACGGGCTCGCTCTCGACGAACAGGAGGATATGGCGCGAGAGTTCGGTTTGAGTATCGACCGAGGCGGCTTCACTGCCGAGATGGAGAAGCAACGGACACGGGCGCGCGCCAGTTGGAAGGGGGCGGAGAAGGCTCAGATCCGGCCCGAGTACCAGGCTTTGCCGAAGACTGAGTTCTTGGGGCGTGAGACGCTGGAGGCTCCTGCTACCGTGGTCGCGGCATTCGACGGCGAAGTCGCGCTCGACCGGACGCCTTTTTATGCGGAGGCTGGGGGGCAGGTGGGGGATGCCGGTGTCCTGGTTTCGGCGGCGACAGGCGAGACGGTGGCGACGGTTGAGAGCGCGTACAACGGTGCGCCGGGTAAGACTGTTCATCGGGTGAAGCTGAAGGTGCCCTTGAAAGTGGGCGACGAGGTGATCGCGAAGGTGGATTCGGCGACGCGCCATTCGACCATGCGCAACCACACGGGGACGCACCTCCTGCATGCGGCGTTGCGCCAGGTTCTGGGATCGCACGTGAAGCAAGCGGGCAGCGTCGTCGAGCCCTCGCGTCTGCGTTTCGACTTCACGCACTATACGGCGATGGATCGCGATGAGGTGGCTGAAGTGGAGCGGTTGATGAACCAGGAAATCCTCGCCAACCGCCCCGTGCACACCGACGTTATGGACCTGGATCAGGCGTTATCGACAGGCGCCATGGCGCTCTTTGGCGAGAAGTACGGCGAACATGTGCGGGTGGTATCGATCGACAGCTTCAGTAAGGAATTGTGCGGCGGGACGCACGTTTCGCGCACGGGCGATATTGGGCTTTGCAAGATTGTTTACGAGGGAAGCATCTCGGCAGGGGTGCGGCGCATTGAGGCGATTACCGGCGAGGAAGCGCTGCGTAGGTTCCAATCGGCGCAGGCGCAACTTGCAGGTGTGGCCAGTTTGGTGCGGGCTTCCGAAGGGGATTTACTGGAGCAGCTCGACAGGCTGGTAGCTAAAGAGAAGTCGCTCGAGCACGAGTTGCAACAGGTCAAAATCAAAGTGGCTCAGGCCGGGGTGGGAGATCTTGAAAACCAGGCGCGCGAAATCAAGGGTGTTCGAGTGCTGGCGGCGCGGGTGGACGGCTTCGATCGCCAGCAGTTGCGCACATTAGTCGACTCGCTGCGCAATAAATGGAAGACGGCGGTGGTGGTGCTCGGGACGGCCGAGGATTCGAACGTCGCCATTATCGCGGGGGTTACCAAGGACCTGACGGCCAAGGTGCATGCCGGTAAACTAGCGGGGGCTGTCGCCCAGGCGGTGGGCGGCAAAGGCGGCGGGCGTCCGGATATGGCCGAGGCCGGCGGCAAGGACCCTGCGGCGCTCGACGGCGCATTGGCGGACGTTTATAAGAGTGTCGAGGGGATGCTATAGTCCGTGCCTCGTTATGACGCGGTCATCGTCGGCGCTGGCCCTACTGGGCTTGCTTGCGGCATCGAGCTGAAGCGTCGCGGGCTGAATGCGGTTCTGCTTGACAAGGGCTGCGTGGTGAACTCGCTCTATCACTATCCGACCAACATGGTGTTTTTCACCACGCCGGAGTTGCTCGAGATCGGGGACATTCCGATGACCTCGCTCAACGAAAAGCCAGTGCGCGGCGAGGCTCTCAAATATTATCGGCGGGTTGCCGACCACTACCAGCTCGACATACGCCAGTATGAGCACGTCGAAAGAGTCACTGGCGAAGACGGGCGCTTCTTCACTTACTCGCTCGATAGCCGGGGGTGCGGGCATCAGTATGAATCGCGCAAAGTCATCTTGTCGATGGGGTACTACGATGTTCCCAACAAACTGAATGTCCAGGGCGAGGATTTGCCTAAGGTCATCCACTATTACAAGGAGGCGCATCCTTACTACAACCAGGATGTGCTGGTGATTGGCGCGAAGAACTCCGCCGCCATTGCTGCGCTCGAATTATGGTGGACCGGCGCGCGGGTTACGCTGGTGCATCGGGGCGAGGGCATTCACGCGAACGTCAAGTATTGGATCAAGCCGAACATTGAGAATCGCATCAAGAATGGCGAGATCCCGGCGTATTTTCACTCGACAGTGGCGGAGATTGGAGAGGCCGTTGTGCGCCTGAACACTCCCCAAGGGGCAGTCACGCTGAAGAACGATTTCGTTTTCGCGATGACTGGGTACCGCCCGGATACGCAGTTTCTAGACGCTCACGGGATACACTTCGATGCGGAATCGGGCCGTCCTTACACGGACCCTGAGACGCTTGAAAGCGACCGCAAGGGCATGTATCTGGCGGGAGTGCTGGTGGCGGGGATGCACACTAACGAAATTTTCATCGAGAACGGACGGTTCCACGGCAAGAAGATCGCCGAGGCGATTGCGGCGGCGATCTCGGCGAAAACTTAGTCCTTCTTGGGGGCGGCGCCGCTCTTGGCTACGGTTTTGCCCTTGGCGGCGGGTGTAGCGCTGCTCGACGGGCCGCCGTCTTTGAGCAACTTTTCGATGTAATTGCGCATGTAGGTTTCTTCCTGCAAATCAGGAGTGCCGGTGGCTTCGCTTTGCGCCACTACGTTGCCCTTCCTGTCGATGACTGCGACTTGGGGGACTACCCAACGGTCCATCACAGAGAGGCCAAGATAGCTGGTCACCGTGTCGCGGGTGGCATATCCGACGGGGAAGCCGATGTTGTAGTCTTTCACAAACTGCGCCGTCAGAGCCGCATTCGGTTCGTTAAATACTATGCCGAGCATCACTACTCCACGCGCAGCGAACTCGTGCTGCAGTTTAGTGAGCATTTGCGCCTCGTGCTGGCAATGAGGGCAAGTGGTAAACATGAACGGCATCACCACGATCTTGCCCCGGTAGCTGGAGAGCAGAATCTGCTTGCCAGAGGGATCGGTAATGGCTAATTCCGGAGACTTGCGCGGCACCGGGGGCATGGCAAAAGCCGAAACGGTGAGCGCCACAAACGCGGTAGCAGCCAGGACTCGCTTTGCAAGGTTTCGCATACGATCAGTTTACCTCAGACCTTCTATAGATTGGACGGTGGCGCCCGAAATCCGTACCGTGAACCGGCCGGAATCCCCGGTGCCGGTTACTTCCGAATCGGTCGCCGACGTCACTTCCATTTTCTTCCATTTTCCTTTGAGCACGCGCTGGTAGAGCTCAAAGTAGGTTTGGGCGGCTTGCGGGGAATCCCATTGGGAGACGTAGGAAAGCACGGGGTAGTTCTCTTTCTTGTGTTCGTAGAGGCGGAACCATCCGCCGCGCCAGTGACGGGCCGGCTCGGCGCTTTCGCTCACACCGATGTACTGCTGCAGCAGGATGGCGTGGTCGAATTCGCCGACTGCGCCCTCGATCACGGCGTGGAACTGGCTCGCTTGCTTTCCGGCGATTTTGTCGAGTCCTAATGGTTCAATGGCTGCGGGGACTGTTTTGTCAAAGTAAGCAGCCGGATGGAGAATCTGCTGGGTGCTGCGCGGGCCTCGCGCGAAAACTTCTTCGAAAGCCTCGCGGCCCATTTTTCGATACACGGCGTCCTGGAAGCGCGCGCCCGCGTTGTAGGGGAATAGCAGAGATTCGCGCATGTAGAGAGGAGTCTTATCGAGAACCGGAAACTCGGTGTTGTCGTCATGCTCGCGGGTGAGTTGGTCCAGGAGATGGAGGGGCACTTCGCCTTTGCCTCCGGCGCGTTTGGATTCGTAGGCCCAGGTGAGCCAGGTGGCTTGCCCTTCCATGACGGCCTCGCGCGCGGCGGTTTCGTCGGAATCGGGCGATCCACGGTTGAGGTACTTGCCGAGCGAGTGTTGCTGGTCGGCCAGGGCATGCGCCAGCTCATGGACCAGCGCCATTTGCTGCTCCTCGCCGGCGGGAGTGGAATCGATGATGTAGAGGCGCTTCTTCTTGTAGTCGTAAAACGCGGCGGCCTGCTCGCCCAGCAGATCTTCGGTCTCGCGGGCGAGGTTGAAATCCTGGGGCACCAAGCCGAACATCTTGAGCGCCAGCTCTTCGGCGCGCGTCTCCTTATCGTGCGAGCCGTCTTTGATGTGCAGGGAGAGGTAGCGCTGGAACTTGCTCTTGCTCAGGATCTCCGAGGGGATCTTTTTTTTCACTGGCCAGCCGGTGATATCCGCCAAGGCCGCTACCATTTGATCCACCTGAGAAAAAACGGCGGGGGAGGTTTCGGCAAAAGATGTCGCCGCGGTTAGAAGTGCTGCCAGGAGGAGGCGTGGAGACATCGGATGTCACCAGCCTAGCATGCGCCTGAATGACCATTCGGCCTGACGAGCGCCGCGCTTTGCTATACTTGAGCTTCCCAATGGCAAAAGAAAATCTCTATCAGGCCGTGTATCAAGGCAGCGGCACCTTTCTCATCACCAAGCCCAAGCGCAAGGCGGCCAAGCGGCGCCAGTCGAAGCTGAAGGGCACGGTCCGCGGCGCGCGGAAATCGTAATTATCTCTATTCGTGATTCGGGCACCGCGAGTACAGGTGTTATGAATCGCGAATCCGGTCCTTGAATCTCACCACTCGGTGCGCTCTAGAATGCGGCTTGCCGCCAATGCAGCGAAGCCGTCCTCACTGCGGAACTCGTCGGCCTGCTCACGCTCGGCGCGGATTTCTTCCTGAATCTCCTGGCGATGATCGTAGTAATACGCAAGGCCTGCGTGAACATCGGCGAGCGTGATGGAGGGAACCTGCAAGACGATCTCGTCCGCGGATAATCCCTGCTGTTCATGCCAGATCACAATGTCTAGCACGCGCACCCGATGCCCGGCGATACATGCACGGCCTCCGCAGACGTCTGGGGATCTCGTAATGCGCTCCTTGGCCGTAGCCATGATTACAGGATAGCGCTGGGTGGGCGCTAGGGGTGTATCCTAGAAGTGGGATAAATGGCGCGCGCCTTGATGGTGGGCGAGAGGCCCCTGTTATGGGTGGGATCGTCCAGGGCGGATCTTTTGAGATTTCCGGAAGCGGTCAAAGACAATATCGGCACCGCGCTGAGCGTCGCGCAATTTGGCGGCAAGCACCCGTCGGCGAAACCGTGGAAAGGCGAGGGTCCGGGAGTGTTCGAAATCGTGGATGATTTCATGGGCAACGCCTATCGGGCGGTCTACACCGTGCGCTTCGCCCACGCTTCCTATGTGCTCCACGCGTTCCCGAAGAAGTCGCCCCGGGGAATCAAGACCGCGCAACGGGATGTGGAGTTGATTGGCAAGCGACTGAGGTTGGCGCAACGGCATTACGAGGACCACTATGGCAAGAAGAGCAGCTAGTCTAAGCAAGCTGATCGTCGAAAGCTCCGGGAATATTTTTGCGGACCTCGGGTTCAAGGATGCCGAGGCGCGTCAAACCAAGGTTCGGCTGGCGGCGGCGATCAACGGAATTATCGACCGCCGGAGGCGGACTCAGGTCGAAGCGGCAAGACAACTGGGGATCAGTCAACCTAAGATCTCGGCACTTCTGAATTACCGGTTGGAAGGATTCTCGGTGGAACGCCTCATGCATTTCTTGACGGCGCTGGATCAGGATATTGAGATAGTGATCCGGGATAAATCTCGCTCAAGAAGAATGGGGAAAATAGTGGTCAGAGGGGCGTCGCAAAGGGAAAGGCTGCCCGCTTAGTAAGCAGCCCTTAAAATCAGAAAATCCCAAAGCTTAATCGCCGAAGGACCCGACGGCTTCGGTTTTCTCCGCCGGTTTCGGAGCGGCGGGAGCGATGGCGGATAGCGGAACCATGCCGGGAGTGGGTTTCTCACCCAGGATGTGTTCCTTATACATAGCCAGCATGCGGGCGCTCTCGGCGTCTTCCTTCTGTTTGGCGTCGCGGGCGCGCTTTTTCTCTTCGCGGGCGGTCTTGGCGATGCCCAGGTCGTCGAGATCGTGCTGCCGTTCTTTATTCACGTCTTCGGCGCGCAACACCAGGTTGTGCTCGGTGCTGGGCAGTATGACGTGCTTGCCGCCGGCGATGATTTCGTGGCGGCCTTTCTCTTCGTACCACTTGGTGAGCGTGGCGGTCATGTGCATCTTCTCGATGATATTGCGCCAGCCGACGCCGGTATTGTACGCGCAGAAGGAAATCTCGCCCTCCTGAGTGGCGTAGGGGATGATGCACTGCTCGGTGCGGCGGAAATCGTAGTTGAAGAGATCCTGGAACCACATGCCGGCGATGAACAGGAAGTTCCAGCGGTCTTTCCGGCGCATTTCGATGTCGTCCATGGTGCGGTCGCCGGTGACTTTGCCGTACTTCTTGCCGGTCATGCCGAAGCACTTGTCGAACTTGGCGATCAGGTCGCTGAGGCGGAAGTGCGTGGGCGCTTCGTAAGGATTGTAGTTGCGCAACAGCGCGAGAGATACCCCGAACACCGACATCTTCTTGCTGCGCGACCCGTCGTTGATCTTGGCAACATCGCGAGCCAGACGGTCGGCGTTGAGGAAGGCGGTAACGGGGCGGTATTCCTTGGTTTCTTTGTCGCACATCACGGCCATGCCGATGCCGCAGTTGGGGTGGCAACCGCAGCTCAACTGTCCCCAATCCGCGTTGGGCCCGTGAACCAGGTCGGCGAAGTCGGAGAAGGTGCTCATGAAGGAGATCGGGAACCAGTCGCGCACCGGCTCGCCGAGACCCGTCTGATTCTTCACATCGTGCGCCAGGTTGGCCAGCGTGTAGCGCTGCGCGTGGCGGCGCTCCGGGGTGACGGCTTCATCGCGTCCGGTGAAGGATACCGGCTGGAAGCTGAGGAACGGAATCTTCTTAGGATTATCGAGAGCGAAGCGCACCACCGCGCCCACCTGCTCGTTGTTCACGCCGTTGATCAGCGTGATCACCGGGACGATATCGACGCCCGCGCTATACAGGTTCTCGATGGCGCGCAGTTTTACGTCGAACAGGTTGCCCACCGCGCGGTGCGAGTTGGCTTCGTTGCCGATCCCGTCGAATTGCAGGTAGGCGTAACGCAGACCGGCGGCCGCGGCTTCCTTTGCGAACTCGGGGCGCTTGGCGAACTCGATACCGTTGGTGGCTGCCTGCACGCTCTGATAGCCCAGCTCGCGGCAATAGCGGATGGCATCCAGGAAATGGGGCGAAAGCGTAGGCTCGCCGCCCGAGAACTGCACCGAAAGCTGACGGCGCGGCTTGATCGAAATGGCGTTATCGAGCAGAGTCTTGATGTCTTCCCACGTCAGCTCATGGACGAAGCCGACCTGGTTTGCGTCCATGAAGCACGGATCGCACATCATATTGCAGCGGTTGGTCAAGTCGATGGTCAAGACCGATCCGCGCCCGTGAGTGATGGTGCTCGATCCGTGGTCGTGCAGTTTCTCGTCGTTATGGGCGCGAATATCACGGCCGGGGAAGACGTCTTCGAGGTGCTGGCTAAAAGCTGGGTCGATGGACATCAGGTCTTCGAAGTGTCCATGGATCGCGCACTCTTTCACCATCACGATCTTGCCGTTCTTTTCGATGATATTTGCTTTAATTTCGCCCAGCTTTTCGTTCTTCAGGATCTCGACGGGCAGCTTGCCGTCGAGAATCTGCTGGCGGATATCCGGGATGCACTTGGGGCAGAGCGAATCGGTTTCGCGCGGCCAGCCCAGCTTGGGCTTCTGCTTTTCCCAGCTCTTGAGCAGCGGCTTGTCGGACCACTTCGGCGTAAAGGAAGGGTTGGGGTTGATCGAATTCAGCTTGTCAAAAACGAACCAGGCTGCGTTGGCGGCCACGGCTACTGCTTTTTCAACGTGTTTGATCGGCTTAGTCAAAGTGCCATCTCCAGAGTGGAATTGAAAAGTACGGGTACCGAAGGTCTAGTATAAGGTCGCGGGTAATACCGGGCTAGTCTATTGAAGCGAAAGGGCGGTAACTGCATTAGATGGGGTTGTATGCGATTGAACGGCGACTGACGGCAAAGTCTTATTAACCAATGACATAGGTGCTGGGCTAGGCCAACGGCGTCACCTTAACGTTGTCAATCAACCGCGTCGAACCAATCCATATGGCAGCGGCGATCAGTACCGGGCCTTCCACGCGCTCAACCGGCAACAGGTTTTCCGGGTTCACTAGCGAAAAGTACTCCAGGAGAACGTCTTTAAGAATCGGCGCGACGGCAGATGCAATAACGGCGGCGGAGCGTTCGCCGTGCTCAACCAGATCGCGCGCCGCAAAGAGTGCCTGCGACAGCACGGCAGCTTGCTCGCGTTCAGATGGACTCAGATGCTGGTTGCGCGAGCTCAGGGCCAGACCGTCGGGTTCACGCACGGTAGCCACGGGCACCACGGTTACAGGGACGTTCAAATCCTTGACCATGCGATGGATGACGGCGAGCTGCTGGGCGTCCTTCTCACCGAAATAGGCGCGATCCGGCTGCGCGATTTGGAACAGCTTCATCACTACGGTGGCCACGCCCTGAAAGTGTCCGGGGCGGCCGGGGCCGCAGAGATGCTGGGTGAGTGCGGACACATCGATCCAAGTGAGCTGAGCTTGGGGGTACATTTCGGTGGCGCTGGGCGCGAAAACCAGGTCGACGCCGGCGGCGCGGCAGACTGCCAGATCCTGTTCGAGCGTTCGCGGGTACTGATGGAGGTCGTCTTGGCGGTTGAACTGGGTGGGGTTGACGAAAATGCTGGCCACGACCACGTCGGTTTCCGCGCGCGCGATTTCGAGCAGTCGCCGGTGCCCCGCATGCAATGCGCCCATAGTGGGAACCAACCCCACTGTTTTCCCTGCCTGCCGCCGGTCCGCGAGCAACTCGCGGAAGGCGGCAATTTCGGCGACCAGTTCAGCCATCGTGTTTCGCTTTTACGTCCTTCACGAACGCACGCGCAGCGTCGGTCAATACGGTATTGAGTTGCGCGTATTTCTTAGCGAAGGAAGGCGATCTGGCGGTGAGGCCGAGCACGTCGTAACTCACCAGCACTTGTCCGTCGCAGCGCGGGCCTGAGCCGATGCCAATGGTGGGAATCCGCAGGCGCGCGCTCACCGTTTCCGCGAGGTGTGCGGGAATGCACTCGAGCACCAACGCGAAGGCGCCTGCGCGTTCGAGCGCCTCCGCCTCTTCGATCAAGATTGCGGCCACCTCCTCGGTGTCGGCGGGGCGCTTGAATCCGCCCAGTTGCCGAACCGATTGCGGCAGCAGTCCCAGGTGACCCATCACGGGGATGCCCGCGGAGACCAACCGGTCGACGGTATCGATGAAAGGCTGGCCACCCTCGATCTTCACCGCCATGGCTCCGCCTTCCTGGAGCAGCCGTCCGGCGTTACGAATGGCGTCGGCGGGGCTGGTCTGGTAACTCATAAAGGGCATGTCGGCGGCCACCAGTGCGCGCTGCGTCCCGCGCCGCACGGCACGGGTGTGCCGGACCATATCATCCATAGTGACTTCGAGCGTGTCGCTGCCGCCCAGAATCACCATGCCGAGCGAATCGCCTACTAGTAGAACGTCAACACCGGCTTGATCAAAGAGCCCCGCCATGGTGGCGTCGTAGGCAGTCAGAACGGAGATCTTTTCTCCGCGGGATTTCATGGCGGCTAAGTCCGGCACGCGGACCGGTTTGGTTTCTTTCATAGACATTTTTCGAGTTGAGCGAGGGTGGAATCTGCCAGTCCCTGGCGGCGGGCGATGGGGATGGTGCGCTGCCCCGCCGCGCGATAAAGATCCTGGGTGGCGGGACTCACGGCGGTGAGCGCTTCGCGATTCCGGCGGACGGTTTCGACGTCTCCGCGCGAGATGGGTCCCGTGAGCGCAGATTGCGGGCCCGTGCGAAGGACGTTGTTAAGAGTAGCGCGCGCGAGCGATGACAA
>JANXXL010000191.1 GCA_025350625.1 Bryobacterales bacterium | reverse complement strand
GCGGCATCCGCAGGGTGGAGGTAACCACCGACGGCGGCAAGACCTGGAAGGACGCGAAGGTGCAAGGGCCGGTACATCGAAAAGCGTATGCCCGGTTTACCTTGCCCTGGACCTGGGATGGAGGCGAGGCCATGCTCGCATCCCGCTCCACCGATGAACGCGGGGATGTTCAGCCCTCGCTCAAAGAGCTGAGCAAATTCTGGGGCATCGAAAGCGAAGATTCGTGGGAACATGCAGACCATGCCTTCCACTTCAACGCAATTCAACGCTGGCGGGTAAACAGCGACGGGAGCATTCACGATGCGATGTTCGGCGCATAAACTATTCGTGGCACTGCTGATGGTTGCCGCCTGCGCGCCGACGCTGGCGCAACGTACCTATAACCTGGGCTCGGCTCCGCCTGCGGACGAAATCAAGGCTCTGGACCATGTAGTCGGCCCGGCGGGCAAGGAACTGCCTCCCGGAGCGGGGACCGCCAAGGAAGGCGCTCCGCTTTTTGCGCAGCGCTGCGCGGCCTGCCACGGACCGAATGGGAACGGAGGCGGAGTAGCAGCTCGTCTGGTGGGAAAAACTCCCGCCAACGCTCAAAAGGGGGATTTTAAGCCGACCGAGAAGTCCGCTACCAGCTATTACCCGTATGCGACGATTGCCTGGGATTACATCAACCGCGCGATGCCCGCGAATAAGCCGGGATCGCTCACGCCGGACGAAGTGTACTCGCTGACCGCCTATCTGCTCTTTCGCAACGGCATTATCCAGGAGAGCGACGTCATGGATGCCAAGAGCCTGCCAAAGGTTCAAATGCCGAACCGGAATGGTTTCGTTCCTGCAATGCCGGTGTTCCCGGCGGCTCCGAAACCGAGCTGGTACTGATCGCTAGCTTTTTTGACAATGCCTCCGGACCTAGGGTAGATTAGCAGGGTCTGGAGGAGTACGGTGCAGTGTATCTACTGCAAAACCAAGATTAAATCTTATGACAGCGGGTTGCAGATCTGTTTAGACTGCGCGAACCGCGCGAAGGCGAAGGTACCCCACGACGAGCAAAATATTCGCGCCATTCTGCAGCGCGAGCTCATACAGGCCACCGCGCGAGCCCACGTTGCCACCGATGCGTTTAATGCTATCGTGGACGATATTCCCAGCGCATTGC
The DNA here is from genome assembly GCA_025350625.1 of Bryobacterales bacterium. Lineage (GTDB taxonomy): Bacteria > Acidobacteriota > Terriglobia > Bryobacterales > Bryobacteraceae > Palsa-187. Next base: position 1,055 of record JANXXL010000191.1, on the reverse strand, counting down.
CGCACCCGGATGGCACGCAGCGTATCCACAACGCCTACCGCGAACTTTCCCTCGCCAGGCAGCGCATGATGCAGGCGCATTCACGCCTGGACGACTATCTGGTGAGCGGGACGATTCCGGAAGACCTCGACCCGAGCGGCAAGAGTTGAGCGACGCGCCACATTCCCCAAAAATTGACTTCAAGACTTCAATCCAATTACCTTTTGATGCATGAGGACCACACTGAGTCTTGCAGCGTTGATCAAGCAGTTCCGCAAAGCCAAAGCTACCAGTCTCAAAGAGACTGCTTCCCGCAAGAAGTTCCGCACGACGGCACATTCCTCCGGCCGATGTTTTTTGCAGAACTTGGATAATACGGGCGAGGTGCTGGTGATAGCGGAACGCGAGCAATTCAAGTGACCCTGGTCGACGCGAATCTGTCGAGCGACTCCCTCCTGTCTTCGCTTCCTTAAGCTGACATCGTTAGAAGGTGCGCTACTATTGAATCACGTGCGTTTGCCGGTGTTGATGGTCTTGCCGCTGCTGCTCGGCGTCGTAACGGCATCGGCTCAAAATTCCACCACCGAGGGCCGCAACATCGTACGGATCGACTTTGACCCTGCCCAGCAACCTCTGCCACGTGAAGAACTGAACCGGCTGCTGCCGCTTCACACTGGAAGCCCCTTGCGACAGGCTGATGTCCGCCAGTCTCTCCAGAAACTGTATGAGACCGGACGCTACGCTGATGTTGCGATCGACGCCGAGCCCCTCAGCGACGGCGTCGCGGTGCGCATTTCCACTCAGTCGACCTATTTTGTTGGCGGCGTAAACATCGACGGGGTGGCGGATCCGCCTAACCGCAACCAGCTACTCACTGCCTCCAAACTCGAGCTGGGGACGCCGTTCGTTGAAACTCAGATGATGGAATCCGTAGAGAATTTGCAGGAACGGTTGCGCGCCAATGGGCTCTACCGGGCGCGCATCCGCTACGATCTCGAACGCAATCCGGCTACCGAAGAAGTGGGGGTTAACTTTCAGCTCAACTCCGGACCGCGTGCGCGCTTCGACGGCGTGCA
>JANXXL010000190.1 GCA_025350625.1 Bryobacterales bacterium | reverse complement strand
AACGAGCCGTCCTGGCGTGAGACGGCCTTTTCGGTATCGGCGAGGAGCTTGAACGTCTGATTGCGTATCCCGCGCAACGGGGCAACGGAAGTGTGTAACCGTCCAACAGTCGCCTCACGCGCTCCTAAAGATGCTGCGAATTGTGCGATCCGTGAAACATTTACAGGGAGATAGTATCGTTTTGGAAAGGGCTCGGATCCCCGCAGTATTAGGGGGCGAGTTGGGTCAATGCTGCAAGGACTTCTCCGCTGTGGCGCGCCGGCGATACTCCGGTCCATACTCGGGCGATCCGCCCTTGGGGATTTACCAGGAAAGTATTACGAGCTGAAATCTTGTAACCAAGCAAACTTGTCAACGAGCCGTACTGGCGTGAGACGGCCTTTTCGGTATCGGCCAGGAGCTTAAACGTAAGGCCCTGTTTGGCACAGAACTCCTGATGGCTGTTGGTGGAGTCGACGCTCACCCCCACGATCACCGCGTGATTCTGTTCGTACTTGGTAAGGTCACGCTGGAAGTTGTGCGCCTCGATCGTGCAGCCCGCTGTTCCATCTTTAGGATAAAAGTAGAGCACCACCCACTTCCCCTTAAGATCATGCAGGCTTATCTTGCTACCGTCCTGAGACGGTAATGTGAAATCGGGAGCCGATTGGCCAACCTGGGGCACAGTGTCGGCGGCGAGAGCTCCCACGGCCAGAAGCAATAGGCTAAGCACGGAAGTTTTCATTGAGTCGTCCTTTCTCACAGTAACGCTTGGTTGTCTGATGGCGGTGGCGAAACATTTGATGCAGCCCGAGTTGCACGGACCATCCAAACAGACGGTTCACCCACACGCCTCCTGGGAGTCGATATTCGATGCAGTCCGTTAAGCGCGTAGCATCGCCCACCGCCTCAAATTCGTGGCGGTGAACCCATTTAGCAAACGGTCCCTGAATCTGTTCGTCGGCAAAGAGACGGTTCTTCACATAAGCCGTGTGGAGGGCGGTCCACAGGAACGGGCCAAGCTTAAGGTCCACTCTCGAACCAGGCTCGATACCGCCCGTCTTTCGAAGCACGCGCACCGGAGGGAACGACGGGCTCAAGAGCCGGAGAGCGTCTTGCCGTTCATGGAATCCGAACACAATCTCTACCGGGGCTTCGACGACGACGCTTTTAAGGAAAGTGGGCATACGTTCAGCTGTCGATTCGGCTCTTGGCTGCGATGCCCTGAAGCATTCCCCCAAAAACGAACTGGTGCAAAGGAAAAACTGAATACCAGTAAGCGCGGCCCAGCAGGCCCTTCGGATCAAACGAGGCTGTTTGCCGAATCACGGAGCCGGTCGAATCGCCTGTCACTTCGAACTCGAGCCAGGCTTGGCCCGGGAGTTTCATCTCCGCAGCCAGCCGCAAACGGTGATTTGGCTCGATCGCCTCCACGCGCCAGAAGTCGACCATGTCGCCGACTATCAGTGAATCCGGATCGCGGAGCCCCCGCCTAAGCCCGACCCCACCGAAGAGCCTGTCCAATAACCCGCGTGCTTGCCACAGCCAGTTCGCGTAGTACCAGCCCTGAGTGCCACCGATCCGGCGGATGGGGGTGAAAGCATCTTCCGGAGAAGCGGTCACGTGGATAGTCCGGGAATCCATCAAAAGATGCCGCCCATCCGATTTGAGGGCTTCCGCGATCGCTTCACGAAATCCGCGGGGCCGAATAATAAAGAATGCGAGGGCTGTCTGATCTTCGACAATCGTGGCGTGGCAAATACTGTCGATCAGCTTCCGGCCCACGCGGACGTAAAGGGGAGTGACCAGACCGAGCCAAAGACTGGATAAGCGCGGCGTTAGGAAGGGGACCGAGATCACCAGACGTTTTAATCCCCGTTGCTTGGCGTACTCCTTCATCAATCCACCGTAGGACACTTGGTCCGAGCCGCCGATTTCGAAAATCTTGTTGCCGTCAAGACGCAGGTCCAAGGCTGCGAGCAAGTAGGAGATCAGGTCTGCGATGGCGATCGGCTGGGCGGCGACTGAAACCCAGCGCGGCGCGATCATCACCGGAAGCCGTTCGACTAGAGCCCGGATCATTTCAAAGGATAGGCTGCCGGATCCAATCACCACGGAAGCACGGAACTCAACAACTGGTATACTAGTCGATCTGAGAATGTCGCCCACTTCATGGCGGCTACGCAAATGCGCGGAGAGTTTTTCCGCACCGTGCCCTAGTCCGCCGAGGTAGATGATCCGCCGAATACCGGATTCCCTGGCGGCCTCGGCGAAGTTTTGTGCTGCGGCACGGTCCTGCTCCTCAAAGGATTCGGTCGAGTCCATCGAGTGGACTAGATAGTAAGCGGTATCAACTCCAGTCATTGCGGCCCGCACAGATGGGCGATCGAGAACATCTCCCGCGACAACCTCCAGTCCGGAGAGTTTCTTGGCTCGAAGAACATCCGGACGCCGCGCCAAACAGCGTAGCGAGTAGCCAGCGGCTAAAAGGGATTTCAGTAACTCACCACCCACGTACCCTGTCGCCCCAGCAATCAGAATCAGCGGTTTCAGGTTGTACCCCTCTCTGCTGCCGTAACAACTCGGGAAGACTTTTGGGTGGCCATTCGAAGATCAGCTCGGCCCTGCAAATCCCTATCTGCTCGCGATTGAGTCTCACGCCTGTCTGCGGCCAACAAGAGAGAGGAACTCATCCCGCGACGCCTTGTTCTTGCGGAACGAACCCAGCATAGCGCTTGTCAAGGTTGAGGAATGCTGCTTTTCAACGCCGCGCATCATCATGCAGAAGTGGCTCGCCTCGCAC
>JANXXL010000175.1 GCA_025350625.1 Bryobacterales bacterium | reverse complement strand
GTGTACTTTCAATTTTGATCCGGTGTTGTCCAGAGAGTTCTGTTCGTCCGATGAATTCCTTTCCTGTTCGCGTTGCGATATGTTATCAAATCAACATGCTTCCCAAAGCGGCGGATCGTCAAGACCCGCCCGAGCGCGCCTCGTCGGCATCGAATTTCGGCATCCCGCTCGAAGCCCTGCTTTCGCTCGACTCGATGGAGGGGGTTTACGCCCGGCCGGTGGCCGAAATCAAACCGCGGCCCCAACTCCGCCCTCCGAAAGCGTCGCCACTCCCGGGTTATGCCCTCGCGCTGGCGGTCACGGCCCTGGCTTACCTGATTCACTACCTTCCGTTCCCGCCCTTCCGCGTCACCGGATCGTCTGGCGTTCGATATCCAATGAGTGCCGCGATTTTCGCGATGCTGGCGGGTATCGCGGTTCGCAATCTGGTTCGGTTGCCGGCCTACGTCATCCAAAGTGCTCGCGGTATGCCCGGCCGAGTGATTCCAGCGTCGATCGTCCTCACCGGGGCCGGCCTGAATCTCGCGGCCATCGCCTCGATTGGAGTCCGCGCACTGCTGATCACGCTGGCGTGTCTCACGGTGGCCATGGCGTCTTCCATTTGGCTCGGCGCCGTTACACGGCTGGTTCGCAAGACTGCGATCCTGATTGGCGCGGGGACCGCGATCTGCGGCACCAGCGCCATCGTCGCCGTTGCACCGCTGATTCAAGCTGAAGATCAGGATATGATGCTGGCCATCGGAACCGTCAATATTCTCGGCCTCCTGTTCATGTTCGCGATGCCACTCCTGGGGTCGCTGTTGCATTTATCCGATCAGGCCTTCGGCGTCTGGGCCGGGACATCCATTCACGCGGTTCCACAAGTTCTTGCCGCCGCCTTTTCTTACAGCCAGCCAGCGGGCGCTTTGGCGACGCTGGTCAAGTTGGTTCGTGTAGCCTTGCTCGCGCCGTTGATCTTTGGACTGGGCATCTGGCATTCGCGCCAGGCGGGAGCGGGCAAGGCCGAAATCCACTACCACCGGTTGGTGCCGGCATTCGTTTGGGGATTCCTGGTGCTGGCTGCGCTGAACACAGCGGACCTCCTGCCGGTTCTTCAATTCCGTTTCGGCGCCTACTCGACTTCGAGCTTGCTGACGAACACGAGCGAATTGCTCCTCGCGATATCCATGGCGGCCATGGGACTCGAAGTGAACATCGTCCAATTTTCCAAAGTTGGGGGACGCGCGATGCTGGTCGGCACTCTTTCCGGGGTGATACTCCTCGTGACCAGCCTCTTGCTCATTCGCTTTTACTTGTAGGGAACTAAATCAACGGCGAGTGGTTAATCCTTTGAAAGCGAACTTTTGCACGCGCTGGCCGCCGAGATCCTCCGCCACGAACAGATTGCCCTGGGAGTCGGTAGCGATGTTGTGCGGCGACACAAACTGTCCCGCGTAACGGCCAAGGCGTCCTACGGCCCCGAGTTCCTGGAACGTTTGGCGATCGAAAATGAGAATCTGGTTTTCTGTCTGATCGGCAACGTAGATAAATCGTTGCTGGGGATCGCCGGAGAAGGCCAGCGAGGAGACGGTCCCGGCGGTCTCTTTGCTGTCCCGATGCACGAAGACTTCTTTCACGAAGGTGCCGTCGATCCGGAAAATTTGGATACGGCGGTTCAGCCGGTCGGCTACGTAAACCAGGCCATCGTTTGAGATGCGCACGTGATGGACCTGGTTGAACTGCGCGTCACCCGGGCCTTGATAGACGGGGTTCTTGGGCGCGGCATCGTCGGGCTTATTACCGTACGCGCCCCAGTGCCGTTTATACACGCCGGTGTCGGCATCGAAGACGATTATGCGCCGGTTACCGTACCCGTCGGCCACAAAAACTTCATTGGTTGGGGGATAAACCGCCATATCGGCGGGCTGGCCGAGACGCGTTGTATCGTTGCTGTCGTTCCCCGCTGCGCGCCGCCCGACCTGCAGCAGAAACTTTCCTTTGCTGTCGAATTTCAAGAGCTGGTTTTCGCTCGCCCCGTTGGCCCCGCGCCCGGCAATCCAGACATTGTTTTTGTAGTCGACGTAAATGCCGTGCTCGTCATTTTCCGAAGGCCACTGGTATCCCTCGCCCGGACCGTTCCAGCTCTGCAGCAGCTTGCCTGCCGGGTCGAACTCCATGACGACGGGCGCCGGCCTGCAGCATGCTTTCTTCTCCGTCACGCTGGCCGGGCGATGGATGATCCACACATTGTCGAACTTGTCGGCAGCGATACCGGCGCTAGCCCCCAGAATCCAGGTCTCGGGCAACTGCGGCCACAGCGGGTCCACTTGAAGGTTGGGAATTTGCTTACCGGTTTGGTCGTCCGCGTTGGAGCGGGTGGTTAGTAATCCAGCACAGAATGTAATCACGACAGCAACAACGAAAAATCGCCTTTGCCGTTGGGCGCGGTCTCCGGATAAGAGGAACATAGTGTTGGATCGATTCTAACCCACCCGAGTTTGCTATGGAACGGATTGCAACCCCCTCCCGTTCCGAGTATTCTCTAACCTAGCCGGGCGAACGCCGGACGCAAGGGCGAAGGAGGATCATTCATGCTTTCTCGTAGAGACATGATGAAATTGACAGGCGCGGCGGGCGGCCTCGCGTCAACCGGGGGCACAGCCAGCGTCTTCGCGCAGGCACCCCAAAAAATCGAATCAATGGCGCCTGAGCTCGCAAGTATCATCGCCACGTCCGAGCCGATCCGCGAGCTCGCGAAAGGCTTTGGCGGAGAAATCGGTCCGGCCGAAGGCCCGGTGTGGATTTCAGAGGGACACTATCTGCTATTTAACGACATCCAGACCGCACGCCGGATGAAATACACGCCGGGGCAGGGCGCCAGCGTGGCCATGGAGAAAACTAACCAGGCCAATGGCACCACCCGCGATCCGCAAGGCCGCATCATCTCGGCCGAACACTTGACAAGACGCGTCACCCGTTACGAACCCGATGGCAGCATCACCGTGGTCGCCAATAGCTTCCAGGGCAAGCGTTTGCTTCGCCCGAACGACGTGATCGTGAAATCCGACGGCACCATCTACTTCACGGATCCGGGCGGCCCTCTGGCGCCTGAGCAGTGGGACGTGACGGTCCGCGGCGTTTACCGTGTCTCGGCCGATCTCGGCTCCATGTCGCTGATTGTCAGCGATATGGTGGGACCCAACGGCCTCGCCTTCTCGCCGGACGAACGGATCCTCTATATTGCGGATTCACGCCGCCGCCATATCCGGGCTTTCGATGTTCTGCCCAACGGCATGGTGGCGATGGAGACCAGCCGCCTCTTCGCCAATTTGGGCGGCCCGGAGCCGGGTGTGCCGGACGGCATGAAAATCGACACCGCCGGCAATGTTTACACCGGTGGCGGCGGCGGTTTGTACATCATCGATCCTAAGGGCAAGAAACTCGGCCGTATCGTCCACGGGCAACCGGCAACGACCAATATGGCCTTCGGCGGCGACGACTGGAAAACCCTCTACTTCACTACCAGGAGCACCCTCTACTCGGTCAATGTCAAAATTCCCGGCATGCCGGTGCCCGCGAAGAAGAGATCGGCTTGAGTCACTCGCGAAGGAAGATAATGAAAAGACCATGAAATGGGCCGTTCTGGCGTGCGCGATCCCCACTTGGGCTGCCGCTCAAATGACCCCGTATGCGCTCAAGGTCGAAACCGGCCCCGGCTTGATCGCGATTACGTTCTCCACGCAAAGCAACCATGTGAAGGTGTACTTTCCCGACGATGTGGCCCCGGGGGAACAGTTCTCCGGCACACTCGAAGGGCAACCGAATTATTCGGTCGAGTTCGCTGGCCAGCAGGCCCGAGTACGCGATGGAGAATTCCGGTGGATCATGCCGCAAGTACAGCCGGGCGAATTCGTCCCGCTCATCCTGAAGGATTTTAGAGGCAAGGAGTTAGGCCGCGCTTCGGTCCCGGTGGCAGCGTCGCATCCGCCGGTCTCAACCTTTCGTTTTCCCAAGTTTGTCCACAGAGGACACGCGGTCCCGGTGCTGGGGCCTTTCGACGGAGATTCCGATACCACCAGCTTCGCGATTGGCGGCGAGCCCGCGCCCGTGCTCGTGGAATCCCCGCGCAAGATCGTGGTGCGCGCGCCCGAACGCGCGCTGGGCCCGGTTGCATATGCGCTGCGGAAGGGCGCCGCCGAACACAAGGGAGACCTGCGGAGTCTCGATATCAAGACCACCACGGTGAACCAAAGTAAGCTCGCGGTTGCCGTCAGCGGACTGAAAGGGCTCGTGGATGAAATCCCTTTGAAGCTGGAAACGAACTATATCTTCATCCAGCCCGCTGACGTTGATCCTGACGGCGGATTTCAGATCCAGGTCCCGTTATTGGGCATTGAATCCAACGCTACCGAGATGCAAGCGGAGTTGGTGTTCTCACAGACGCCTCGCGACGAAGTGAGTCTGATTCTGCGCGCGCCGCGCAGGGACCCGCGTGGCAACGGCGGCCAGGAGCGCGCCGCCGCGCTAAAATCGCTGGGCTTCGATACCTTTCCCGTCCTCGAAAGTTTCCTCGCGGATAGCGATCTGGGCGCCGACGCCGCTTACGCGATGCTGGCCGCCGACGAAGAGCGGGCCATGCGCGCGTTATTCAAGTCGATGCCGG
>JANXXL010000088.1 GCA_025350625.1 Bryobacterales bacterium | reverse complement strand
CGCGCCGGCTTCGTCGATCAGATCGATGGCCTTGTCCGGCAGGAAGCGGTCCGGAATAAAACGCACCGAGGCGTGCACGGCGTTCTCAATGGCTTCATCGGTGTAAGCCACGGCGTGGAATTTCTCGTAGCGCTCCTTGATGCCGAACAGAATCCGGGTGGCATCTTCCTCGTTGGGCGGCGGAACTTTCACGGCCTGGAAGCGGCGCTCGAGCGAGCGATCCTTTTCAATGGACTTGCGGTATTCAGAAGGCGTGGTGGCGCCGATGCACTGAATCTCGCCACGCGACAGCGCCGGCTTCAGAATGTTGGCGGCGTCGAGCGACCCTTCGGCCGCACCCGCGCCCACCAGCGTATGCAGCTCGTCAATGAAGATGATGGCGTTCTGGTTTTCCATCAGTTCCTTCATGATGGTCTTCAGGCGCTCTTCAAACTGGCCGCGATACTTGGTGCCGGCTACGATCAGAGAAAGATCCAGAGCTAAGATGCGTTTATCGGCCAGGAAGGACGGCACGTCGCCATCCGCCACTTTTTGGGCCAGGCCTTCGACGATAGCGGTCTTGCCGACGCCTGACTCACCGATCAGCACAGGGTTGTTCTTGGTGCGGCGGCACAGGATCTGGATCACGCGATCCAGTTCCGTATCGCGGCCGATCAGCGGATCCAGCAGCCCGTCCATGGCGGCTTGCGTGAGATCGCGGCTGAACTCGCTGAGCAGCGAGCTTTCCTTGGGACGGTTGGAGGACACCTTTTCCGAACTCGATCGCTGGATCTCATCGCGGACCTGGGTCAGGCGGACACCGCGTTCATGCAGGATGTCGGCGGCAAAGCATTTTTCCTCGCGCAGCAGGCCCAATAGCAGATGCTCCGTCCCGATGTGCTTGTGGTTGAGACGCTCGGCTTCTTCGGCGGCATAGGCCAGCAGGCGTTTGCACTCGTGGCTCAAAGGCAGATCGAGCGACGTCGAAACCTTTTCGCGCAACGTGGTGTGAGCTTCAATCTGCTTTCGAATGGATTCCACCGATGCGCTGGAACGCAGGAAGCGGTTAGCGAGCGCCTTGTCCTCGCGTAACAGACCCAGCAGCAGATGCTCGGTCTCGATGCAGGGACTGCCGAACTGGCTGGCCTCGTAACGACCGAAAAAGATGACGCGGCGGGCTTTCTCAGTATAACGTTCAAACATGTTGACTGCCCTCGTTAAGATTATACGGGTGCGCCACGGCCACGGATTCAAGCAATTGGCTGGCCGGGACCAACTGCGCTCTTTCGAGCCCGACCACTCGGTCGGCCCGGTGTGCAAACTTCAGATTATTAGTGACGTGGATGGACGTGAGACGGCGGGAACGATGCAGGTCGTCGAGCAGGTCAATGATCATCTCGCCGGTGCGGAAATCGAGGCTCCCGGTGGTTCATCGGCCAGCAGCACGCTAGGATTGCCGGACAAGGCGCGCGCCAAAACCACTCGTTGTTGTTCACCGCCGGAGAGTTCGCCCGCGCGGTGGGTGGCGCGATTACGTAAGCCGACTCTTCCAGTCGCGCCATCGATACGGGCTCCGCCTCTTCCTGGCTCTGGCCGCGTATCAGCAGGGGCATCATCACGTTCTCAAGCGCCGTGAATGCGGCGAGTAAGGAGTGAATCTGCCAGACAAAGCCCAACTCCCGATTGCGGAATTCCGCAAGTTGATTGGCCGGTAGCTGGCAAATGTGATTCTGCCCGAAGCTCACCGGCCAAACGAGCGTAAGAAACACCTTCACCCAACCTTACACCTCCCAACCGATCGTAACCGTGACAGCCATCGACTATCCGACCATACGGTTATGTCAGCGACGTCGATGCCCTGGGGTTTAGCATCCACCTCCCGGCATCCCCAAGTCGCGGGAAGCGCTCCCGGCTGGAGCAGCGCGGCACAGATCAGTATCCTCGGTGTCCGGCGTCAACTATTTCTTTGGGTTGACGACAACTATTTCTCCCGACCAACGACAACTACTTTGTAACTCGTAGGCCAGGGGCGGAGCCCCGCGCGGCCGTCCGGGTTTTGCTTTA
>JANXXL010000072.1 GCA_025350625.1 Bryobacterales bacterium | reverse complement strand
ATTTAAGTTATGCTCAGCATCAAAGCATTCGCAGCGGCAGTACGAGTTACTAGTCAAACGTCCTATTGGATGGGTGACTCGCCCACCCGGCTTGAAAATCAATAACGATCCTAACGGATAAATAAGACTTAAATAGGCAGACTCAAACGAGAACGAGGCCGAGCACAGGAATCGGGCTAACTGCGTTCCTTCCCCAAAAGACGCAGTTAAAGGCTGGAGGCCCGGCCACGCGGTGCCCCCACATCATGAGCGCAATGGATTCCAAAGTCAACATAATTCTCTCGCCTTTGTACTGTTGTTTGCATTGGGGGTGGCCATGGAGTTGACTTCTATGCAAGGCCGCGAAACTGGGCAAGATAGTGAACCTGTGATGAGGCTAGTGGAGATCTCTGCTGGCTACTGGTTGCCACGAGCCTTGCCATGTAGTGGCAGATCTCGGGGTTGCAGACGCACTCGATGAGGAACCCCGTTCGGCCGATTACCTTGCTGCGGAAGTAGGGGCTAATGCCGATGCTCTGGACCGGGTGCTGCGACTGCTCGCGTCGCAAGGCCGTCGGAGTGAGGGTGATACGTGCACAATGTGCTCTCTCTTGCATAACGCAGTGAACCTAGCGTCGGTCGGATGGATCGATCTTTGTGCAAACCCTCGACTGCGGTCTCGAGGTGTCACCGACTCTCAACACGGAACACCGACTAGCCCAAGTCCGAACTCGCGTACACATTTCTGGTAATTGATGCGGGTTCCCTTACCGGGTAACGTAAGGTCTGCCCTTGATCCAGGCCAAATCCTGAGACTTCGTACGGTTTTGTTCTACCCAGGAGTGCTTATGCCCTTTCTGAGCATTTCAACGGCTTTCCCTAATCTCTCCAGTCGTGTTTCTTCCTTCTTGGCGTCGGTAATCCAGCGGCAGTACTCCTTGCGGTGGGTGTAACTCAGTTTTTCAAAAACCGGAAGCAAACCTTCTTTCTTGATCAACTTTTCAAGTTGCGCAGGCACGTCGACGGTTCTTATCTCTTCATCTTTCCAAACAACGACTTCAATGATATCGCCTGGGCCCTTCCCAGTTTGCTCACGTATCGCTTTAGGTATTGATTTCGCTACTCTGAACTGGCTCCGCTTTGATCATCACATTTGGCCCCACCCTAACCGATAGATCGGCCTACCCTGTCTGCGAAGCGAACGGGGAGGGCGATGGACAGGAGACGCAAGGTGGAGCTATTCGAAGAGATCAGGCGGGAGCATGCGCATGGAGCGGGCACGATTCGAGCGGTCGCGAAGAAACTGGGCGTGCATCGGCGAATGGTGCGACAGGCCCTGGCGAGTTCGATTCCGCCGGAGCGCAAACTGGCGGCGCGAAACAAGCCGAGGCTGGGTCCGGTGATGGAGTTCATCGACGAGATTCTGCGCGAGGATCAGAGGGCGCCGCGTAAACAGCGGCACACGGCACATCGGATCTGGGAACGAATCCGGCGAGAGCGCTCGGACACCGTGGCGGAAGCGACCGTGCGCCGTTATGTGCGGGAAGGCAAGCAAGAGTTAGGACTCACGGGGCGGGAGACATTCGTGCCGCAAGTCTACGACTGGGGCGGCGAGGCGCAGGTGGATTGGTACGAAGCCATGGCCGACTTCGCGGGCGAACGAATGCGGGTTTACATTTTTGCGATGCGCTCGATGGCCAGTGGGGGAGCGTTTCACGTGGCCTACTATCACGCCACGCAGCAGGCTTTTCTGGAAGCGCACGAACTGGCGTTTAACTATTTCGGTGGCGTGTTCCGCTGCTTGCGCTACGACAACCTGAAGAGTGCGGTGAAGAAGATTCTGCGCGGCCATCAGCGCGAGGAGACGGAACGCCTGATCGCCTTCCGCTCGCACTGGGGCTTTCAGACGGAGTTCTGCAACCCGGCGCGAGGCAACGAGAAGGGCGGGGTGGAGGGCGAGGTAGGTTACTTCCGCCGGAACCATCTGGTTCCGGTTCCAGAAGCGCAGAACCTGGAAGAGTTGAATCAACACTTACGCAGTTGCTGCCAGCAAGACGAACAGCGGCGGATCGCAGGCAAGCCGACGTTGGTGGGCGAGGCGCTGCGGATCGAACGTGAGCATCTGCTGCCGCTGTCCGCGGAAGGATTCGAGCTGGCGGAGGCCAGTTTTCCCACGGTAGATAGTAAGGGCTGCGTGAAGGTGCGCACGAACTTCTACTCGACGCCCTTGCGACCGGGGACGCGTCCGCAAGCGAAACTGCTGCCGGCTTATGTCGAGATCTGGCAGGAACGGGAGTGCGTGGCGCGGCACGAGCGGAGTTTCGGTCGCTATGAGCAGGTGCTCGATCTGGAGCACTATCTCGACGTGCTGGAGAAGAAACCGGGAGCGCTGGCGGGATCGAGTCCGCTGCGGCAGTGGCGCGAACGCGGACGGTGGCCGGAGAGTTTCGACCGGCTCTGGCAGAGCTTGCAAGAACGACACGGCAAACACCCGGGCACGCGGGAGATGATCGAGTTACTCAGGCTCGGCAAGCGCTACGGCTGGCAGCGGCTGCAGCAGGCAGTGGAGAAGGCGCTGGCTTTGGGTTGCACGGATGCGGCCGCAGTACGGCATTTGCTGACGGCAACGGAACTGGATCGTCCGCGCACTGAGTTACTCGAACTGAATGGACTGGAACGCTACGAACGTCCGTTGCCACAGATGAACGAGTACGACCAGTTACTCAGCATCGCTGCCAGCACGGCAGAGGTGGCGCGATGAAAGAGCAGACTCAGGCTCTCGAACACGCCAGCGTAAAGCAATATTGCAAAGCGCTGCGCGTTCCGATGATCGGAGCACACTTTGTACAACTGGCGGAGCAGGCCATCAAAGAACAGCGCAGTCACATCGGCTACCTGGAAGCGCTGCTTACGATGGAATCGGAAGAACGCGACCGGCACGCCATTCAACAACGGCTGCGCGATGCCAAGCTGCCGCGGCTGAAAACGCTGGAAGAGTTCGACTTCAACCAGGCGCGGCAGATTCCGGCGGCGAAGATTCGCGAACTGGCTGAAGGCGGTTACATCGAGCGCGCCGAACCAGTGGTGCTGATGGGCGAATGCGGCACCGGCAAGACGCATCTGGCGACAGGTTTGTGCGTGGCCGCGTGCCGACAGAAACGGCGGGCACGATTCACCACCGCTGCCAATCTGGTGAACGAACTGGTAGAAGCGCGGCAACACAACGCAGTGAAGCGAGTACTGGCGCGCTGGTTGCGCTATGACGTGATCGTGCTCGATGAAGTCGGCTACGTGCCATTGGCCGACATCGGAGCGGAGTTCTTGTTTCAGGTGATCGCCGAACGCGCCGAGCGAGCCGCGTTAATCGTGACCACGAACTTGCCATTTTCCGAGTGGACGCAGGTGTTTCCGAATCCGCGCTTGTGCAAGGCATTACTGGACCGCATCACCGACCGAGCGCACATCATCGAAACCGGCGTCGACTCGTACCGCTTTCGCAGAACCCTGGAGGTGCGGCAGAAAAAGAAGGTATCGTAGGCGGCTGCTTCTATAGCGCTGTGCAAGGGAAGGAACTCAAACGCCGTTCCTTCCCCTGCACCCCATCCTGGCTGGAACCGTAAGACCGGACAGCCATCCTTATTAATACAGGTGGGGCCAAATGTGAGTATCAAGGTGGGGCCAAATCAGGTTGTCAAACGCAGGTATCCCTAGACTGTGAAGGAGATGGCCGTACTTGATGAGTGAACCGCTATAAGGTAGACCGTTGAAAGTCGCCTTTACAGGGACTCTTGCTTTGGTGCCGAATTCCTTCTCGGTATCATACGGAAAAAGCACATAAGCCCCTCCGCCGGCGCCTGCTTCAATTTTTGCCTTGAATTTGTTTTTCTTCATTTGCTTAGGCAATTTCTCACGCTGCGGCCCTCAATTTACTTAGGATTAAACTATTTCCCCTCACAGCGCTCCACCCAACGATAACTTCCGGGGCGTCGGCTAAACTCTCCTAACGGGATAACTAAAGGTTCGACCGGAATAGTTGTGGGCATTAATGGAGTTGCTGCTTGCGCCAGTCATTAGTGAACGGTGGCCGACGTGAAAAGACTGTCTCCTGATCCGGCTATTGCAGCTTCGCGTACTCCGTCTCAGCTTGCTTCAGAATGGGAATGTCGGGTTCAGCGTCTTTCCACAGCGCGAAAATCCTGATACGCGGTTTTCGCTTTGGCACTGTCGCCTACGATCGCGTAGGCGCGCCCACAGCGAGACGAGCCAAGACTCCTGTTTTGCAGGCCACTACTATGCCGCAGCGGTTGACAATTTTCTGGAACTCGACGACGGCAGGTGCGCCATTTTTCGCTGCAACGTAGGCCTAACCTCGAACATACGCGGGATAGTTGTGATCTTGGGAAACGTTACGGCTGCGCGTAAGGGTTCCCTTCCTCCAAATGCACCGATACCAGCGTTCAACACCTCGCACATCTTCTCATGTCCGGTAGACCGGGCCGTGCTTGAACAAATTGGGAGGGCTGGCGCGCCCTCCCGCAAATTATTTTGTTATGGCATAACAGTAAATGTTGCCGAAATAGCTGTTCCGCCCACAGTCGTAACGGTGATTTTCCCGGTTTTCGCCCCTGCCGGAACGGTGACACTCACCGAGCTGTCGGACTTTACGGTGAACGAGGCGTTCACGCTCCCGAACGTCACTTTCGTGGTTTGCGTGAGGCCGGTGCCGTTGATACTGACTGCGGTTCCAACACGCCCGCTGCTCGGCGATATGATAGTAATAGTCGGTATCATTTTGAATTGCTGGTTGATGCTAGTCAAGTTGCCAGCCGGACTAACCACAGCGACGGTTCCGGTTTTGGCACCCACCGGGACCTTGGCGGTCAGATACGTACCCGAAGAAACAATATAGGAAATGGCATTCACTCCGCCGAAAGATACAGCAGTAGCTCCCGTGAAACCTTGTCCGAGGATGCTGACCATGCTTCCCACTGTGCCACTGGTGTTTTGCAGTCTGATGAATGGGGGAGCGCCGACATTCAAACTGTAAAATACTCCGCCGCCTTGCGTGTCACCACGGTTGGTGTCGCCGTACAAAATCCCATTGGTATGCTGCACCATCGTTACTTCCGGGGTAGCGCCATGAGTGTTGTCAAAGTTGTAGAGTACGGAAAACGCGCCCGCGGATGTGACTTTGAAAATGGTGCCATAACCAAGAGTGCCCCCAGCTGAAGTCGTGCCGTAGAAATTGCCATCACTGGCTTGCACTACGCCGGCATCGGGATTCTGGCCGTCGGGGCCGTTAAAGCTATGGAGGACTGTCAACGCGCCCGTGGGTGTCATCTTAAATACGACGCCCAATTTTTTCGCCCCACCCTCAGACGTGGTGCCATAGAAGTTGCCATCGCTCGCTTGAGTTACCGGACCGATCGGCCCTGCGCCGTCCGTCTGAACAAACTCGTGGAGGAATGTGACTTGACCACTGGCCGTCATTTTGAAGATTGTCCCGCAGCTAAAGGAAGCAAACGCGGCGACACAAGTACTCGATAGAGACTTGCCGCCGGCGGTCGTTGTTCCGTAGAAGCTACCATCGGTACCTTGAATGAAGGGCGCATTGGGGGTGTATCCACCACTGCTCAAGCTGAATACATGAAGAATTTTGTATTTGCCCGTCGAGGTTATTTGATACGCCATGCCGTCACCCGTACCATCCTCGGAGTGGGGTGTGGTTCCATAAAAATTTCCGTCCGCGCCTTGAACCGGAGGGGAATCTGGAATGTAGCCATCGATACACGGATATTTGCAAGTGCCGAAGTTATATAACGTGGTGAGGGTCCCACTCGGTGTCAGCTTGAAAATGGTTCCGGCGTTGAAAATTCCCGAATTCTGTGTTGTGCCGTAAAAGTTCCCATCGTTTCCCAGCGAAAGACCTCCAAGAGGTGAATAGCCTGTACCAGTCGGCTTGAAGTCGTAAACCGTGAGAACTCCTGAGGATGGGTTTATGCTGAATGCCGCGCCGCAGTAGGAGCAGGCCCCGAGCGGAGTATTCGGCGCGGTGCTGTACAGGTTGCCATCGCGGCCCTGGCTGATTACACCCGAATATCGAGGGTTTTCGGGGTCTCCAGCTTTAGCCCCGAATTCATAGAGCGGTGTATAGATTTGAGCGGCTGAGTAATTGGCAGTGCAGGCGATCAACACAAGCAATGCGAGCGCGACGGTAGGCAACGGAGCCAAGGGCTGGGAGGTGTCCCGAGCCAACGATGGGTGCATATTTCTCCTTCGATTTGTATATGGATTGTCCTGCTACCCCTGGGATGGATGCGTTGACTGAAGCGGGACTAACCGTGGCAATAAACTAGCCCTTATTACACCCCTGAGTCAAGCTAATGGAGTCTTCCAATAAATGTGGACACCCTTATTCTTCAAGAGATTCGAGGGTTGTCTCGAGGCTCTTACCTTAGCTCAAAGAACACGTGCGACATGTTGCCTCGTAATTTTGGCCGGTATGTAGCACACAGTGGCGTGACATTTTTCCGTTTTCGTAACGCGGCCAGAACCGGCGCGAGGTTCGATGAATTTTTGGACGGGCTCGATGTGAGAATGAGCATGCGATTCCGACTAACTATAGCTTGGCAGGAGTGCCTGGCGTAACCCGCTTCAAGCCATCATTCACTGGACTTCAAGGCATACTGAGATCCGCATGTTCCCTTCCGACCGGCCGTCTCAGCCGTTCCCGGCCTGATCGCGATCGCCTTCTACCGTCCGGCTTGTGCACAATTCGGTTTTTGGTTGTGGCTCATGCGATGGTAATGCCTCGTTGCATGGCGGGCCGACAAAGACAAAGCTCTCATCCTGCGATGCGTTCGTATCTCTTTGCAACGTCAGACCAACATCCAGACACCACCTCGTTTAGGAAGAGTTTTGGTTAGAATCGGGGTCCGACTTTAGCATCGTGTCC
>JANXXL010000040.1 GCA_025350625.1 Bryobacterales bacterium | reverse complement strand
CTACATCTCAAGGCAAAGGACGAAGCGCAGGAGCAGGCTGAGCAATCCGAAAGCATTCAGTAGTGGTACGGGGGAAGACAGTCAAGGAAGACAGGTTCAGCCAATTTAGCAAGTGCTTTAGATTGTGGTGCGCCCGGAGGGACTCGAACCCCCGGCCTACTGATTCGAAGTCAGTCGCTCTATCCAGCTGAGCTACGGGCGCGTTGCCTCATCGTATCATCACTCCATAGATGGCTGAAACTAAAATCCAGCTTGGCACGGCCGAAGACGCCGACGCGTTGATTGAGAGGAACGACTATGTCCTTTCAGAACCGGCCACCTTCGAAGATCATGATGGTCACCTCTGAAGGGCCACCAGTTGCAAAATCTAAGAGCCGTAAGTCCTTGTCCGGCTAATTAATATCCGCACGTTCGTAGGGAGGGCGTCGAGTCCGTACCTTCCAAGATCCAGGGGGAGTCAGGCGGAATTAACCACCGTTTCAAGGCCGATCCCGATTGATAAGGCGTTTGCGTCTTGGGCTATTATCATCGGCGAGTGGTCAGTCGATATGCCGTCGTATTGCTCGAATTCAATTCTAGGGCACCAACGTGTTGGTGAAACAGTAGCCACACCAACTTACTCTAACTATCAGGTAGTGACATTTTCGACGGGGAGATGACCATGAAGATCAATAACAAATATTGTGCGTTCGCCGCGAGTATCATGATTTTGGGATTGTTTGCCGTAGGTGCCGCAGCAAAAGGCAAGGCGAACCATCACGACGGCCAACAACTGCTGGGCGGAAAGGCCAAAACTAATGGGCACCATGTACTCCATAAAAACGGGGACTACACCGCTGCTGTGGATGTCAAGGACGGAAAAATTGCGGGCCTAAAAGTTAGCCATCCCAAAAAGGGGGACGTTCCAGTCAAAAAGTACAAAACGAACAAGAAAATGGCCCAAACTGCCCCGGGCCTATTTCGCAATGCGACTTTCGTTTTAGTACAAGGCCAATATGTGGGGACGACCTATATCGGTTACTCCTATATCAATGATTATGGAGATGAGGAGATCTACTGGTTCCCTTACGACATGATTCTTGACGGGGATACCGGTGCGGTTTCATACGTGCCGGCATATTAAAAGGCTTCCCGGACGCAGGTCGATTGAGGGCAGGTAGACCGAATTTAGGAGTGACGGGGTGAAATATGGTCCGGCATATTGTCAGCACATTTTTAGTAGCAGGTGCGATCGCCACGGCCCAAACTTTCCCGCGGAGGGCTATACTTCTCGGCGGAGGGGACTCTAGCGGTGGTCAATGCACGGCCGAATTTGTGGTCGACGGTGCTGCCGAGATCGAGATTCGAGGAGGTAATGCCATTCTTCGGAATCTCAACGGACAAGCCCCCCAATGGCGCCGCTTCGAATGTAGCTCGGTAATGCCCTCCAACCCCACCGATTTCAGTTTTGCCGGGATTGATGGCCGCGGCAGACAACAACTCGTTAGCGACCCGCGAAACGGTGGCGCTGCCGTCGTCCGAATTGAAGACCCCGATAGCGGCGCCGAAAGATACACCTTCACTGTGACCTGGAACGGAGCTCCATTCACTCAAGATCGCAGGTCTTACGGCGCGCCCCAAGGGCGGGTATTTCCGGGCGGTCCACCGCCGCAAGAGGATGAGTTTCACCGCGGTCGCGACGCGGCGTTTCAAGGTAATAACGCGCAGTCTAGGTTTTTTGAGCGGATCCGCGAGGATCTGGACCATGTGAGCTCAAACGCGGTCTTGTTTAACGGCGATCAGACCAGAATCGCCCGGACTCAAATGGAGCTGGACGAGCTCCAAGATAAGTTGTCCCAAGGTTTTTATGACCAGCAAGAACTTGACGAAGCGATTGCGGCACTGCGAGTTGTCTTGCAAGCCAACCGGTTGGCGCCTTCTGATCGCGCGATGCTCGGGGATGATATACGACGTATGCAAGATTTCCGCGTGCGGCATGACCAGTATGGCGCACGCGATGTAGAAGGCGTTTACCACCGCGAGCGGGACCAGAGATTTAGCGGAAATGATTGGCGAGCCACGTTTTTCCAGCACATACGCGAAGATCTCGATCACGTCGAGTCAAATACTTTTCCGTTTGGGAGTGATTCAGCCCGGCTCGCGAGGACAAAGTTCGAGCTCGATGAATTGCAGCAAAAATTAGCCCAGGGCACCTACGATGAACAAGAACTGGATGAAGCGATGGGGGCCCTACAGGTGGTGGTCAGCTCGAATAGATTAGGGGTTCGCGACAGGCAGGTGTTAACCGACGACCTAACACGAATGCGCGATTTCCGCATCCGCCATGACCAGTTCGGCGCGAGATAACTAAACGCGGACGGATTATTTGCAGACTGGGCCTGCCCGTTTAAGGCGGCCGGGCGGGGCCTGTGCCGTATGATCACTACATAGGTGACGGAAACTGAAATCAAGCTGCAATGGGATGGCACGGCCAAACAAGCCCATGCGTTGATCGAGAGGAAGGGCTATGTCATTTCAGAGCCGCGCACGCTCGAAAATGACCAGCTCTTCGATCTGCTTTCCGGCGGTCTCCGGCAATCCGATCAGATCCTCCGCTTGCGGCGAACTTTTTCGCTTGAACGGG
This sequence comes from Bryobacterales bacterium, assembly GCA_025350625.1. GTDB lineage: Bacteria > Acidobacteriota > Terriglobia > Bryobacterales > Bryobacteraceae > Palsa-187. The sequence continues at coordinate 67,018 of JANXXL010000040.1, read as the reverse complement.
GCCCGCGCGCGATGGTCACTTATAAAGGCCCCGCCAAACGCGAAATCTATAAGAGCCGGGAAGAAATTGAATTCGACGTATCCGATCCCGACACTTTCACGCTGGTACTCGACCGCCTAGGTTACTATCCCGGCTTTCGTTATGAGAAGTACCGCACGATGTTCACGACTTCCGGTGAACCTGGAATCATTACTCTCGATGAGACGCCGATTGGAGTGTACCTAGAACTGGAGGGTCCCCAATACTGGATCGATAGTACCGCTGCGCGCTTAGATTTCCCCGTTTCGCAGTTTTTAAACAGCAGCTACGCCGCACTGTATCGAAAACATCGCGAACAACATCCGGACGCACCGGCTAACATGATCTTCGATTCATGAGGCCCTTACGAACGCGCAACAAAATAACCTTAGTTTCCTTAAAAGCATTGAACCAAGGCAAACGCAGTGCTATTCTTCATCTAGCTTCATGGATAAGATGTTTGCAAACCCGCTCCCGGTATTTGAGTGGAAACTATGATTGAACTCGTCACCACCGTAATCATTACCGTGAGTTCGGTGCTGCTGTTTGCTTACTGGTTTCGTTATACGTGCCTGCTCATCTTGAGCGCGAAGACGACTCGAGACTTTGCCTTCCAAGTGGCCAATGCGAATCAACTCGGTTTTCTGGAGGTGCAGTCGCAACTCCGGGCCAGCGCGGGCAACCTGGACTGCCTTCGCGACACGCTTGACCGGGACTACGCCGTGCTCAGCCGTTTGCTGAAACAGGCGGGAACGCAAGAAGGATCTTCGCTCGAACAGACGATGCTCGGGCTAAACTACCGTGTGATGAGTGCATGCTATCGCTTAAGCAGCTCGTTCTCACCGGCTGCTGCGCGCAAGGCCCTCGAAGAGATGTCGATGGTGGTGGCACATTTTGCCAATTCCATGGGACAGCTAACCGAAGGCGCCGCGGCGTAATCTAATCGACTCGGGGAGTTCGAGCGCTTTCGATTCCCATGCTGAAGTGCTCTCCCAGGTACACCCGGCGAACTTCCGGATCGTTGCCTAGCGATTCGGGGGAGCCGGAGCGGAAGATGCGTCCATTATTGATGATGTAAGCGCGATCGGTTACGGCCAGCGTTTCGCGCACATTGTGATCCGTCATCAGAACCCCAATTCCGGAATTCTTGAGATCGAATATGATCCGTTGCAGTTCCAGCACTTGAATGGGATCGATCCCGGAGAACGGCTCATCCAGCAATAGAAAGCACGGTTCGATCACCAGGCTGCGCGCGATCTCCACCCGGCGCCGCTCCCCGCCCGAAAGCACGTACCCCTTGCTCTTGCGAACTTGCTCCAGACCCATTTGCGCGATGAGACGATCCATACGATCCAGCCGTTCGCGCCGGCTCAGACGCAACGTTTGCAGGATCGCCATCAGATTGTCTTCGACCGAAAGCTTGCGAAAAACCGACGCTTCCTGCGGCAGATAACTGATGCCTCGGCGGGCCCGCTGATACATCGCCAGTTGCGTGATATCGTCGTCGTCGAGCACCACGCGGCCCGAATCCGGTGTGATCAGCCCGACAATCATATAAAATGATGTGGTCTTGCCCGCGCCGTTAGGACCGAGGAGGCCTACCACCTCGCCTTGCTTCACGCGCACGGAAACGTTATCCACTACTTTGCGGCCGCGGTAGGCCTTGGTGAGTTCCGTTGTCTGGAGAGTATGCACGAGCGCTATTTCTTGCGGATCAGCGTGTCTGCGGGCCGATTTTCCACGCCATTTACCAGCAGCCTATCATTGTTGGACCACCAGGTCAATTGTTTGCCGCGGGTCTGCCCCTTTAGGTTATCGACCAGAAGAGGGTCGCCTCCATTCAGAATCACCTTCTGCTCAGCGGTGTAGTATTCGGCATGATCGGAGGTGCCGGTGCGGGTCCGTTTGTCGGCGCTGCTGACGATTTTGACGGCGCCATCGGCAAAAGCTTTGTCGAGCGAAGAAGCGGCGCTGCGATCGTTCATATAGGCCTTGAGTTCCTGACCGACGACGCTCAGCCCCGGCCGCACCATCGCTGCGCCGCCCTGATAGTACGCGAGCCGTGTAGTATCGGTGTACACCAAGTCGGGGGCGCGCACCACGGTGAATATCGGCCCTGTTGTGGATTTGGTCTTAACCATATCGGTCTTGTCGGGGGCGGCTTTGTCCGCAAACTGGCTCACTACTTTTCCGTGCGCTTCGAATATTTGCTTCGTGCGATCGATGTCGATGCGGTCGGCTTCGACTCGATTGGCGCCCTGCCAAACCACGGCGCTGCCTTCGTAATGCAGCTTCTGGTTGTTCTCGGCGGAGGTCATATGTTGGGCTCGTCCCTGCATCACTTCCGCGCCCGAGAGCAGCGCCGAAGACGACGGCTTCTGGTCCGGCAGACGTGTAGTCGCTACGCGGCCGTCCGCTACGAAGTCGCCGGTTTCCTGATTCATAACCAGGCGATCGGCCGCGGCTGAGCCGGTCGGGTCGGTGGCGCGCGCGGAGCCCTCCAGAGTAATTATGTCCTTGACTTGTTCGAGCGTCGCTTTATCCGCGGTGGCGCGGCGAGTCCCCTCCTCGTAGCGGAAATTGGTTTTTTGCTCCAGGCGCAACAGCTCGCTAGTCTTGGGATCGAACGTGGCCAGCAGTTCCTTACTTTGCGTCAGCATCGGCGGCGGAGCCGGTGTGCCCGGCTTTTCGGTCCGCGTGAAGGCGTTGATCGACCGGAACGATTCAATACGGTTCTCAGGACCGTAGGTCATCCAGATGCGGTCGCCTTTAAGAGAACGCTTGGGCTGCCCTTGCTGATTGGGCAGAAAATCGACCGTGCCTGCGCCGTCGGTCTCGACAGTCGCGATCTCACGCCCGCCAGGACGCATATTCAGATGGATCACTTCACTCTTCAGGACCCGCGTTTCGGGCAGCAGTTCGCCCGGACGCGGCAAAGGTCGCGCTTCGGCGACTGCCTTCTGCATCGCGAGCGCGTGCTTCAGGGTGCTTTCTTCGACGCCGGCTTCGAATTCCAGGTCGATGATATCGGCGGTGACAGTGGTGCGCATCGCGTTGGCGGTTGAAATCAGTTTGCCGTTTTGCTGGCCCTTGATTTCCTCGATCTTCGTTCCGTCCCCAAATCGCAGCCACAATGAATCGGCGGCGAACTCGACTTTGCGGCCCGGGTCGTCCTCCACTCCGTGGGCAGCCTGGGCCAGCGCCTCTTTCATCACGCCATGATCCAGCGTCACCTGGGCGGCTCCGGCTTCGATATGGAGGGAATCGCGGGTCAGCTTCGACCAGGGCAGCAGAAAGACCTTGGACTCGGCCTCGTTATAGTAGGCTTCGCCGGCCTCTATCGACAACGGCTTCCCGTGGGGCGCCGCGGCCTTCCACTGAAGCTCGACCTTACTGTGGAGGTGCAATGCGCGCGAGTTCGGATCGTAGTCTACACCTTCGGCCGAACCATGCCCCTTCTCGAATTCGAATTTCGCCTTGCGATCGGTGGAGGCCGTCCCAGTATCGCTCGCGAAGCGGACGCCGGACGTGTGGATGGTCACGATGCGTCCGCCGTCCTCGTCCGCAACCAGCTTGCCCGCCGGCTTACCCATCGTGATCACTACGTCTCCATCGGAATAAAGGGTCTTAGCAGCAATATCGAACTGCGCTTTTTCGCTGCGTACCAAATCGAATTGATCCCCGTCTTTGTGGAACAATTGCAGTTCCACGCCGTTGAGTTCCATCACCGAGGGCGCCTTCACCTGGCGGAAGCTTTTCGCGCGCACCGTCACGCGAGGATGCTCGCCATCGCTTTGCGTGTAGACCCAGTCAGTGGCGCGCCCGTCGATACCGGTTTCAAGCGGCGGTGGGGGAGCCGGCTTATCGCGGGCAAGCGCCTGCTGGCGCTTGATATAGGTTTGGCCGACGAACGCGACGATCGCAAGAATGGCGGCGAGAATCAGCCACCGGCTGAGGCGCATAGAGGAATGGATGCCTTCGTTGTCAGGATATCATCCGGACACTAAAACAGACGTTAAAGCGCCGCCACAAGTTTACTCAATAGCGCGATCCGGTCGGCCATGCGATCGATCAGGATGCTCTCGTTAGGCGCGTGCGCTCCTTCCCCGATAGCGCCCAATCCATCGAGCGTGGGCACGCCGAGCGCAGCGGTGAAATTGCCGTCGGAGCCGCCCCCGGCGGACGATTCTTCGAGTTTCACCCCCAATTCGGCCGCCAGTCTCTGAGCTTTCCGGAAGAGCGTCCGCACTCCGGCGGTGCGCTCCAGCGGGGGACGGTTCACCCCTCCCGTGAAGGCAACCCGGCAGCGCTTGTCGAAGGGCTTGAGCGAACGAAACTGGCGATCCAGGTATTTTGCATCCGCCGTTTTGGGGATGCGGACGTCGATTTCGACGCGGCACTCCGCCGGAATCACGTTGCCGCGGGTTCCACCGTGAATCACTCCCGGGCTGACCGTAATTCCCCGGTCGAGTCTCGTAAACCCGGCAATCTTTTGAATTTGGCGCGCCATTTCGACAATCGCGCTGGCGCCGTTCGAGAAATCCAAGCCGGCGTGTGCCGCGCGCCCCTGCACCGACACGGTGTAGTCGCCTACGCCTTTCCGGGCAGTCTTGAGTTTGCCGTCGAGCCCCTGACTTGGTTCGAGGACCAACACTGCGGACGAAGCTCGCGCAGCCTCCTCCGTGAGCGCTCTCGACGATGGGCTGCCGATTTCTTCGTCCGAATTGACCTGCAGAACCACCCTGCGACCGACCGGAGTGTCCCGCTCCCGCAGCGCACGCATCGCGAAAATGAAGAACACCAGGCCGGCTTTCATATCGAACACACCCGGTCCCCATAACCGGCCTTTAGCCTGCCGGAAGGGCATGGTGCGCAACGTGCCTAGGGGCCACACCGTATCGGAATGGCCCAGCGCCAGAATCTGGCCGGTCTTTTTTGAGCCCGGCAGGAGGAACTCGCAACGCAGGTGCTTGCCATATTTCTTGCTACCCGCGTAAGTTTTCACACGTGCGATGTCTCTAACCGTCTCCGCCAGCAGTTCGACGAAACGATTCACGCTGGCGGGATTGTCGCTAGGCGATTCGCACTCGACAAACTGCCGGATGGTCGCGATCACTTCTTTTTCCGGGAAACCCATCGAATGTAGGATAACGCCTGCTATAATTCAGAATCCGTATGCCCCCCTCTGTTTCGAGCGGCGTTTCTTCGAGCCACGCCCTGGATATCGACGCCATCCGCGAAATCCTACCGCACCGCTACCCGTTTCTGCTGGTGGATCGCATTGAAGAACTGGAGGCGGAGCGTGTGGTCGGCATCAAGAACGTAACCGTAAACGAACCGTTCTTCGCGGGCCATTTTCCGGATTATCCGGTGATGCCCGGCGTGCTGATCATCGAAGCCATGGCGCAGGTGGCCGGAGTGCTGGTCCTGAACGGTATTGCAGATCGCAAGAGCAAACTGGTATTGCTGGCCGGCGTCGATGGCGCGAAGTTCCGCAAGCCCGTGCGGCCCGGCGATCAACTACGCATGGAAATGAAGGTGCTTCGCAGCCGGGCTTCGATGGCCAAGGTATCGGGCAGGGCTACCGTCGACGGGGCGGTGGTGGCCGAGGCCGAAATCCTGTGCGTGCTGGCCGATCGCCCCTAGCGAAACGCGATGCCGATTCACCCGACGGCGATTGTCGACCCAACCGCGAAGATCGCTGAGTCAGCCGAAATCGGACCTTATTCCGTGATCGGCGCGGACGTGTCAATCGGCGCCCGGACTCGCATCATGTCTCACGTGGTCATGGAGGGCCCGCTCGATGTCGGCGAAGACAATGTATTCTTCCCGTATTCGACCATCGGCCTCGCGCCACAGGATCTGAAGTATCGCGGGGAGCGCTCCTGCACCCACATCGGCCACCGCAACAAGATCCGCGAATTCGTGACTATTCACCGCGGCACCGAAGGTGGCGGCATGCTGACCGCACTCGGCGACGACAACCTGTTAATGGTGCAGGTCCACATCGCCCACGACGTCCAAATGGGCAGCCATTGCGTGTTGTCGCATGCAGCCACCATAGGAGGTCACGTTGCGATTGAAGACTGGTCAGTGGTCGGCGCGGGCAGCGCCATTCACCAGTTTTGCCGCATCGGCCGGCACGCCATGATCGGCGGCTATAGCGTCGTCACTCAGGACGTGTTGCCGTTTTCGACCACTTCCGGCAAGCGAGAAATCAAGGTGTACGGAGAGAATAAGACCGGACTCGAGCGGCGAGGCTTCTCCGCCGAGAGCATTGAAGCGCTTCACAAAGCGTTTCGCCTGCTTTCGCGCTCGAAGTTGAATACCTCCCAGGCTCTCGAGAAAATTCAAGCGGAAGTCGGCGCATTCTCTGAAGTTGGAGAATTGCTGCAATTTATGGCGGCATCCGGCCGGGGTTTCATAAAGTAACCCATGCCTTTGGGGATGATCGCCGGCAATGGCCGCTTTCCGGTACTTGCGCTTGAAGCCGCCCGCACGGCCGGACTCGAAGTGGTTGTAATCGGCATAAAAGAGGAGGCTTCGCACGAGATTGAGCCATTGGCCGCGCGTTGCCACTGGATTTCACTGGGCGCACTCAGCCGGTTGATCGATATCTGCCACCACGAAGGCATCACGCAAGTGATGATGTGCGGGCAGGTCAAACACGCCAAGATCTTCTCCGCGATTGTGCCCGATTTGAAGCTGGTAAAGCTGTTGGCTTCGATTGAAACCAAGAATACGGAAGGGTTGATCGGCGCAGTGATGAAGGTACTTAAAGACGAAGGCATCGAGTTAGTGGATTCGACGCTTCTTCTAAAAGATCTGCTCGCTCCCGCCGGAGTCCTCACTCGACGGAAACCGTCTGCCGATGAGGAGCGCGACATGGAATACGGACGCCGCATCGCAGCGGCTCTTTCTGAGCACGACATCGGTCAGAGCATCGCCATTGCAGACCGCGCCTGCGTGGCTGTCGAAGCGATGGAGGGCACCGACGCCATGCTGCGCCGCGCGGCGTCGCTCGTGGAAGGCAAGCCGTTGCGTCTGGTCAAAGGATCCCGACGCCGCAGGCACATGCTTTATGACGTGCCCGTTGTGGGTCCGCAAACCATCGCCGTGATGCGCGAAACCGGCACCACCGCGCTCGCGATCGACGCGGGACGCACGCTAATGCTGGATCAAGCTGAGACTTTGCGGCAAGCCGATGCAGCCCAAATCACGATTGCCGCGCAGGCGATCCCCTATTCGTAGGCCGATGCCGATACTACCGGCGGCAAGCCCTGCGTCAGCTCGATATACGTGCCCCAGGGATCTGTAATGTACGCCAGCCGGAGCTTTGAAGCATTGGCGCTGGTGCGGATCGCAGCTTCGGGATGCGTTCCCTTGGCTTCCAGATCCTTCACGAACTGCTCGATATTTTTGACTTCAAAACCGATGTGATCGACCGCGCGGTCCTTGGTGCCGGGCAGCGCCATATCGCTTTTCGCGAAAGTGAACTCAGCGCCGGGGACATTTGCGGTATCGAACTGACCGCGTTTCCCGGCGATGGCTCCAAAGTTTTTGACGTACCAGGCCTGCGCTGCCATGGGGTCGGGCACGAACAAATGAATGTGGTGCATGGCGATGTTGCCGGAGATCGAGGCGTCCTCGATGATCTCTACACGAATGTTGTCGGGAGCTACCAGATAGCCCTGCTTGGGGTTATTTCCGGGAGGCTCAATCGTGAGGCCCGCGGCCTTCCATTTAGCCATCGATTCGTTAAAGTTCTTCACATGAAAACCGAAGTGATTCAGCACCGATCCCGCCGTGCCGGCGGTAGGATTCTGCTGCCGCAAAACGATGTAAATTCCGGGGAATTGCACCATCCGCAGCTTTTCGTTGCTCATGGGCTTACCGCCGAGCTGGGTCCAGAAGCGCTCTTGCGCAGCGATATCCACCGCGTTGATATGAACGTGAGCGATAGCCGCGCCAGTAGCGTTGGGCGAGGCGAGTTGGGCCGGCAAGGGGCCGATGGTGAAAGCGGCGAGTGCGACCAGGCTAAGGAGTCTCATAGAAAACCACTATACCAAGGCAGCCGCTAAAATCAACGGGGCCTCGGTCGGCCAATGAGCTACTCTGCACTATTTTGTTTCAGCGGATCTTTGCCACGACCAAGTTTTCTCAAATCCTTGGACCCGCACGCGACTTTATGAAAACCACAGATGCTGGTGTAGTATACATCTTGGTGTCCTGGAAGTCGTGAGCGGTCTGCGTAAATGAGAAGATCAGTCCCCAGCCTTAGAGCGTCAGGGTTGAAACCTACGCAAACACTAGTTTCCTCGACGGCTGGCATTTCAAATATTGGGCCGACATCCCCTTTCCAAACGCGGGCCACGCGAAATACGGCAATCTTCCTCGTATCTCGAACAAATGGGAGAAAGTGGTCGACTTCCGAATCCCGCAGTTCGATTAGGGTACCTCGAAAGACCACATCAGAATGATCCATTTTGAATTGCACCTTTGGCTCACGGCAACTGCAACCGTGGGCGATCCCGACCGATGACGCCAAAACGAAAAGAGATTTCAGAAACATGTCATTTACGCTGCTCTTTCAACCCGCGTCCATCGGCTTCCAGCATTCAAAGTAGCCCGCTACCCTCGATCGCTTTGCGCGCCGATCTCAAAAAATCGCTATCGGATTCACCGGCGACCCGGTCCCGTGCGGGATGGGCAATGGCGCTACTGTCAACATAAAGTCCCAGCGGTTACGTGCCGCCGCCGCCTCACTGAGCGACTCCAAATCGGCACGATCCAGGATGTGGACACCCAGAATCTCCAAAATAAAGTTGTGCACGGCGTTGCGGAAAAGATCGCCCGGCGGTTGTGGTGTATAACCTGCCGTTTCCCACACCATCAGACTAATATCACGCTTCTTCAGCCACGGCAGAACGGAATTATCCAACCCTGCCGCCTCATCCCCGGCTTGCGGGCCTAGTTTCGCCCGCCGCGCCCATTTCCCCCAACGGAGGACCAGAGCGTCCCCCGCCGTCACCTTCACTCCAACCTTTTTTTCCCATGCCTCCAGGTCCTCCGGGAAGATCCGCGTTCCCGGCTCCAGATACGGCAGGCCCTTCAGCCGCGGGATATCATAAAGAACTCCACGGGTCAAAATGCCGGTCTTCATCGTCAAGATCGAAACTTTCGCTGCGCCGCCCTCTTTAGTAACCAGATCCCGCGAGTAGCCATTCCACATCTTCCCGTCGAAGAACATGTGAGCGAAGGAATCGAGGTGAGTGGTGCCGGGCCCGTGGATGCAATTATAGGCAATCCGGTCAGTCACCGTTTCGGGCTTGTCCGTCGTCAGTTCCCATTCGATCGGGCAGGGATTATCGACTCCCTTGGTGGCATTCGCGTCGTGCGCGAGCGATACGGAGAACGCTTCCTTAGCGAGCGCCAGAGCCTGTTTACGTTTGGCTGTAGTGATCAGGTTCAAGGTCCCCAGCTCATCGTCTTTACCCCAGCGCCCCCAGTTGGAGAGTTCCGTTTGCCAGCGTTTATACTCGGCCTCCGTCACCAAGGGATGTATCGTTGCCTGTTGCGCACCAACCGGCAGTCCCGGAAGGGCCAGTATCGCGAGAATGACGAAACTCAGAATCAACGCTGTTCGCATGACCGTTCCCCTTTATGCCGATTTCGCAAAGCCGTAGAGCGCCGCCGGATTCTCCACCAGAATGCGGTGGCGCGTCTTCTCATCCGGCGCCCATTTGAGCATTAAATCGAACAGCATCGCGTCATCGGGCTTGGTGGTCTCGTTAGGATGCGGCCAGTTGCTGCCCCAGACCATGCGCTCCGGCGCAGCTTTTATGTACGCCTGAGCGACCTTGGTAATGTCGGCATAGCCGGGCGGCCCGTCCTTGGTGTTGTCATAGGTTACCGACAACTTGACCCAGGTCCGGCCTTTGTCGACCAGGCGGCGAACCACGTTGTATACCGGGTGGCTCATGCCCGCAGGCTGCGGAACGTGTCCCATGTGATCGAAGACAATGGCGGATGGCAGGCGATTCCACAAATCCGCGGCGGCGGCGATTTGATCTGCGCCCATGTTGATCTGAACATGCCAGCCGAGCGCGCTAATCCGCTTCGACAAAGGCTCAATCATATCGATGGACGTGGCTCCCTTGCGCCCCTCGGCGATGGAGAAGCGGATGCCTCGGATGCCTCCGTCGTTGAGCATCTTCAGCTCGGCGTCCGTGACAGACGGATGGACCACGGCGACGCCACGCGCGTTCGGTCCCAAACGCTTAATCGCATCCAGCGTCACGCGATTGTCAGTAACGTAGGCCATCGGAGTGACTATAATGTCGCGCCCGGTTCCAATCCGCCGCTGCAGCATTTGATATTCCTCGACGCGGGCATTCGGAATGATGGCGCCACCCGGCTCTACGGGCGGAAACCGGGCCGCGTCATAGATGTGATGATGGCAGTCGCAAGCGCCTGCGGGCGCCTTGAGCTTGGCGGGCTGGTCGCCGGCCGAATTCGGAACTTTTTCGGCATAGCTCGCCCCCCCGAAGATCCCGGGCGCTGCCGACGCGATCGCGGCCATGGAGGCGCTCTTGATGAACCTGCGGCGTACAATCATATTTCCACCTTAGTAGTGCAGAATGACATGGTGACGCTGCGGACGCAAGTAGCAAGCTCAGCGCCGTCGCATCCGCATTACGGGCGGAAACAAGCCAGCAGCGCGCCCTAAGCCCCTTGATTCCAACCAAAGCGCTGCCAGGATGCTCTGGAACCGAACTCGAATCTGCAACATCTAACGCTATAGAAGGCGAACGTCTATGACAATCTCGAAGGTTGCACTTTTTCTGGTTCTTAGCTCCCCGGTTCTTCTTTCTACAGCCTATGGCCAGCGTGGCGGGTCACACGGCGGTGGGGGAGGCCATTCTGGCGGATCAGCCCGTGCGGGCGGTTTTTCCGGCGGCGGTGACCACGGTGGGGGCAGTTTCCGCGGCGGGACTAGCGGCAGCTTCCGCGGTGGAAGCGGTGGCAATTTCCATGGCGGGACTGGCGGTTTCCGTGGCGGCTACTACGGCGGCCGCGGTTATTACGGTGGCCGCTATTTCGGCGGCTCCAGTCTCTACCTCGGATTCGGCGGCTACCCGTATTATTATTCAGGTTACCCGTACGGTTATTACGGATATGACCCCTATTCTTATGGCTATGGCTATGATCCCTACGCTTACGATGGCGGCTATTCCGCGGCCCCGCCACCCCAGCAGAACTATGGTTATTCGCCACAAGATCGAGGGCAATCCGGACCACCCCCACAACAGCAGCCTCAATACCAACCCCAACCCCAATATCAGGGGTCCGAGGCTCAACCTCAGTCCTCAGACAACGGTAATCGGGAGCAGTATTACCTGATCGCTTTCACGGACCATACCATCAAGGTGGCAACTGCGTATAAGGTTGAAGGCGACCAGCTCTACTGGATGGATCGTGATAACCAGGAGTACCACGTTCCGCTTTCAAGCGTGGACGTGCCGTTCAGCCAGCAGATTAATCGTGATCGCCAAGTTGATTTTCAGATTCCTTAACGAACTTCGAGCTTAGCGGCCGGCGCGATTTCTGAAGGAAGCGCCGGCTTCTCGCCGCATTAACCCTGGGTAGACGCGAGACCCAAAACTGACCCGACCTGCGAAAAAATGGTGCTGATGCTGTCGGCAACCCCTGGCATCACGGCCCCGGCCGCCACGGCCACGAACCCTGCCATCAGCGCATATTCAATTAAGTCCTGCCCAGATGTATTCTTCAAGTCGCGCAGTTTCAATCTCAACTTACTCATTGCTGGTTTTCTCCTGTTGCCGCGGTAAAACCGCCGCTGCAACAAACTACCATCAACTCGGTGGATCAGTAATGAATCGTCCGGTTCATTCCCTGGAAGTCATTGGTACTAAGTGAGCAGCAGGATCGAGCTTGGGTTTTAAGGAAAGCCGGGCGCACAGGAACACGCCCGGTGCCACGCAAATCCCTTAATGCCGATCGTTTTCGCGATAATCCCGCCGTTGGCGGTCGCGATCCCATTGGTGTTCATGTTCGGCCCGCCCGTGATCCCCATTCCAATAGCCTTGGTAATACATGCCGCTCTCATAACGGGGAGAATTCCAAGTTGAGCCCGAATACGGGGGGCGGGTCCAGTAACCTTGATGCCAAGTGTAGCGATTCCCGACGGGATACCAATATCCATCTACATAGGTATAGCCCTCACCTGGTGAACGGGGCTGGATACGGACCACGCGCGGACGCGGCGGTTCGCCGATTCGCACTCCTAATGACACTTGAGCGCCGAAACCGAGTCCCGCCGTCAATGCTAAAGCTGTGAGCAATTTCTTCATTCCATTTCCTCCTGATCCGTTGGTTTGCGGGGCACGCAACCATCCAGAAAGTGTAAGTCAATGAAATAAAAGGTTATTATCGCTACGTTTGGCGCAGGTTCTCGCTAGAAAAACAAGCGTTCTTGACTACCGGCGGTCACGTGATAACCGGATGCATTGACTCACGAGGACGCGGCTACCGCGGTTCCTTTAAAGAATGCCAGTAGGTCGGCATTAATTTGATCTGCGTTGGTTGTGGGCATACCATGCGGAAAACCGGGATAGACCTTTAGCGTTGCGTTCTTGAGTATCTTCGCGGACATCAGTGCCGCGGCGCCGATGGGCACAATCTGATCGTCGTCGCCATGCAGCACCAGCACCGGAATATCGATCCCTTTCAAGTCTTCGGTGAAGTCGGTCTCCGAGAACGCCTTGATGCAGTCGTAATGGGCCTTGATTCCTCCCGACATGCCCTGCAGCCACCAGTGTTCCCGAACACCCTCCGAAATCTTTGCGCCCGGCCGGTTATATCCGTAAAACGGCAGCGTGATGTCCTTGTAAAATTGCGCCCGATTGCCCGCGAGCGCTACCCGGAGGCTGTCGAAGGCCGAAATTGGCAGGCCGCCCGGATTCTTCTCCGTTTTCAACATCAGGGGGGGCACAGCGCTGATGAGCGCGGCCTTCGCGACACGCTTGGCGCCGTGACGGCCCAAGTAACGCGCGACTTCGCCCCCGCCGGTCGAATGCCCAACCATAATCGCGTCCTTAAGATCGAGTTTTTCAAACAGCGCAGCCAGGTCATCTGCGTAAGTGTCCATCTCATTGCCGTTCCAGGTCTGAGTGGAACGCCCATGGCCTCGCCGGTCGTGGGCGATTACGCGATAGCCATGCTGTCCGAAGTAAAGCATTTGCCCGTCCCAGTCGTCCGCAGTCAACGGCCAACCGTGCGAGAAAACGACCGGCTGTCCAGTGCCCCAATCTTTGTAGTAAATCTGAGTTCCGTCCTTCGTCGTTATCAGCGGCATAATATTTCTCCTTGTCGTTTATCCGGCCTGCCTAATCTCAGAATAGAGAGATTTGGTGAATACTTCGTTGCAAGAAAATGCGAAAGTTGCGGAGTTCGAAGCGGGCAGGCGAATAATTGTAGCCTAGGGTTGTGAGCAGCGCAGAGAGCATCGAGTTGGTCCCGATCATGGGACGCGAAGTGCGAATAACGCATCCCGACAAGCCTTATTTCTCGAAGCAGGTGAAACTCTCGAAAATCGACCTGGTTCGCTATTATCTCGCGATCGCTCCCGCAGCTCTGGCAGGGATTCGGGATCGTCCCATTGTTCTCAAACGGTTCGTGAACGGCGCGGAAGGTGAGGCGTTTTATCAAAAACGCGCGCCCTCTGATCGTCCCGCATGGCTGAGGACCGTGACACTCTCTTTTCCTTCGGGTCGAACGGCGGAAGAATTGGTCGTCGACGATGCGGCAGGGCTCGCATGGATCGTCAATCTGGGCTGCATCGAGCTTCACCCGCACCCTGTGCGCTCGGGCGACCTCGACCATCCCGACGAGCTGCGGGTAGATCTCGATCTCGGTCCCGGCGTCGGCTGGCAGGACGTGCGGCTGGTGGCGCTCGAAGTAAACGCCTTTCTCAAGGAAATGGGACTCCGCGGCTGGCCGAAGACCAGCGGGTCGCGCGGTATCCACGTGAATGTGCGGATCGAACCGCGCTGGACCTTCGCGGAAGTGCGCCGCGCGGCCCTGGCTCTCTCGCGCGCCATCGAACGACGGCTACCCGCGCTCGCCAGTTCGAAATGGTGGAAGGAAGAGCGTCACGGCGTTTTCCTGGATTACAACCAGAATGCAAAGGACCGCACTACTTGCTCCGCGTATTCCGTGCGCCCTTTGCCGGATGCACGCGTTTCCACTCCCCTGCATTGGCACGAAGTTCCGGATTGTGACCCCGCCGACTTTACCGTGCTGACGGTTCCCCCGCGTTATGCCGAACTCGGAGACCCGCGTGCCGCGATCGACGCGGAGCCAGGTTCGCTCGAAAAATTGCTCGACCTGGCGGCGCGCGACGAGGACGCCGGCTTGGGCGACGCTCCCTGGCCGCCCCACTTTCGCAAAATGGAGGGCGAAGCGGCGCGGGTGGCGCCCTCGCGTGCGAAGTCCGCCGCCAAGAAGAAATCGGCGAAGCCGGCACGAACCAAAATGCCGCTGATCGTGGTCGCGAATTCTACTCATAAGGACGCCGCACTCGAAGGCCTCGATCGTTGGAAAAACAAACACCCCGAAGTCGCCGGACTCCTCGCTGCAGATGATGTTTTGGTCGATTCCATGCGCGGCCGTTCGTCCACCTGGACCCGCATACGGATCAACCTGCGCAACGTGCCCGAAAATCTTCGGCCTGCGCAGGAAACGCCCGATCCCGACGACGATCCCACGCGCGAATGGCGCACAAAACGCACCGCCAAAAAGAGCTAAAGGTGGCTGATTTTAGCGGCCGCGGGCGAAAATTTCCATGAGTTCCTGCGGGGGAACGACTTCGAGTTGGGCATAGGTACAGTCGCCCGGCTTTTTATCGGTGCGCCATCTCCGAAATTGCGACATGTGCCGGAAGCGCCCGCCCTGCATGTGTTCATACGCAACTTCTACCACCAGTTCCGGGCGAAGCGGTTCCCAGGATAGGTCTTTACCTTGGCTCCAGCGGCTCTTGCCTCCCGGCATCCGCTGCCCGGCGTTTCCAGTTTCACTCCCGGTTTCCGCCCAATTCTTCCAGGGATGGCCGGTCAGCGCGTTTTTTCGATAGGGCGCGAGGTATTCTGCCAGCTCCAGCCGCTTCTGTTGCGTGAAGCTCGCGCAGACGCCCACGTGTTGCAGCGCCCCCGCGTCATCAAACAGGCCGAGCAACAAGGAGCCAACGGCAATATCTTCGCCATTCTTATGCCAGCGAAAGCCTGCAACCAAGCAGTCGCAATCGCGCTCATGTTTCACCTTGAGCATCACGCGCTTGTCCGGCTCGTATGTGCCGGAGCGCGGTTTTGCCATCACACCGTCGAGCCCCGCCCCTTCGAAGCGATGGAACCAATCGGAGGCAAGCGCACGGTCGTCCGTCGCCGGCGTAAGATGAATCGGCGGCTTAGAGTTTCGAAGCAACGATTCCAGCTTTTTGCGGCGGCTTTGAAATGGCTCGCCGCGAAAATCCTTATCGCCCTCGCAAAGTAAGTCGAAGAACACAACCGATGCCGGAGTTGTTTTCGACAAAAGCTGCACGCGCGACGATGCCGGATGGAGACGCAGCTGGAGGGCGTCAAAATCGAGTCCGCCGCCGGTTGCGATAACCAGTTCGCCATCAAGCGCGCAACGTTCCGGCAACCCGGCCTGCAAGGTGTCCACTACCTCCGGAAAGTAGCGATTGAGCGGTTTTTCATCGCGGCTCTGTATCAATATTTCGTCTCCATCGCGAAAGACCAACACCCGGAAGCCATCCCATTTCGGCTCGAAGATCCACGTGCTTCCCTCAGGCAACTGATCCACTCTTTTAGCGAGCATCGGCAAGACCGGCGGATTTACAGGTAGCTTCACGTTCTCATGCTATATCGTTGCGGGCGAAGCCGTTCAGAAAAGTCGAGTTTATACTGGAGAAGCGAACATGAAGATTCCACGCAGAAATTTTCTTTTTCTTGCCGGCGCCGGTCTGTTGCGCGGAGAGGACCGTCCCAAGCTCGACATGCTGGTGCGCTCCGTCCGGCCCGAAGATCTGGAGATGCCCTTATCCGGTTTTGCGGATTATATTACTCCCATCGATCATTTTTTCGTTCGCACGCACGTCTACGCACCCAAGGTGGATGTGGATTCCTGGCGGCTGAAAGTAGAGGGTGAAGTTGCCACGCCGCTCACGCTCACGCTGGAAGATCTGAAAAAGATGCCCGCGGTGGAAATGGTGAGCGTTGCCGAGTGTGCGGGCAACGGACGCGGCCTCTACGAACCGCCGGTTCCGGGCCTGCAGTGGGGGACCGGCGCAGTCGGCAACGGGCGCTGGAAAGGCGTGCGCCTCGCCGATGTGCTCAAACGTGCCGGCAGCAAGGAAACCGCGAAAGATATTCTTTTCGACGGGGCGGATGTCCCGCTGGGCACGATGCCCGATTTCCAGCGGTCGATCCCGGTCAAAAAAGCCTTGGATGCCTATACGATTCTCGCCTACGAAATGAATGGCGAAACTCTGCCGGTGAAGCATGGCTTTCCCCTGCGCGTGATGGCGCCCGGATGGGCCAGCGATTCGTGGGTCAAATGGCTGACTTCGATCCGCGTGCTCGATAAAGAACACGACGGCTTCTGGATGAAGTCGAGCTACCGGCATCCCGGAAAACCGGTCGCGCCCGGTTCGGCCGTTCCTTTGGAGAAGATGCAGCCGGTAACTAGCCTGCACGTAAAAAGCGTGATTGCGGCTCCGCTCGATGGGACGCAGGTACTCGCGGGGAAACCTGTCATGATCCAGGGAGTCGCCTGGAGTGGGGACGCCGGCCCGGTAACCTCGGTTGAGGTGAGCGTAGACGGCGGACGTTCCTGGAAGCCTGCGGTGTTGCGTCCCGAGCAGCGAACCCAGTTCGGCTGGCGGCAGTGGGGCTTCCACTGGACGCCTTCTCAGGAAGCTTATTACACCATCCTCGCCAGAGCGCGCGACGCCGCCGGGAACACCCAGCCCTTGGATGGGGAGTGGAATCCTGCGGGATATTCCTGGAACGTAGTTCCGCGCGTTGGCGTGGATGCGGTGAAGGAGCTTTCCGCGGCGTCCCCCGCGCTGCCGCCCGCGGCCCCCAATGCAGCGCAGCCTGGCGTATTTAAGAGCGCCTGCGCCGTCTGCCATGAAGACGACGTGGTTCGCCAGCAACGGCTCACTCGCGCGCAATGGGACCGGGAAATCAACAAAATGACCGGCTGGGGCGCGAGAGTCAAAGATGAGGATCGGGCCGGACTCCTCGACTATTTATTCAGCAACTACGGCCCGCGCCCACGCAACCGTTAATTGCCGCTTCCTGATGTTACGCCGAGTTTGTGGCGTGTTCGGTCTCATGCTCGAGGGTATGGCGAAGTTGAAGCCAGCGCGCCAGCAGCCAGCAGAGCAAGGCCCACACGGCGCCGGCGGTCCACCCGGCCATGACGTCGGTAGGCCAATGCACGCCCAAGTACACGCGGCTGATACCCACTAAGACGGTGATGAAAACCGCCGTCACCAAAAAGTAAGCCTTCACGAGTTTGCGTTCCTGAGAGCGCGCGAGAAGCGCGCCCAGCACTAAATACGTGATGGCCGACATCATGGAATGTCCGCTGGGAAAACTCGAGTTCGATGCATACGCCGCGTAGGGAACCAGAGTCGGCCGGGGCCGCTCGAATAAATCCTTGAGAAGGATGCTCACCAGCAGTCCGCTTACGACCGACCCTAAAACGAATAGCGCCATATGTTTCTTGCCGTCGAGAGCGAGAAACAGCGCAGCGCTCACGGTGATGAGTCCGAGAACAGTCACCCCTCCCAAGGCCGTAATATCGCGAGCGGCATCCTGAAACGCGGGCGAGCCGAGGGGCTGCAGATCTCCGGGATGCCGCAACGCCAGGAGGAGTTGGCGATCCAGCTTTTGCGTGCCGCCTTCCATCACCTCGTCGGCAAGCGCCGCAAACAGCCAGATGCCGGCAGCCAGACCTCCGATGGCCAGCAGAATCGCTAATTCGTGGCGCCCCAGCCAAGCGAATGCGCGCAGGATTGGATTTCGCTCCATAGCCTCTATTGTGCGCTGAGATTGCCGATGAAATTAGGACGGACCCACTATGACCAATAAATCGATCCTGCTCATCGATGACTGCCTTCAAAACTTGAAGCTGACGCAATTTCTGCTCCGCCAGGAAGGATTTAAGGTAGGGACCGCGCAGAATGCCGACCAGGCGTTAAGCGCTCTCGAAGAGTGTATTCCGGACATGATCCTTATGGATATCCAGTTACCCGGCATGGACGGCCTCGCGTTAACCCGCCACCTGCGCCGGGATGAAACGTTACGCGATGTGCCGATCGTCGCGTTCACAGCCTCCGCTATCAAGGGCGACGAGGAGATTGCGCGCGCCGCGGGGTGCGACGGATACATAACCAAACCGATTGACACCCGTACCTTCATAAGCGTCGTCCGCGAATACGTCTAGCACTCAGCCGTGCGGCGCTTCTGGGCAAGCTGCGGGTGCGCTGAGCCCGGCCAGACTCCATTTTTGGGCTAGCGCTTCTTCGCCATTAGCGGGATTTAGCGAACTCCGGCGCGGCTCAACCCGGTGCTGATAGCGCGTCCCAGAACCGGCGATGCGTTCGATAGTTCGGTGTTTCGGGGAAGCGGGACCTCCGCGGCGAGCGCTTGGCTTAAGTCGCGGAACGCCATTGCGGGCAGACTTTCGATATCGAATGTCAGCAGGGGAGTGTGGGCACTTTGCGCCGATGCACACAAGTCCGGCGCCGGCGGAATAACCCCCAGAATCGGAATCGAAAGCTGATTTTCGATATCGTGAATCGCCATCGGGGAAACCAGCGCGGTGCGGTTTACGATGACCGCTCCCATCGAAACCCTGGCCGCGTTCCAGGAATCCACGCTATGGAGGATTAATTTTGCCGCCTGGGCGGATATCGAATCGCGCTCGATTACGATCGCCAGAAAATTGGCTCCTTCAAAGACTGCTCGATTGGTCTCCGACAACGCCACGGGAAGATCGACCACCACATAATCCGCGAATTCCGCCGCGATCGCCAGCACGGTGCCGGCGTTTTGAGGATTCAACTGCTCGGCGTTTTCCGGATTTCCGGAGCCGAATAAAACCTGCAGCCCGGGAACGTTTTTGCAGGGCCATAAATAACTTTCGACGTCGGCAGGCCGGATGGTCTCCATTCGAAGAAGATCCCCAATGTCCCGTATCGAACGATGCGGCTGGAAATAATGCCGCAAGGTTCCGAGCTCGGAATGCAATTCCACCAGGATAACCTGATGATGCTCAGCCAGGGCGGCGGCTACGTTCAAAGCCACCGTGGTCGCCCCGACACCGCCTTTGGAGCCCATAAACGCCAGCACCTTGCCCCGCTTTCCCGAGAGCGTCGTGGAAAATGCCGGCGACAGCTCGGGTCTCTTGGTAACCGACCTTACCGCCTTCAGAAGATCCACGTCGTAGGCTTCGCGGATCAGGTAATCGGAGGCGCCCTCGCGTACGGCATGTTCCGCCAGGCTCTCATCGGCCGAGGCACAGAGGATCACGATAGGCACGCCCTGCGCCCCGGTGCGTAACTCTATAAACGGAGCCAGTCGGTCGCCGTCGGAACTTCCCGCGTCCGGAAGATTCATCAGAATCATATCCACGCCGCCGCCCCAAATGCGCGCCAACGCGGTGGGCACATCCGGAACTCTGCGCAGTTTGAACTGAGTGGCTTGATCGCCCAGTGCCCGGCGAACCGAATCGATCCCGGAGGAGCTTTCATCGATCAAAAGAATCAGTGTTTCGCTTTCCATGGCAAGCCTCTCATCTGCTAATCGGTGCTCGATGAAACCAGCGTGCTTTCCGCGGATTTCCGGAAGCGCGCAAACGATACCAGGGATGTGAGCCCGCTCTTTTTCTGTTCCGGCACGCCGGTAACCTTGCGCACCAGGCCGGCAATCGCTTTTCGAAAAGTGCTGTGCATGCCGGGAAGTCTTTTTTGAACGCATGCCTGATTCAATTCGGCAGCGTCGGAAGGCACCGTGGCATATACCGGGACGCCAAACATGCTGTTCAAGGCCTCGCGCGATACCAGCTGCTTTTCTCCCATCTGATTCACGATGAGCCGGGTGCGCTCGGGATCGATGTCCGCCTTGCGCAAGGCTTCCAAAGCTTTCTTAGCCGCGTAGAGAGCCGGAATCGTCGAGGTGGTCACTACAAAAACTTCGCTATCGGGTCCCAGCAGGCTCAGCGACTTGTGGCTTATGCGTCCCAGGTCGAGGACCATCCAGGAGTAGAGCGGCCGCGTGAAAGCCAGAACTTCGCGCACGCTCACGCTATCCAGTTCCTCCTCATCGGCGTTGATGGAGGAAATCACATTGAGACCGTCGGGGTCCTCCGTCACCAAAGAATCCCAAAAGTTCAGATCCAGACGCTGTAAATTGCTGGTGGCGTCCCGCATGGAATACTGGCAATCGACGCCGGTGACGAACGGCGCCAGCCCGCCGCTCGCGTCCAGGTCCGCGAGAAGCACCTTGAGGCCGGTCTGTGCGCGTAGTTCCGCCGCCAGGGTGCACGCAATGGTGGTGGTCCCGTTGCCCCCTTTTGCGCCTACCACTGCAATCACGCGGCTGGCGGCCTGCGAACTTAACGCGGGATTCGTAAAAGATTTGCGGCGGACTACTGCCCGGCGCACGGCGCGCGCCAGAGTGTCGGCGTCACAGGTGCTCTTTACCAGGTAATCCTCAGCCCCCTCCTGAATCATCTGCAGCGCCAGCGCCTCGCTATCGGCGGAACTGAGAATCACGATGGGGGTTCGCGGAGCATGGGCTCGGGTCTGCTTGAAAGTGTCCATCCCGCTGCAGTCGGGAAGCCCGAGATCGAGCAGGATCACGTCGACTCCTCCGCGTTCGAGACGGCTCATTCCGTCGGCGAGCGAATCCGTCCAGTGCAGAACGAAGCCGGCCGAGCCTGCGACGTGCGCCAGCCAGTGCTGCACCAACTGGGCGTACTGCGGGCTGTCCTCTATTAGCAGAACGGTGAGCGTGTTTGCTTCCACTTCTTCTCCTCGATACCTGGGCGGATATCTGGTCTCTTCGGCGTACGCGCGGAGAGTATGAACCAATGCCCCCGCTTACGCCCGGACAGTTTGAGATTGTGTTTCGGAATAGGCCGGGGCCGATGGCGCTACGGGCGCTTGCGTTGACGCCGCCGCATCCTTCTGCATCCAGTCCGCCGAACACGGAAGATCGGCAAAAAACCGACTGCCCTTCCCGGGTTGGCTAAACGCCCCTACCTTGCCGCCCTGGGCTTCGACCAGCCGCTTGGTAAGCGCCAGTCCCAGACCGGTGCCCTGAATTTCGTTCGCAAGACCGCCATCCAGTTGATGGAAATCCTGAAACAGCCGTCCGATATCCTGCGGAGCGATTCCCATACCGGTATCCTCTACTTCCACCCGGAAAGTGGAGCCTTCCTCGAAACGCGCGTGAATCGTAACCCGACCCCCCGGGGGGGTAAATTTCAGGGCATTCGAAACATAATTGAGCAGAATCTGCCGCAATTTGCGGGGATCGAGGTAGATTTCGATGGCCGACATTTGCACGTCAGCGGTTAAGGTAATGTTCCGCTCCGACGCCAGCAGTCTCACTGCGGCAATGGTTTCCCGAATGACGTCGGGCAGACAGATCCGTTCGGGGTGAAACGGCATGCTGCCGGATTCCACTCGCGCGAGATCGAGCACGTCGTTAATGAGACTGAGCAGGTGCTTGCCGTTGGCTAGAATATCCTGGGTGAAATCCTGTTGTTCGGGCGTCAAAGTCCCCACCTTGCCGTCCACCAGCACCTCCGCAAAGCCGATCACGGCGGTGAGCGGCGTGCGCAATTCGTGCGACATGTTGGCGAGAAAAATGCTCTTCATGCGGCTGGCCGCCTGGGCGCGCCGATACTGTTCTTCGAGCTCGCGGTTTTTGCGGCGCAGGGCTTCTTCCGCCGCCACCTTCTGGCGGCGCAACTCGGCTTCGTCGAGTGCGCGCTGCACAGCCGGCCCCAATTTCAAAATACGGTCCTTCAAGAGGTAGTCGGCAGCCCCTTTTTTCATGCACTCCACCACCTCATCTTCATTCGCAACCCCCGTGAGGACGATGAAGGGGATGATCAGACCGGTCTCGTGCAGGATCTCCAGGGCCCGCAAGTTGCCAAACCCCTTTAAAGAATGTTCGGCCAGGATAAGGTCCGGCCGTTCGAGGAGCCGCAGAGCGAAGTCCGCCTCCGTTCCCACCCTTTCGAAACGAGCCGCTAACCCAAAGCGCTCGAGCTCGTGGACAATCAGGTCGAAATCTGCGAGGTTATCTTCCAGAATCAGGACTAGCAGAGGAGTGGACATTGTGGTTTCCTTCGCGCCTTATCGGCCGAGGGGGCGCGATTTTAGAAAACTCGGGCTTTTCTGGGGTGCGTAGGGCTCTTGGGCTGCGGCTTACGCGAGCCGGAATTCACACTTTCACAGAGCCGGGCGATGTGATCTCTTATGGGTCGAGATCCCGTTCTTATCGTCGATGACAACCCTGTGAACCTGAAGCTGGTCCGCGCTGTGCTAGCGGCGGAGGGCTACGATATTCGCACGGCCGGCGACGGGCCGGAAGCCTTGACGGTGCTCGCCCAATTCCGGCCCCGCCTGATTCTCATGGACGTGCAGCTGCCCGGCGACAATGGTTTCGAACTGACGCGCCGCTTGAAATCGGATCCCGCCACGCGCGACATCGTTGTCGTGGCGGTTACGGCCTACTCCATTCCAGGCGACGAGGAAAAAGCCCACCGGGCGGGGTGCAGCGGACTGATCACGAAGCCGCTCGACACGCGCACGCTTCCGGCCGCGGTTAAATTGCACCTGGGGCGGAAACAAGTCACGCAACCGGCCTTTCAGCCCGGCGATTATCACGATCTGCTGACGGAACTGCGGGCCAATTTCCTGATAGACGGCGAAGAAGAAAGCAGTCAATTGCTGCACACCTTGGCGCAGGGCTTCGATCTCGACCGGACCCAGCGGATCGCTCATCGCTGGACCGGGATCGGCGCTATTCTGGGCTTTGCCGAAATTGCCCGCAAAGCCCGCGGCATTGAAGACTTTCTGGCGGACCCGAGCGACCAGTACCACTCGGCGCGAGACCACGGCGGGCGCGAGCGCGGCCTGATTGCGGCCGGCGAATGCGTGAGCCGCTTGTGCGCGGAGCTTCTGGGCATCCGGGAGCTGTTTACGCAGGCGGTGCAGGGCAAACGGCAAACTCCGGATCTTCCACCCGCGGTGGGGCAGGCGCTGGCGGACAAAAGGTTTGCGGTGATCGGATTCGAGCCGGCCGAGGCCGCGCGCATCACCGGCGCGCTCGAGCACGCGCGGGCGCGCTGCCGGGTTTTTCGGGACCTCCCCGATAACGATACCCTGCAGCCCTTCCACGCGGGCGTGGTGAATGTCTGCCAGGGCGAGGGCATATTTTCCTGGGTTCACAGCGGGGTTTCGGCCGGCAGCGTGAAGCCCATTCTGTTTGTAGGGTCCGCCGAAACGCTGCTGCGGCGGGAACCGGGGATTCCCGAACGCAGTTGGGATTTCTTGTTGGGACCCTGGGATAGCGACGAACTGATCTTCCGAGCGTACCGGCTGTTTGCATCCGAACCGAATCGCGGCTCAACGGCCCCTTCGGGCAACGGCCGCGGATCCCGCCACCGGTCGGTCCAATGACTCACCGGGGCGGCCATGGCGGTTCGTCTGCAAGCTGATTCCTAAGAATTGACGGTTTTCTAATGTTCTCGACAATCGATAAAAGCAATAAGAATACGCAGCAGGCATCCTGGGAGCAAAGGCTGCTCAAAGCGAGCGGGCGGCCGAAGACCGCGCCCACGCCGGAATATCAAGAGCTGAAGTTCTCACTCCACCGCAAATTGGTGGACAAGATTAATCTCGATGCCCTCGCCAGCATCGACAACCAGAAAATGCGCAGCGAAGTGCGCCAGGCGCTGCTGTCGTTAATCGACGCCGAGCCGACGCTGCTCAGCTCTCATGAAAAGCAACAGATTTGCGATGAAGTTCTGGACGAAGTCTTTGGCCTGGGACCGCTCGAGCCGCTCTTAAAAGACCCGACCATATCCGACATCCTGGTGAACACCGCGAAGCACGTTTACGTCGAGCGGCGCGGGTTGCTCGAACTGACCTCGGTGGCCTTTCGCGACGATCAGCACCTGCTGCGAATTATCGACAAGATCGTCAGCCAGGTGGGCCGGCGCATCGATGAATCGACGCCCATGGTCGACGCGCGCCTGAGCGACGGCTCGCGTGTCAACGCGATTATTCCGCCCCTGGCTGTCGATGGGCCGATCCTTTCCATTCGCCGTTTCTCTACCGACAAACTGATGCCGGCCGACCTGGTGGAACGCAAGGCGCTGACCCAGGGAATGATTGAGCTTTTGGAGGCCGCGGTCAAGGCCAAGTTAAACATAATCATCGCCGGCGGCACCGGCGCCGGTAAGACCACGCTCCTGAACGCGCTCTCGGTGTTCATCAACTCCAAGGAGCGCATCGTCACCATCGAAGACGCCGCCGAATTGCAGTTGAAGCAGCCGCACGTGGTGCGCCTGGAAACGCGGCCCGCCAATCTCGAAGGAGGCGGCGCCGTCCGGCAGCGCGAGTTGCTGGTCAATAGTCTCCGTATGCGGCCGGACCGTATCGTCGTCGGCGAGGTCCGCGGCGAGGAGGCGCTGGATATGCTGCAGGCCATGAACACCGGCCATGACGGGTCCTTGACCACCATTCACGCGAATTCGCCACGGGATGCTGTTTCGCGTCTCGAAGTGATGGTATCGATGGCCAACTCGAACATGCAGATTAACTCCATCCGCCAGCAGATTGCGAGCGCCGTACACATGCTGGTGCAGGCCAGCCGGTTTAGCGACGGCTCGCGCCGGGTGACCGGCATCACGGAGGTGACCGGGATGGAAGGCAACATCATTACCCTACAGGACCTTTTCGTTTTCGAAAAGCGCGGCATCGATCCCGACGGCAAAGTGATTGGACGTTTCGCGGCCACCGGCATCCGCCCCAAATTCTACGAAAAACTGGTGAGCGCCGGGATTCGCCTGCGGCAAGAAGTTTTCGAAGAAGTAGTGGAAGTCTGACTAAAGCGCGAGCGTTTTCACCGGCCACACCGCCTCCACGCGCTCGCCGCGGCAGGCGTAGATAGCCGTGTAAAGATTCACCGTCGGATCGCAGTGCGGCGGGATAAATTCAAGTTTGTCGCCCAAACGCGGACGTCGCGCGGGATCGGCTACTTCCACATAGCCGAATTCGTCTCCTCCAAAACGGTAGCTCGACTCTGGCAAATTCGCGGCCTCCGGCCCATAGCCGCGGTCCGTCGAAAAGGATTTGGTGCCGGCGTCGACCGACACGAAGCTGTCGTGATTCGCGCTCACGACTGTTCCTAAAACCGTGATTCCCTGCCGGAAATCCAGACCAGCACGCCGGTAGGCCATGTCCATCAAGACGAACGATCCTGCCTGCAGTTCGGTGAGCTCCGGCAGCGCCGTGTCGATCTGCCAGGTTCCGGTGCTGCCGCCCGAGATAATCTCCGTCGGGAGACCTTTACGGGCCATCGCGTCCCGAGTTTCCGCGGCGTGCGCAAACGTTTCCTGAGAATTGCGCTCGCGCTCACCGCCTGCAGCCGCATGCGAGCCCACCACCGAATACGCCTGCAAGCCGCGCAGTTGCAGATGGCTGGCGCGATCGACAGCCTCCGCTATTTCGACCGCCTCTGCCGTCGAGCGTGCGCCGGTGCGGTGATCGCCGACGTCGAGGTCGATCAAAACGTCTATTTTGCGTCCTGCCGAGCGCGCGGCATCCTGATACCATTCGGCCTGCTGAATGTGATCGACCACCACCATGGCGCCGGTTTCGACCAAACGCGCGATTTTTTGGGGATCGGCCACCGGTGACGTCAGCAGCAGACCCGTAATGCCTCCTTTGGACATTAACTCCGCTTCCGCCAGAGTCGCCACGCAGACGCCGCAAGCCCCGGCCGCGAGCTGTCGCCGGGCGATCTCGACGCATTTATGGGCCTTGGCGTGCGGCCGCAGGGCTTTGCCGGAGCGTTTCACATGCTCCATCATGCGCGTGAGATTGGCCTCGAATGCGTCTAAATCGAGAAGCAACGCGGGGGTCAGGATTTCTTTTTTTAGCAAGCTTCTATTACAGGCGTCCCAGGCGGGAAAAGTCAATTGCTATGCTAATCTTTTGGGAGTGTTCCCTTCTGTTTTCGCGATTTGCCCCACTTTTAGCCTGATGCGCGCGGTAGTTTCATGAGCTTAGTCCAGTTGGAATCCACAGTCGACGTCAGCACGCTAGAGCGCGAACTGCGGCAGCAACTCACAGGCGAAGTTCGCTTTGACGCCATGTCGCGTGCGCTTTATTCGACGGATGCGAGCGTCTATAAGATCCGGCCGCGCGGCGTCGTGATTCCTAAAACGCGCGAAGACATCATTCGCACGGTCGAGATCTGCGGCCGCCTGCAGTGCCCGATCACGATGCGCGGCGGCGGCACCTCGCAGGCGGGACAAGCCATTGGCGAAGGGATTCAAGTCGACACTTCGAAATACTACAACCGGCTCCTCGAGGTGAACGCGGAAGAACGCTGGGCGCGGGTAGAACCCGGCGTGGTGTTAGATGAGTTGAACGCGCAACTGGCGCCGCTCGGTCTGCGTTTCGCGCCGGATATCTCCACCGCTAGCCGCGCGACTTTGGGCGGCATGATGGCCAACAATTCCTGCGGCGCGCGCAGCGTGCTCTACGGAAAAACCATCGATCACGTTTTGGAGCAGACGGTGCTGCTTGCAGACGGCAGCATTGTGCATTTTCGCGAGATACCGCGCAGCCAAGTACCGTCGGGCGATACGCTCGAAGCCGCCTGCTACCGCACCGTGCTGGGGCTCGCCCGGGAACACGCCGCTGAGATCGACCGCCGCTATCCCAAGATTTTGCGCCGCGTAGCCGGCTACAACCTGGATGAATTTGTCGATCAAAACAAGCCGGTGAATCTGGCCCGGATTATGGTGGGTTCAGAGGGCACGCTGGGCGTAGTCCTCGAAGCGAAGGTTAACCTGGTCCCGTTGCCCAAGTTCAAGGCAGTAATGGTGATCGGCTTCGAGCAACTACTGGAGTCGCTCTCGGCCGCCCCGGTGATCCTCAAACATAAACCGTCGGCGGTGGAAGTGATGGATAAATCCATCCTCGATTTCACTCGCCAGAACGCCGTGCTCGACCGGATCCGCAACACCTACGTTTCAGGAGATCCGGGCGCAACGCTGTGCGTCGAAATGTACGCCGATCAAAAAGAAGATCTCCCGCCGCGCATGCAGGCGCTGGAGGAAGATTTACGCGGACAGAAGCTCGGCTACCACTACCACACCGAGACGGACGTACCTTCGCAAGCCCGCATCTGGAGCCTGCGCGAAGCCGCCTTGGGACTCTCGACCGCGATGAAGGACGACGACAAATCCATCTCCTTCGTTGAGGACACCGCGGTGCCGCCTGAAAAACTGAGCGCGTTCATTGGCCGATTTCTCGAAATCGTCCGCAGTCACAACACCACGGCCGGAGTTTATGCGCATGCTTCCGTCGGTTGCCTGCACGTTCGTCCGATCATCAACATGAAGACCGATGAGGGTGTGCGGCGCTTCGAGGGCATCGCCAACGACGTCGCCAAACTGGTGCTCGAATTCGGCGGGGCGCTCTCGGGCGAACACGGCGACGGATTGGTGCGCGGTCCCTTCATGCGCCAGATGTTCGGCGATACGCTGTATGAAGCTTTCCGCGAAGTGAAACGCACCTTCGATCCCCACGGCATTTTCAATCCGGGCAAGATCGTGAATGCGCCGCCGATGACCTCGAATCTGCGCTTTGGCGCGGGCTACAAGACGCCCAACCCGAAAACCTGGTTCGATTACTCGGAATACGGCGGCTTCGGCAACGCCGTCGAAATGTGCAGCGGCGTGGGCGCCTGTCGCAAGAAACTTTCCGGCACCATGTGCCCGTCGTATATGGCGACGCGGGAAGAATCGGATTCTACGCGCGGCCGCGCCAACGCGCTGCGACTGGCGATGTCAGGGCAAATAGAGGGCGAGGCGGGACTCGGCGATGAAGGCGTCTATCAGGCGCTGGATCTGTGTCTCGAATGCCGCGCCTGCAAGGCCGAATGTCCCGTCGGCGTCGACATGGCGCGTTATAAGAGCGAGTTTCTGGCGGATTATTACTCGCGTCACGGCACCCCGCTGCACGCACGCGCGCTAGGCAACACCGCCAACCTGGCGAAGCTCGGTAGCGCGTTCGCGCCAATTTCAAACTGGGTCGCGGGCACCGCGCTGAACAAGAAGTTTTTGGGGCTGGATCCACGCCGCAAACTTCCCGAATGGAAGCGGCAAACGTTCGCGCATTGGGCCGCTCGCCGTCAGCCGGGCGCGTCACCCAGCGGGCCGCGCATTACGCTCTTTAACGACACTTTCACCAACCACTACGACCCGGAAATCGGCATCGCTGCGGTGGAGGTTCTCGAGCGAGGCGGCTGCTCCGTTGACATCGTCCGGCCCGGCTGCTGCGGACGGCCGCTTATTTCGAAGGGTCTGCTGGCGGAGGCCCGCGCTCAAGCCGGACAGTTGGTCGAAGCCCTCCACCCGATTGCCGCCCGTGGCGGAAAAATCCTGTTCTGCGAGCCCAGTTGTCTTTCCGTAATTAAAGAGGATGCGGCCTCGCTGCTGCGCGGCGAGCAGCAACAGAAAGCCCGCACGGTAGCCGGCGCCGCGCTGCTGTGGGAAGAGTACGCTGCCACGCTCGACCTGCCCATCCGCAAGGGTCCGGCAAAGATTTTGCTGCACGGCCATTGTCATCAGAAGTCGATGGGACTGCTTGACGCCACCAAGTCGCTGCTCGGGCGAATCCCGTCCACCACCGTTGTGGACCTGGACGCGGGCTGCTGCGGAATGGCAGGCTCTTTCGGTTATTCAAAGGACCACTATGACGTCTCAGTTGCGATCGCGAACCGCAAGTTGTTGCCAGCGGTAAGGGGCATGAAATCCGGTGAGGCATTGGTTGCCGTGGGCACTTCCTGCAGGCACCAAGTGGCCGATCTGGCCGGCGCCACTGCGGTGCATCCGGCCGTTTTAATCCGCAGTCTGTTGGATTGAGAGCAGCCATGCGCGGCTCCGGGATGGTATGATCACTCGTTGTGGCAATCCAGCCTCCTAATCCGTTAACGCAGACCTCAGTCGGAACCGGCGCGCCCTACCGCGAACGCCCCACGCATGTCCGCCACATCGTTCTAGGCCTGACGGTAGCGGCGTACATGATTACTTACATGGACCGCCAGATCCTGGCCGTCGCACGACCGGTGATCCGTGACGAGCTGGGAATCTCGCTGGTAATGATGGGCTGGATCACCTTCAGCTTCCGCATGGCCTACGCGCTGTTTCAAATCCCCGGCGGATGGCTAGGGGACCGCTTCGGCGCACGCCGCGCGCTGACGTGGGTGGTCACCTGGTGGAGCATTTTCACGATCCTAACCGGGCGGGCATGGAACGCGGCTTCGATGCTGGTCATCCAAGTGTTCTTTGGACTGGGCGAGGCCGGTGCATTCCCTATCGCAACCCGTTCGCTCGCGCGCTGGATGCGGCCTACCGAGCGCGGCTTCGCGCAGGGCGTCACGCACGCCGGGTCCCGCTTGGGCGCAGCCCTCACGCCGCCCATTGTCGTGCTTATCATGGCAAAGTTTGGCTGGCGCGCGGCGTTCCTGGTTTTCGGTTTGCTAGGAGTGCTGTGGTCGGCAGTGTGGTATTTTTACTACCGCGACACCCCCGAAGAGCACCCCAGCGTGAACGCAGCCGAGCGCGAACTGATCGGCTCCGGCCGCAAGCGCTCGACCGAGATTCCCTGGCGCAAGATCCTTTCGCACAGCAATCTGTGGGTTCTGTCGGTGATGTACTTCTGCTACAACTTCAATCTGAACGTCTATAACGACTGGTTTCCCACCTATCTGCACGACTCGCGCGGCATGACCCTGGCGAAGATGGGTCTGTACGCAAGTCTCCCGCTGTTTGCCGGCACGCTGGGCGATCTGGCTGGAGGTTGGTTTTCCGATCACGTGCTGCGGCGGACCAGTAACGTCAATCTGGCGCGGCGTTGGGTTGCCATTGCGGGATTTCTCCTCTCTGGTGCGGCCACGGTTCCCGCGGTACTGGCGCACGATCCTAAAATTTCCGTGGCGTTCTACTGCATTGCGTTTTTCGGCCTGGAATGGACCGTGGGCATCTCCTGGGCCGTGCCCCTCGATATCGGCGGCGATTTCGCGGGATCGGTTTCGGCGGTAATGAATACGCTCGGCAACATAGGCGGCGCGATGTCGGCGGCGGTGGTGACTTACGCGGCCACCCGCTACGGCTGGAACGCGCCTTTCTTCATTACCAGCGCGCTGTGCTTAATTGCGGCGATTCTCTACTTGAAGATAGACGCCACCAAGCGCATTGCATAATAAGAATAGTGAAGATCAATCCAGACAAATGTGTCGCCTGCGGCAACTGTACCTACGTTTGCCCGGTGGGGGCGATTTATATCGATCCCGCTACGCGCCGCGCCACCGTTAACTCGAAAGAGTGCGTCGAATGTTACGCCTGCTACAACGGACTGAGTCAGGAACACTTGAACCCCACCTTCGTCCGCAGTCTGCGCAAAGTATTTCAAACGCTGCGCCTTCGTTTCGATCCTGAACCGGACGTATGCCCCACCGCAGCTTTCGCGCCCGATGAACTGGTTTGGCCGCGCACGGTGCGGCGTGCATTTTCCGACCCTCGTGTTCCCCACGAATCTACCGGCGTCCATGGCCGCGGAACCGAGGAAGTGAAAACCAACGATGTCAGCGGCCGAGTGAAAGCGGGAGAGGTGGGCTTCACCATCGAATTCGGCCGCCCCGGCGTGGGGGTCTGGTTCCGGGATCTGCAGACCATGTGCTGGGCGCTGGCGCGCGCTGGAGTGAGTTTCGAAAAACGCAATCCGGTCACGTCGCTGATGAGCGATGTAACAACCGGGACCATCCGCGAAGACGTTCTGAACGAAAAAGTGCTGTCGGCTATTATCGAGATCAAGGTCCCGGTCGAGCGCACCGAAGAAATTATCCGTCTGGTGTGGGATGTCGAGAAGCAAATTGACACCGTGGTCGCGTTGGGTGTT
Source organism: Bryobacterales bacterium (assembly GCA_025350625.1). Taxonomy (GTDB): domain Bacteria; phylum Acidobacteriota; class Terriglobia; order Bryobacterales; family Bryobacteraceae; genus Palsa-187. Next base: position 35,694 of record JANXXL010000040.1, on the reverse strand, counting down.
GGTGCGCGCTGCGATGATCAGGGCGAGGACAACGTAGTGGCGCCAATCCTCGAAAGACTCGGCTACCATCCGCAGCGCGCCAAAACCAACATCGGGTTAGGACGAGTAACCGCATGACCAACACGCTCCACCGCTTCGGGCCGTCGCAGAGTTTCGCGGACGACTACATCGTCTTTGCGATGTGCTCCCGCGGCAAAAACGATGGCGACGCGTTGCCTAAACTGCGCCAATTCCTGGAAATGGCGGTCCCGTTTAAGCCCGTAAATCTGGGCGATGCGATCCATGGCGGCGCGTTACGGCCGTCACGCGAGATGAATCCGCTGTCGCACTGGAATCGCGATGCTACCATCGATTTTAAAACCGTGATCGATGGCCTGGATGCCCTCACCACCGTAGCGGCGGTTTTCGACAACCGGGTTGCCGCCGAGGATTTCGTGAAGGCAATCAAGCAGGCCGATCTAGGACTGAGCATCAACATCTCGACCTCTGTCGACGGTGCCGAGCAGTGCTGTTTCGCGGCCGGGATACCGCGCCATAGCGTTGGCTACTCACTCGGCTTCGAAGGCAAGACCGAAAAGCTGCCGAACGCCGATGTCATGCTGCTATCGACGATGTGCGGGCACGGCATGGTGAGCCACTCGCTGGCGAAAAAGATGATCGATTGGGTGAAAGAAGGCCGCCGCACGCCGGAGCAGGCCGCCGGTTACCTGACGCGATTCTGTTCCTGCGGCGTCTTCAATCCGGCTCGCGCCGCGCGCTTGTTGGAGCAGGCCGCACGCGGCGGCTCGCCACCTTCATAAGGAAACTATGGGCTTCGCCCTCTGGATCGATGCCGACAACGGACTCGCGTGGGCGCAAGGCACGCACGAATACCGGCCGTTAGGCGCAGCGGTAATCTCCTTCACCGACCAGTTTCGGCCGCGCGACTTCCGGCAGGCGCGCCACTGCCCTTCGAATCTTGCTGACCATGCTTTCGTGCGATTTTTCGGCTCTCTCGAAGAAGTGAATGTGTATCTGCGTTCGGAGAGTCAGCCCAAGACGCGTGTCACCCCGGCGCATTTGCGATGAAAGAATTCCTGCTGGATCTGCTGGACGAGGCTTTCGATAAGAAATCCTGGCACGGCCCCAATCTTCGTAGCGCGATCCGTGGAGTTGCCGCCGCCGAAGCGGCTTGGCGTCCCGCGGGCGATCGTCACAACATTTGGGAACTGACGCTGCATGCAGCCTACTGGAAGTACGTGGTGCGGCGACGCCTACTGCGCGAGAAGCGCGGATCCTTCGTGCTTCCCGGAAGCAACTTTTTCGAGAGACCCGTAGAGGGCGTGGCCGTCTCCGAATCTGCATGGAAGCAAGACATTGCACTCTTAGAAACCGAGCATGGCCACCTGCGTGACGCGGTGGCCGGATTAGCGGCCAAGGCTTTCACGCCTTCCGTCTGCCACTTGATCCGCGGCGCCGCCGCTCACGATTTGTATCATGCGGGGCAGATCCGACTGCTGCGCCGCCTGTGCGAGATAACTCGCACGGAGCAGCTCGAAGTTGACAGCCGGCACTCCACCGTCTGACAGTGGTTTTATATGCGGATTTTGTTCGCCGCCGCGGCGGCGATTCTACTCGCTGGCTGTTCCGATAGTCCAGCGCCCATCGCCAAACAAGCAGAAGCCCCGCCGGCGCCCATTAGCGGCCGTCAGGCCTTCCAGTATATGTACGGCTCCTCGCGCATATGGGCCTCCGATAGCATGCCGCTCACCATTCGCAGCCTGATTGCCCCCGGCGTTCCGCTGGAACAAGGCAAAGCGGGTGCTTGGGAAGTGGTCTTTGTATCGGAAATGATGGCGCGCGCGCGCACCTACACTTGGTCCGCGGTCGAAGCCGAGGGCCTGCACAAGGGCGTGTTCCCGGGACAGCAGGAATCCTGGCACGGCGGGCCGAATCGATCATTTTCACCGGCCCTTTTAAAAACGGACACTACCGAGGCACTCGAAGCCGCCACTACCGCTGCCGCACCCTACTTGAATAAACCCGGCACCCGCCCGCCAGTGAGTTATTTACTCCAGTATGAAGCCGCATCGCGGTTCCCGAACCCAACATGGCGCGTTCTGTGGGGCGGGACGGTATCCTCCGCAGAGTACACAGTAAGCGTGGACGCGACTACCGGGAAAGTAGTGGGACACGACTGAACCCTGCCCGTTTGCCTACAATCTCACACGCTCCCGGTGTTCGATTGCGGCATCCATCGGCGCGGGTCTTTGACGGATGGCACGCCGCGCTACCTCGATAGGATCAGCCACTAAGCGCTTCAATAAATATGCGAAGATCAAGGACCCCACTACCTCCGCGACTGAGAACAGCACCTGATTGTGCCTGGCAGGTCCGGCGAAGCTGCGAATTTCCGACGCCAATCCCAGCACCAGCCAATGCCCCACGTACACGGGATAAGAAAGTTCCCCCACCCATGAATCGAATGGATGAAGCTGCTGGAAATGGAATAACGACGGCAGTGCCAAGAACGTCGCCAACAAAATCGCATTGGAATAATGGTCGAGACCAGCCCGCGACGAAAGCAGTATCAACGTCACCATGATGACGTACCCTGCAAATTGCGTTCCCCGCTTGGCGTAAAAGGCGCCGAGAGATAGTTTCGAATATAAGTGACAGGAGAGCGAGCCTAACAAAAACAGGCGTAACTCGAAGGGGAAAAATCGGTAAGTCCACGGGTCGTGAGTGAAGCCATGAGCAAACCCAATCGCCCGAATGACGACGGAAAGACAGAGCAGTGCAATCACCGCCCACAGCCGGCGAACGATCATTGGAGCGACGGCATAAAAACATAGCTCAACGGCGAGTGTCCACGCCGGTGGAATCAACAGGAAAGTCCAAAGTTGGGTATCCGATCTGGTGAAATCCGAAACCAACACAAGCTGGTGATTGGTCACCCCCGTGAACATTACGAGATCCTGGCCGAAAAGCGCCACATTTGAAATCACAAGCAACAATTGGCCGGCAACGGGAAGATTTCCGAACCCGGTAAGGCGGGAATGATGAAATACGATTTGCTCGACAGTGATTAAAGCCAGGGTGAGGAGGGCGCAAGCCCAATAAGTTGGGTAGAGGCGCAAGGCCCGATTTTGATAAAACCGCTTCCAGTTGGAGTAAGCCGGCACGTTCTGCAGAATATAGGTCATCAGAAATCCGGAAATGCAGAAAAAAATCTGGACCGCCAGTTGGGCGTCGGCCAGAACAGCGCCCACTGGCGTGTGCGCGAGAACCACGGAGATGGCCAGTAATGTTCGTATGGTCCCCATAGAAAAACCCTATCACGTCAGCAGTTCGGCTGGTTTTCGTAGTCGTACATTGACCCTACCGTAACTGCGATGATAGTGGGGGGTGTCTCCATGAGCAAACCATATCACTTGATGACTCCGACGGAACGAACCACGGCGCGGATAGCCCAGAATCGCGCGATCGACGAAAAGGTCGGCGTGAGCGAGGGTCAGCGGATTCCAGCCAAATCCACCGGAGAATACCTTCGAGGCACGCCGGAGGAACGCGCCAAGCTGGGAAGCGTGATCCGCAAAGTACAGCCCTGACGCCCACCGGGCCCTACGCGTCGGCTTCGAGAAACTGCATATCGTGCAGGCGCTGATAGATGCCGCCACGGGTCACCAGTTCATCGTGGGTGCCGGTCTCGGCGATGCGTCCCTGATCCAGCACCACGATCTTATCGGCGCGGCGCACGGTGGACAGCCGGTGCGCGATAACCAGCACCGTGCGATGCGCCATCAGATTCTGCAACGCGCTCTGCACTAACCGCTCGGATTCGGTGTCCAGGTGCGAGGTGGCTTCGTCCAGAATCAAGATGGGCGCACTTTTCAGCAGCGCCCGGGCGATCGCCAGCCGCTGCCGTTGACCGCCCGATAGCTTAGCCCCGCGCTCGCCGATGATGGTGTCGTAACCCTGCGGCAACCGCAGAATGAATTCCTCCGCCTTGGCGTTGCGCGCGGCCTCGTGAACTTGTTCGCGCGATGCATAGCGCAAGCCATAGCCTATATTGGCGGCCACCGTGTCGTTAAACAGAAAGGTATCCTGCGCCACGATGCTGATTTTGTCCCGCAACGAAGCCAGCCGCAGATCGCGAATATCGCGCCCGTCGATAAGAATGGCGCCGCCAGTCACGTCGTAAAAACGCGGGACCAGATTCGCCAGCGTGGTCTTCCCCGCCCCGCTCGATCCGACTAGCGCCACTACCTCGCCGCGCTTCACTTCGAGTTGAATCGAATCCAGCTTGAAACCGTCCGGGACGCTCGGGTAGCGAAAACGCACGTCATCGAAATGGATGGACTTCTCAAAGCGCGCCAGTTTCACCGCACCCGGCTTCTCCTTCACGTGCTGATCGCGATCCAGATATTCGAACACTTTCTGGGACGCGCCCAACGCCTGTTGAAAGATGTTGTGGATGCCGGTTAAGCGCTTGACCGGCTCATACAGCATGAGCAGGGCGATCACGAAGCTGCTGAATTCTCCGGTAGTCATCGCGCCGGCCTTGATCTGGATTCGCGCGTAGGTAAGCAGCCCCACAATGGTCACCGCGCCAAAAAATTCGATTACCGGACTGGCAATGGCTTGTTGCGCGACATACCGCAAGTTACTGTCGCGCAGCTTTTCGGCGCGGTCGCGGAAGCGGTTGGACTCGACCTCTTCCGCTCCGAAGGACTTCACCACCTGGTGGCCGCTCAAGGTCTCCTGCAGCACCTGGTTCAATTCCGCGGCGTTATCCTGCGCATTACGCGTGGTCCGGCGGATGCGCCGCCCCAGTCGCAGCGTGGGCAGCAACACAAACGGCAGTACGGTTAGGCTGACGGTAGCCAGCTTCCAGTCGGTCTGTAACACCACGGCCAAAAGCCCGAGCGCCGTGAAGCTTTGCCGCAGCCAATCCGCCAAAATTTGCGATAGCGCCACCTGGATCTTTTCGAGATCGTTCATGATGGACGACATCACGCGGGCCGTCGAGTTGGCCTCAAAGAAGTGGGCGTCTTGATGCACCACCCGGTCGAATACCGTCTGCCGCAGGTCCGTGACCGCCGAAAAGCCCACGTAATTAATCAAATAGTTGGCGCAGTAATCGCATATGCCCTTGACGAAAAACACCGCCAGAATTCCCACCGCAACCATGGTCCACACGTTATGGATCGAAGCCGGCATCAAGTCTGAAAGAAACAGTTTGTATCGAAAGATGGGGATCGTGAACAGCAGCACCGGCGCATCGGCCGAACCCGGATTGAGGACCCTGTCAAACACAGGTCCAATCAGCAGGGCAGTCAAGGCCTGCGCCGCCCCCACGCAGGCCATCAGCAGGACCGAAAAAACCAGGTAAGGCGTATAGGGACGCGAAAAGCGCAGCAGCCGGCCTAGTTCTTTCATGCCTGCTGCTCCTTTACGGGCGCAGGGCGCAACGCTTCCGCCGCGGCCATCACCTGTTCCACTGCGATGTCGGTGATCGCGCCGCGCGAGGTAAGCACCCGAGCCTCGGTGCGCCACGGAGCCCAGGTCACCGGGTCGGATGGACCGAACAGCACCACCACCGGAACGCCGAAAGCGGCCGCGATGTGCGCCGGACCACTGTCGTTGCCGATGAACAGGGCCGCGCCCGACATCAGATTCTTCACCTCCGCGAGCGGCGCGTTGCGAAACACCTGAAATTTTGAAAACGGCCCCGCGTCATCCACGGGCCCCGCCAGGATCATCGGCTCCAGTCCCGCGTTTTGTAACTCGGTCGCCACTGAAACGAACCGCTCCTGGGGCCAGGCTTTCGCGGCCGCCGAGGCAAACGGGTGGATGACCACATACGGCAGGTACGACGGGCGCCGCCCCGCATAGAGCGAAGCCCTCGGGATTTCCGCTTGAGGAACTCCCAACCAGAACATCGCCGAGGCCAAATGTTCCGCCGTGTGAACCGGGCGTTCCTCCCCCAGAATTTGCTGCGCCCGCGGAATCCGGTGCGAGTAAATCCAGCTATAGCGGTGATGTCCGAATCCAGCGCGGAACTTCGCGCCCGAAGTCACAGTCATCCACATACTCCGTGTTCCGCCGTGGAGGTTCAACACCAACTCCACATGGCGGCCCACGCTCGTAGAGATTTCTTCAACGTTCGGGTGGCCTTCGAACACGCCCGCAAAGCGCGGCTCCACCACCATGCGAACGCGCAGATCGGGACGGTGAGACTTGAGAAGGGCCAGCGCCGGTGTGGTGAGAACGCAGTCGCCGAGGGACCGCAAGCGGATCACGGCAATCCAGGAGCGCGACGGCAGCCGCGCCAGCAGAGATTCCATTTTTCGCGCGTAGCCTATTCTTCAATGCGGGCTTCGTCGACCAGCATCACGGGAATGTCGTCGCGAATCGGGTAAACCCGCTTACACTGCACACATTTCAGCCCCGCAGGGTCCTGCTTCATTTCGAGTGCCGCTTTGCACAGGGGGCAAACGAGGATCTCCAGCAGTTCCTTGCTGATGGCCATAACATCTGCCAGTGTACCGCGTTCGCGGCCGTCTTACAGCCGTACCGGCTGTTGCAGAGTGAAGGTGAGCCGTGTTTCCGAAGGAATGCGCACCCGCTGGCCCTTAGTGGCGACCTGGGCCACTGTGCCCGCTCCGGCGCCCGCGCCCGCTCCGATAGCCGCGCCCTTGCCTCCACCGGCAATCGCTCCGATAATCGCGCCCAGAGCCGCCGTGCCTCCGATCACTTTACCGCTGCGCGCCGTACGCGAGCTGCTTTGCTCTGTGATCGCGGTGGTGTCGACGTTTACATCGCGGCCGTTTATGCGGAGACTGACGATATCGAGCGTCAGAATGGTGCGGCCTTCAATTTTGCCAGACTGCACATCGTCGACCAGCTTAACGACGACTTCCGCTCCGCGCGGGACCAAGGTGCGGCCGCCCGGGTCCATCACCGGCTCGTCAAGCGCTGCGTTAAAGGTTTGGCCCACGCGATCGCGCTCAGAGTCGACGCTGTCTGTCATGCGGATGGTGAGAACCGTTCCCGATGCAATCATCGGCCGGTCGTTGTATTCTTCGCGGCGCTGCGGCGGCGGGGGAGGAGGCGCCTCGGCACGCCGCTCTTCGGGCGGATAGCGCAACGTCGGAGGCGCATAGGATTGGTCGGAATCTCCAAATGTGATCCGGTCTATGTCCGCCAAGCGGATGGTATCCACACGGTTCCCAACCGCCACACGGATGTTTCTGGAGTCTCCACCCAAAAACGACCCGCTCACACTGTGACCATCACGAAAAGTAACGGTATCAGCCACTGCGAGACCAGCTAACAACAGGAAAACACTAAAATATCGCATGGAAATCCCCTCCTTTGATTCAAGACGCTTCCGGGTACAGGCGCGTTTCAGCTGGCTTTGCTATGGCGGAAGTTCGCCAGCAGCATACTTGCGATTTGTTTGCCATGCTCGTAGGCTTCTTCATAAACCGCGTGCCGTTCGGCGCGGGTGAACCCGTATCCAACCCGGTATAGGCGTTCGAGCGAAAGGCCTACCGCGAAAGTCGCCGCATAAGCGATTCCGGCCTTAGGAATCAAGCCGCCGCCGAAAGGAACTTTGCCGATCAATTCCCGCGACAAGGCGCGCCATCCGAACGCCCCGGCAACAATGGATGCGATCTCGGAACGCTGCTCCCGGTAACCCAAGGGACGGTCGCTCGCCGCCGCCACCAGGAACGCCATGCGAATCTGGTTCATGGTGAGGAAAGCGGTATCAGAAGCGAATTCGCCTGCGGCCCAGGGAATCATAGCCAGACTGGGAATAACGTCGGGAATTGCCGTGGTCAAGCAGAATAGAGCGTTTTCTTTAGCGACAGACCGAATCAGGCGATGCACTGCCGGTTTGCGGAAGGGATATAACCGCCTTGCCAGGGGAAGCATTAAATCTTCCCGCGCTTTCAAAATACGTCGGACACAATTTTCGGGGGATTCGAGATCGAGCGAAAACGCTTTGGCCGGCCGCAGGATCGACGATTCGTATATTTCGATGTCGCAATCCGGGCCGCCCCCTCTAACCAGCATCTTGGCAGCTTGGGCACGCCGCTCCGCCGAAAAATGCGCCGGAAGGAAATAGGTTTCCATTTGCCCCAGGGTACGGGCGTCAGGAGCGATCAATCCAACTTTGACCGGTCGCTCTGCCATCTCGCGCAATTCCCTTGGATTCAGGGTGGCGAGGGCCTGTCTTATCTGGCGAAGGACTGCAAGGGCCATGGTTTGCCGGAATACGTCTTCCCGGGAGCTCGGAACATCACTTTGAGCTCCTGTCTCCATTGTACCCCTAATCCGATCCGCTCGACAGGGATTTCGGGAGAAAAAAAGCCGAGGATGGTTTCGTTGGATGGATGGAACTCGAGCGCCGGCGCCACCAGCATCAGGCGAGGCGCCTGCTTCCCCAGCGGAAACTCAGTGAAATAACCGCTTTCCGTGATTTCGGCGCGATCCAGATGCCACTTGATCCGCATCCAGTAATCCAGAGCCTGTAACGGCAGGTGAATGTCCTGATCCACCTTGAGTTCAATTACCGCCAGACGCCCCTGATGATCGACCGCCAGCAGATCGATGATGCCGCGATTGCCGCCGGCGAATTGCGCCACCTGCCCGTAGACCGGTTGCGCCCGCAGCGTGGCGTCGAGCGATTCGATACCGCCGCGAACCCGCGCTTCGAGCCAGGCTTCCAATTGTCCAGGCCGAGCCGTACTCAGCCGCTGCTGTCCGCCGGTATCGAGGTGCGTGTCTAAGTTGGTGTAATCGCGCGGGTCGACCCATTGTTCATAGCCCCCTTCGTAAACGAAGATCAGGTAACGGGCCGCTTTAGAGTCCAGAAATCGCACGCGATGGCAGAGCGAATGTTCGGCACCGGCGGGAGCGAAGATGACCAAGCCCTCCACTCTCAAGCCGTTGGCGGAGCGGCGCAATTCGCGGCGCCGTAAGTAATCCAGCCATATCAAGCCAAAGCTCAAGGCATTCGCCGGCGAGGGCGAATTTTCAGGAATTCCAATGACTGCTAGCGCCTTCTTTCCACGGCATACGAACGATCTCGGGTAGACCGGAGAAAAGCTGTTATGCAGGTCTTGTTCCGTGCTCAGCTCCACCACTCGCCAATCCGGGAACTGGCGCGAGAGCGACTCGCGGAACCGCTCGCGGTACTTGAGCCGCGCTCCCTGGCGGCCCGCATCGCGCTGGGAAACCCGGTCGAGGTCAAACAGCGTGATGGCGCCGGTGCGTCCTCCAAACTGTTCTACTGCAAGCTCCAGCCGGCCCGGCCGCTGCAGACGAACCGCCGTCACCCGCCGCGCTAAAGTGCGTTTTTCGTCCCAGCATTCGATGGTGAGAAAGGATGGGTGCCGAGTAATTGCGAAGGTGTCGGGCAAGAGAGGGAACGGATCCTCGCCCGGCTCAAGCAGAACTGGTTTGGGGCTGGCTGCGAGAAAACGCTCAATCGCCAGATAAATCGTGTGCGGGTCAGCGCGCGCGACCTTCCCGGGTAGGGAATTCAACAACCGCTATTATAATCCCGCGGCCGCCGCTTCGGGCCGATATCGACTGAGGCTCCGGCGGTTCACGCTCCGCTTCTAAGCGAAACACCTTAGATTACCTTCACTAACACCTAGTACCCAAGCGAATTAGCTTGACCTGGCGATATCATATCCAGCAAAATGACAATTCAGGTTGATGCGCGGCAAATGAGGAGAAGATTTGTCTTTTCTATCCGGTAGAATTTCCCAGTGGGCTGGTGTGCTGGTGCTTTTGAGCGCCGTGACGCCGGCGGTAGCCACAAAAAGAGTTGTCAGGCGTACAATTTCCGTGAGGACCTTGCACCGCTCGTCCGCACCCATTGCACCCTTGGTGGCGACGGTTACGAAACGTAAGATCACTCGATCGGCGCAACCCGCGAGCACGCCCGGCAAAGCCAGGTCGCTCAGCGGACCCTGGCGCGTCCCTACCTATGCCGATTCTACCGAAGGCGACCGCATTGAAGGCGAAGACCCGACCGTGCGCCGTGCGGCTCTGGACGCTCTGGGCAGATTAAACGGCACCGTCGTGGTCGCCGACCCGCTTACCGGGCGGATCCTGACCATCGTGAATCAGCGTCTGGCTTTTCGTGACGGTTTCCAGCCCTGCTCGACAGTGAAGGTTCCGGTGGCGCTGGCGGCTCTCAGCGAATCGATCGTCGAGCGCGACACCCGCATCCGCATCTACGGACGCACTACCATGACGCTCACCGAGGCGCTCGCCCGGTCGAGCAACCAATACTTTGCCAGCCTGGGGCAGAAACTAGGCTTTGAGCGCGTCAGTTATTACGCGCATCTGTTTGGTCTGGGTGAAAAGGCCGGACTGGATATTGAAGGCGAACAAGCCGGTCTGCTGCCGCCCGCTCCTCCCAAGAACGGCATGGGCATGATGACCAGTTTTGGCGACGGCATTTCGCTGACTCCGCTCGAGCTCACCGCCATCGTGAGTGCGGTGGCCAACGGCGGAACGCTCTACTATTTGCAATATCCGCGCACCCAGGACGAAGCGCAGACGATCCTGCCCCGCGTGAAGCGGCATCTGGATATTGAAGCCCTGATCCCTGAAATCAAGCCCGGCATGGCGGGCGCAGTCGAATACGGAACCGCCCGGCGGATTGGTTTCGATCCCAACCAACCCATCTTCGGCAAGACCGGAACCTGCACCGATGAGCGTTCCCCGACGCATCTCGGGTGGTTCGGATCGTTTTCGGAAACCAGCCGTGGCAAGCTCGCGGTAACGGTGTTGCTCACCGGAGGTCACGGCGTCAGTGGGCCCGCGGCAGCCGGCGTGGCAGGCAACGTCTATAAAAATCTGGGCGCGGTCGATTACGTCGCCGAAGTCAATCCGCAGTCTCCAGTTCTGCGCTCAATTCTTCCCACTCGGCCACTCGCGCTTCGAGCTCGCTCCTACGGGCAGTAAGCTCGACGGTTAAGCGCATTGTTTCGTCCGCGCTCTTGAAGTCGCCTAACGCCGCTTCGTATTGCTGGATTCCGGATTCAAGCTCAGCTACCCGTAATTCCAGCTCTTGCAGGCGGCCACGCATCTTCTGTGCCTTCATCGGATTTACGCGCGGTTTCTCTTTCTTTACCGCTGCGGCCGAAGCCTGCTCGGTGGGCGCGGCGGTTGAAACCTCGACGAGCATTGCCTCCGGACCTCCGGCCTTGCGCCATAAATAGTCCTCGTAGTTGCCCGGGAAAACGTGGACGTGCCCTTCCTGAATCTCAAACACCCGCGTCGCCAGATTGTCAATGAAGTAGCGGTCGTGCGAGACAAAAACGACTGTCCCGTTGTACTCCTTGAGCGCTTCGAGCAGCACATCTTTAGCGCGCATATCCAGGTGGTTGGTGGGCTCGTCGAGCAGCAGAAAATTCGATGGTGCGAGCAGCATCCGCGCCAGCGCATAGCGGTTGCGTTCGCCTCCCGATAGCACCCCGATCTTCTTAAATACATCGTCTTCACTGAACAGAAAACAGCCTAAGAGCGATCGCAGTTGCGTTTGTGAGTGCCGTGGCGCGGACTCGCTGAGATCGTCCAGCAGGCGCGCCCCGGTATCCAGCTCTTTGTATTGATCCTGCGCGAAGTAGTCCGGGATCACATTGTGCCCCAGCGTGTAAGAACCGGAAGTCAGCGGCTCCGCGCCCGCCAGCAGCTTGATCATGGTGGATTTACCCGCGCCGTTTACGCCAACCAGCGCCACGCGGTCGCCGCGCTCGATGACGAAGCTGGCATCGCCAAAGACGAACTTCTGACCATAGCTCTTCGACACATCTTTGAACTCCGCCACAATCCGCCCGCTGGGCTTGGGCTGCGGGAATTTGAAGTGGATGGTCTGCTCCTCGGGCGGAATCTCGATGCGCTCAATCTTGTCCAGCTCTTTGATACGCGACTGTACCTGCTTGGCCTTGGTCGCCTGCGCGCGAAAGCGGTTGATGAAGGCTTCCAGTTGCTCGATGCGCTCGCGCTGATTCCGGTACGACGCCGTCAACTGATCGCGGCGCTCGGTTTTCTGGCGCAGATACGAATCGTAGTTGCCGCTATAGAATTGCACTCGCTTGTTCCAGATTTCGACCGTCCGGTTGACCGTAACATCCAGGAAGTAGCGGTCGTGCGAGATCAGTAAGTATGCGCCCGGATAGTTAGTCAGATACGATTCCAGCCAGTTGCGCGCTTCGAGATCCAGGTGATTGGTAGGTTCATCGAGCAAGAGCAGGCTAGGCTTTTCGAGCAGCAGTTTCGCCAGCGCCAGACGCATTTGCCAGCCACCCGAAAATTCTTCGGTGCGACGCTCCCAGTCCTCTTTGCGGAACCCCAGGCCGTCAAGCACGGTACCGACCTGCGCCTCGATTGCGTAGCCATCGCGATTCCTGAATTCGCTGTCTATATGATGGGCGCGTTCCGCCGCCGCGGCGTATTCGGGGCTTGTGGGGTCGAGTTCACCCAGGCTATGGTGCAGCTCTTCGAGTTCTTTCTCCATCTGCCGGAGCTGATCGAACACCGTCATCGCCTCCGCAAACACGGTGCGCCCGCTAAGAGTCAGTCCATCTTGCGGCAGATAGCCGATCGACATGCCCTTGGTGAAGCTGACCGACCCGTAATCGAGCGTCTCGATCCCGCACAGAATCTTGAGCAGCGTGGATTTGCCGGTGCCGTTGCCGCCTACAAGGCCGGTGCGTTCGCGCGGCGTGATCAGCCAGTCGCAATCTTCGAACAGGAGCTTATGGCCGAACCGTTTGCCGGCGCCTTGGAGTTGAATCATTTCGCGGAGGAGTCTATAACGATTTTAGCGGACGCGTGACCGAGCTTCGCTGGGAGCGATAAAATCACGACATGGAACGCAAGGCTCGCTTCCTGAAAATCTTAGAAGATAGATGTCCCGGCTCGACCGTTGTTTTCGATCAAGAACCCAACGGAACGATCCGCTTTCGCGTTGATTCCTCGTCCCGCCAGATAGAGGCGTTTCTAGAACATCCACTTCCTTCTGAGATCGACCGTTGGCCGGACGAGAAACTCCGCGCCGCAATCCAGGCGCTCTGCGGATCTTCAAACTGAGGCAGCGCGACTAAGTTCCGACGGGGGCCGCAATCAAGATAGGAATGGTAGGAGTGGCCGACCCCGCCGCCGGTTCGCGAGTCACCGCTACCGTGCCGATCATCGACACATCCACCGGTCCATTCAGGATGTAAAGCGCCCGCATCCCGTCGGATTGGAATAAGCCCGCGGGCCGTGGCGCGCCGCCTTTGGGAATCACCCACATCTCATAGGTCTTGCCCTCGCCCGCGGGCGGCAGGTTGGATGCGATCAACAAAACGCCCATTTGCGGGTGCAGGAACACGTAGCCGCGCGGGGGCGTGGTCTGTCCCCGGCCGAAGCTGGCGGGCACGGTTTGCGGATCGGAGAGAAACTGGAGAGCCTGCGTCAAGCGGTCGCGTTCTCCATTCACGTCGAGGAGCGCGCGCCGCGCGTCGGCGAGCTGCGCAGTGCGCTGCCGCTCTTGACCCCCCAGCCACAATGCGATCAGCAGTAAACACGCAGCGCTGAAAGCCCACACCCATGCCCAACTTGGATAATGCACCCCGACCGAAGACAACAATCGGCGTTTCAGACGCCGGGGAGGGGACATTTCCGGTACGAAACTGAATACCCCGGCATTCAGCGCGAGAGCGTTGGCGAGCGACCCCTGGCAGTTCTCGCAACCCCGCGCCAGGTGGGCGTCGATCTCCGCTTTTTCCGCGGGTTCGAGCACTCCCAGCGCGTAGAGCTCAAACATTTCTTGTAATTCCTGGCAATTCATGCAATCGCTACCTCAGCCAGCTCGTCCCGCAAAATCTTCAGGGCGCTTCGGGTCCAGGTTTTTACCGTGCCGAGCGGCTGCTTGAGACGTTCCGCCATTTCGGTCTGCGACATGCCTTCGTAATACGCCAGTTCGATGACCTGCCGCTGAGCAGGCGTGAGTTTTTCGAACGCGCTCTTCAGGCGCCGCACGCGGTCGATGGCAAGCGCCGTTGCGTCCAGTTTTGCAAATAGTCCCGGCCTTTCCAGGTGATCCAGTTCAATGGCGCTGGCTTCCATGCGGCCATCCACGGAGCGCAGATAGTCGATCGCGCGATTGCGCGCGACGGTGAGAATCCACGCGCCCAACGCTCCCCGCTCCGCGTCGAAAGATTGCACCCGGTTCCATACGCGGAGGAAGGTTTCCTGCACTAAATCCTCGGCGGTGGAGGAATTACGTACAATGCGGTAAATCAGCGAATACGCCATGCGCCCGTAGCGATCGTAAAGATCGTTCATTGCCTTGGGTTCGTGGGCCTTCAGGCGGCGGACCAGGTTCGGGTCTTCGGCCATACGCAGGACAACCTGGAGCATCCCCAAGGCGAGTCCTGCGGGTAGTAACTTGAACAGCATGCGCACGCTTCTACTAGGATATACGCGGAATCCCGTTGGGCGGATTTAAATTAGGGTGCCAACTGGCAGGGGTTCAATAACTTAGGAAACCCACATTCCCGTAACATTAAGTTTCTGCCATAATATAGCCGGTGTCCCGGATAAAAGAATTGGAATCTCAGCTCGCCAGCACCGAGCTGCAACTTAGACTTCTGCAAAAGATCAGCCGCTACATGGTTCGCGACGTCGGGCTCGCGAAGGCGCTCGAAAGCGTAGTGTCGCTGGTGGTTGAGTTCATGCATTCGGACTCGTGCCTGCTCTACCTGCTCCACGATAAGGAACTGGTATTGTGCGCCTCCAACAACCCGCAGCCAGACACCATCGGTCACGTGCGCTTGAAATTGGGCGAGGGTCTCACGGGCTGGGTAGCGCGCGAACGGCGCCTGCTTTCGATATCGCGCGAAGCCTACGCCGATCCCCGGTTTAAATTGTTCAGAGACCTGCCGGAAGATACCTACGAAGCGTTTCTTTCGGCTCCCGTGCTGGTGCGCGGCCGGGTCGCCGGCGTCATCAATGTGCAGCATCGGGACCCGCATCCGCACTCGGGCGGCGAG
Source organism: Bryobacterales bacterium (assembly GCA_025350625.1). Classification (GTDB taxonomy): domain Bacteria; phylum Acidobacteriota; class Terriglobia; order Bryobacterales; family Bryobacteraceae; genus Palsa-187. The sequence continues at coordinate 20,644 of JANXXL010000040.1, read as the reverse complement.
ATGGAGCTGCTCACCACCGTAGGCGAACAGATCGGTTGCCTGGCGGCGCTCGCTTCGTTAGATCCCGCAAAACTGGCTGAGACGGATTTGCTCGAGCTGGTCATGACTCCTGCTGGTTCCGCACCGCGCCGCTGATTCCTATGCTGCGGTGGTTGCTCGCGGCCGCGTTGCTTCCCGCCGCTTTCGGACAAGCTCAGAGCGGGCTCGCTAAATGGACTCTGCAATATTTCTACGATCAGGACGGCAAGGATCTTCGAATTACCGATCTCGCATTCCCTTCCGCCACTCGCGGGATCGCTGTAGGCGCGATCATAGACCGTGAAGGACGCAAACCGCAATTTACCGCCCTTACGACTAGCGATGGCGGCGATCACTGGTCTTTGGCGCCGCTCAAAGAGTTCCCTCGCTCGCTGTTCTTCCTTGACGAATCGACCGGGTGGCTGGTCACGAGCGACGCCTTGTGGTTCACGAACGAAGGCGGACGCAGTTGGATGCGCCTCAGCGATCAGCTCAAGCCCGACAGAAAGCTGGCCAACGCGCCGCACACCGGGCTTATTTTGCGCGTATGGTTCCTCGACGCGCAGCACGGGTATGCCGTAGGCTTGCAGAAGTCGGTTTTTGAAACCGGCGACGGCGGCCGGACATGGAAGCCGGTGGCCGAAGCGGCCAAGCCCAGTGCTAATCCTGCGTTCAGCGCCTATTCGCATATAGCATTCACAGATGCTAAGCGTGGCGTGATCTTTGGGGCTTACACGCCTCCGCGCGCGGGTGTAAAGTCCGACCAAGACTTGCCGGACTGGATGTTTCCCGAACGCGCACTTGCCCAGCGCCAGCAGCCGCGGCTTGCGATCGAATTAGACACGCGCGATGGCGGGGCCATGTGGAGATCCGGAACCGCCCCCCTGCTGGGCTCGGTTGTCAGCCTGAAACTTGCCGGCGAGATTGGACTGGCGGTTTTCGGCTACGCCGATTCCTTCGAATGGCCCGGAGAAGTTTACCGTCTGGATCTGACTACCGGCAAGAGCGAAAGCGTGTTCAAGCAGAAAGAGCGCGGGGTAACAGATGCCACGATTTTTGCGGACGGCAGGGCGTTTCTAGCGTCGGTAGAGCCACCCGGCCGCCTGCGTTCCGCTCCCATTCCCGGCAAGGTCAGAATGCTTACCAGCACAGATCTAAAAGACTGGGTGGAGATGCCAGTGGATTACCGCGCGGTAGCGCAATCGGTGCTGCTGGCGGGTCCCGACGCTGGTCATTTATGGGCCGCCACGGATACCGGAATGATCCTCCGCTTGTCAGACGGGCCCCGCTAGCTGAACCCGGCCTAAACAAGCCCTTCCCTTTCTGTTTTATCCACAACTTGTTCACCTTGAATCGCCCGCACAGTACTGAAAACGCGGCAAATATTTATTGAGGAAAGCTAAGATTTTAGCTTGACGAAAAGTTCGCTGGGGTGCATGATGGCTGTGGTTCCAAGAGGTTCGAAGGACAGCGAGCCAAGCGGGAAGTAGCGGAGCTGGAACGTTGATCCGTCGCGCGTGGTACGTCAAAACTATTGCAACGCGGCGGGGAGCGAAGGCAGATCGGGCAACTTGCTATGGTAAGTTTCTTCGGCTGAAGTCGGGCAGAGCGCTAGGATCTGGAAGGATCGAGAGGTCCTGATAGGGAGCGGAGGCCCGAAGACAGACGGAGAGTTCTAGAATCTTCAGTTGGCAACGGGCGACTCGCAATGATCGACCCTGTCAGGCGACAAAAAGCCAGGCGAGGCCGGGAGCGGGAAGCCGAACGGGCCAATCGAGATTTTAGAAATGGCTTTGAAGATGTAGGCCAGGAACGTCGACCCGGCCGCGGGGATTTGCCGCAAGGCAGACTTTCGCTGCAGGAGAGGGAAAGGCCGCATCGAGAAGCAAGCTTCTACCGGAACGGAGAGCGGACGCGCACCAGAGCTACGATCCGCAGCTGAATAAAACCGGCTGTGGGGAGCAAAGGGCCTACGTCACATCCGATCCGGATGCCATGTTCAGGCCGTGCATGCCGGTCGGGGAGCGAGCAATCCAACGGGTCACTTGGAACCATTTTTGCGCGTCCCGCGTTCGCGCAACGCCCCGCTACAGTCTTCCTATTCTGGTTGTGCCTGCCGGGGTGTGTCCGCACCCGCTAATTTCGCGGCGTCCTGCCTTCAACTCTTAAGCGGAGAATCGGATTCAATTTCTTCCGGAGTGTGAGGGCGTTCCCGGTGCCGCCAGGCGAATTTTTCCTTGCATTTTTTAAAGCTGGCAAAGTTGCAGCGGCAGGCGGCGCAGCGATAGGGAGTCGCGCCTAAGCGCAATTCCATACGGGTCCAGCGGGGCGGAGTGTAATGTTGCTCGCTCCAGGTGGAGAGCTCCTGGCGATAACACCGCGGGCAGCGCGCATATTTCCAGGCCGCGCCTTCCCACGTGCTAGTGGTCCAGCGGGTCTTACAGCGGCGGCAGCGCAAAGGATAAATGCCGACGATTCCTTTCAGCAATTCTCCCAGGGTGCGGCGGTGCGCAACCCGAGCGTCACGCGAACCGCATTTAGGACATTCCAGTTGCATCCGCAAAAACCTGTGTCAATTATAGACCGGATTCCGGTGCAGCTTAAGGGAGTGCTGGACGCGCGCCGAAAAGGCTTGCCGTAAATGGTCGCAGCGCGCGCGCCCCGCTTGAATACGCAGGCCTTCGACGCTCGCGACAGGGAGCAGTTCGCGCGTGGTGGAAGTGATGAATACCTCTTCTGCGGAAACCAGGTCTTCGAGCAGCAGAGCCTTTTCACGAATAGGGAATTCCCCTTCCCCGATTTCTTCAAGCAGCACCGCACGAGTGACGCCGGCCAGGCAACCCGAGGAGAGCGGCGGCGTCCACACGCGCCCACCATCATCCACCACGAATATATTGGCGGAGGTGCACTCGGCAACCTCGCCGCGTTCGTTGAGCAGGATCACTTCATCCAGACCTTGCTCGCGAGCCCGTTCGTAACGGGTCAGATTCTCTGCCCAGGCGATGTATTTGGTTCCCGCAAACTCGTTGGCCGCATGGCGGGCGTTGGCAGCCACCGCGAGTTTCACGGTTTCCGGCCAGCGCACCATGTCGACGGTGAAGGCAATCAGGTCGAAATCGCGAGTGATACCCGGCCCTTCGTAAAGTCCGCCGCGATTGCGGACCACCACTACCCGCAGCGTGGCATTCAAAGGTTGTCCGGAAACCTGATTGGCTTCGATCAGGCGGTTGAGCCGCGATTCCAGCCATTCGGGCTGCGTGGGAAAGGGGACCCGAATCCGGGCCGCATCGCGCTGCATGCGCTCCCAATGGCGCTCGAAGGCGAACATTACGCCATCGTAAACGCGCAACGTGGAGAAAACGCCCCAACCCGAAAGCAACCCCACCTGCCCGGGTGAAAGATCGCGTTCGGATGCATCGCAGATCTCATCGTTATGCAGCAGGAAACGGTGCATAACTTATATTCTAGCGGGTTGGCGAAGCGCCGCACTCGAAGGCTTGCTCGCGCCGGGCGCCCTACGCCGCGTGTTCCCGATCCTGATGCCGTTGCAGGTGGAACGCAATCTTCGCCTGGCGCTTTCTGCTGAAGAGCACAATTTCCTGAAGATCCCGATCGTGATCCTGATTCCGAGCGGCGTTCGCCGCCTGCAACGGAATGATCATTCTATAGCGCTGCTCGATGACGCTAGCCGCTTCAATCTGGTTCATGAGGCTTTGTTCACGATGGAGGGCATCGCAGACCAGGCAGCGCATAGGGGATTCCATTGTCTCCCAATTTCTGGCGCCGTCAAGGGGTGAGTATTCGTGCCCATCGTGTTCATTTACACTCCCAAGCGTTCTTTGAGAGCGCGCACCCGATCGCGCGAGACGGCGAGTTCAGTCTTCTTCGCGTCATTCAGCCGGGCGACCATTTTTCCTCCGAACCACGTATGCAGTTCGCGCAGGTGATCCAGATTCAATATCGTGGCCCGGTGAATCCGCACGAAGCGCGCGGGATTGAGCTTGCTTTCGAGGTCGGCGATGCTGGGATCGACCACATAATGGCGATCCGCGGTGGCAGCGTAGGTGAGTTTATCGCCGGCATAGAAATGGGTGACCCGCGAGAGATCTACCAGCTCCAGCTTGTCGCCGGTGCGCGAGGCGATTCGCTCCAGCCAAGGTGTGGTGGTGTGTTTCGCTCCCAATTGCGCGAGTAGCGCTCGCAGGTCCGGGGGCACGCCAGGCTCCCCGCCTTGACCATTTTGACCGGCGAGCCGCTCGGCCTTGGCGAGGGCGCGTTCCAAATGAGCCGGCTCGATGGGCTTGAGCAGGTAATCGATCGAGTTCACTTGAAACGCTTCGAGCGCGTGCCGGTCGTAGGCGGTTGTGAAAACCACCAGCGGCTGCAGTTCCAGTTCCGCTAGCAATTCAAAGCCGGTCAGTTCCGGCATGTGTATATCGAGGAAAAGAAGCTCCGGCTTGGACCAGCGAATTTGTTCCACCGCTTCCACCGGATCCGTGAAAGCGCCGGCGATCTCGACGCGGCCAGTCGCTTGCAGCATGCGCCGCAGACGCTCCAGCGCCAGCGGCTCGTCGTCGACGATGAAGGTTTTGATCATACAGGTCTTGCAGCAAGCACGACGCGAACAATGGTCCAGCCGTCGCGCCCGGGTGACCTCTAGACGCGCCGCATCGCCAAACAATATAGCCAGGCGGTTGCGAAGGTTGTCGAGACCATGGCCGGGCGGCGCGGATTCGAGCGAAAAGCCTGGGCCGGTATCTGAAACCTCAATCTGGAGACGGCCTTCACTCTGCTGCGCGAGCACGCGGATTTCACCTCCTTGCCGGTCCGGCGCTACCGCGAACTTGATGCTGTTTTCGACCAACGTTTGAATCGCCAGTGGCGGCACCCGCAGTTCCCCGGAGTCGCCGGGAGTATCCACTTGATAGCGCAGCCGGGAGCCCAGGCGCGCCTGCTCGATCTCGAGATAATCGCGCACGATCTTCATTTCCTGGTCGAGCGGAACCAGTCCGTGCGAGTGCGCGTCGAGCGAAAAACGCAGCAGCGCCGCCATACGCTCCATGAGCCGCTCGGCGCGCTCGGGGTCGACCGGGATCAGAGCGGAAATCGAGTTCAATGTGTTGAACAGGAAATGCGGGTGAATACGCGATTCCAGCGATGCCAGCTGCGCCTCGGTAGCGAGGTTCAAAGCACGCTGGCGCTCCATCTCTTGCTGATGGAGGCGCCCTCGCATCCGGCTGAACGCCGTGAGCACCAATCCGGACGCCAGCGTGATGAAGATGCACAGCGCCAAATTGCCGCGAGCGGCGATCCAATATTTGGACCAGGGAAAGATGCCGATGGCCGCGATCGCCGCCGTGCCCACCAGACAGCCGGCGATGGCCAGAGCAATCAAGACCAGAGTGACGGAGGCCCATTCCCTGGCGGCGCCGCGGCGGGCGATTCGAGGATACAAACGCGGGATCAAAAAGCGGGCGGGAAACCCGATGGCGTTTGAAAAAATAATGCCGATCATCAGGCTCTTCAGCAACACTGCGCGGCTAAGGCTGCCGTCGACCATCAACAGGAATGCAGCGGGGATGGAGCCGGCAACACAGTTCACAGCCAATTGGATCGCGAAATTTTTCAGGTTATACGGACAAAGAGTCGCGTTCATGGCTTGCTCTTATTTTGCAACGTGGCATCCGATGCAGCCACTCTCGCGCGGCGTCAGGGATTTTGTGGCCAGCCATTTATCGGCATTGGCAGCGTAGGGCGTGCCGGGCAGAGCGGCGCGAATACGCTCAAAGTAAAGCGTGGCCTGTTCATCTTTTCCCAGGCGAGCATAGCCGTCGGCCAGCCCGATTAGCAGTTCGCCGCGCTGATGCGTGCCGAGTTTATCGAAATACAGCTTCTGAATTTCCAGCGTATGCTCGAAGTCGGCGAGCCCGGTCTCGATCAGCGGACGCGCCATTTCCGGATTCGGCAGGTAGCGGGACGCCGTGAGCAGCTCGGCGCCGCGAGGGATGCGGACCCCCAGATTATCCGGCGCGATCTGAACTGCTCGATCCATCTCGGCGAGGCCGCGTTGCCGGTACTCGCCGCCCTTAGCCCGGTCGCCGGCCTTGAAAAACTGGCCGCTTTGAAAAAACACGCCAGAACCGTGCCAGACAAGCGCCTCGGCATTGGCCGGATTGCGCGCGAGTTCTTCCTCGCAGAGTTTCATGGCGCGGTCGAGCGCCTGCTGGTCCCCGGCGAATCCGGCGAAAAAGTCGGTGCGAACCCGCAGGTCGAAACGTTCCTCTGCGGCGGTCAAGCCCAGGAATACTAGGCCCAAGCCAATCACGGAAATACCACTTTTCAGAATTTGGTTCATTTAGAATCTCCCTTCGAGTCCACACTAAGGAAGAAACCAGTTTTCCGCCGTTCCTTTCCGACGAAAGGCTGGAAAAGCGGATGAACGGTTAATGCGAAGAGCCAAGAACGCTATCCGGTAGCGGTCGGGAAAATGCCGTGGGCGCGATGGGCTATTTGGCAGCTGCCGGTGCCGCCGCAACCTTCTTTTTGGAACTGCGGCGTTTCTCGGCGGGCGGCACGCGGTCGCTTTTCTTGAGATTCGGCAATACCATAGAGAGCACGAATTTCTTTTCTCCGTGGTCATCGAACTTGATCACAATGTATTCGTCATTACAGGAGAGGACGCTGCCCAAACCGAACTTGGGATGGTCGACCTGCGCACTCTGCGCGAAGGCGGGTTTGCTGGCCATAAAAAACGGGGACCTTCTTTCGGAGCATGAGCTCTATAACTAATTGTATCAAAAGACTTAGAACGCCGCATTAAGGTGGCCTGTTCCCCCACTTCGGGCGATGATTCGGTTTACGGGAACCTTCGGCTCGATAGCGGTGTCTACGGTAATGGTTGAAGGCGGTACACTGGATGGGCGGAACGCTTGTGGCTCACACGGCAATTGGTTTCCAGTTCGATGCACCGAAGGCGCCGGTTGCGACCGGCGTAGAGGAAGAGCAGTCTTTGGTTGCAGGTCTGCGCGCCGGTGAGGAAGCCGCTTATGAAACGCTCATCTCGCGCTTTGAGCATCCTATATATAACTTGGTCAGCCGTCTGACGAATGACCCGGACGCCGCTCCCGACGTGGTGCAGGAAGTATTTCTCAAAGTGTTCCGGAACGTACAATCGTTCCGGGGGCAAAGCTCCTTGAAGACCTGGATTTACCGCATCGCGGTGAATGAATCGCGCAATCACAAGCGCTGGTTTGGCCGCCCTCGCAGCCAGGAAATCATGCTGGAGGCGACCGAAGGGGACGCGCACGGCTACCTCGACTGGCTGCCCGATCCTGCCCGGTCGCCCATGGAGGTCGCGATCGATCATGAGCGGGAGGCCTTGATTGAGGCAGCCCTTGCCGAGGTCAACCCGCACTATCGCGCGGCTCTCGTGCTAAGAGAGATAGAAGGTTTGAGTTACGAAGAGATTGCCGACATCCTCGACACTTCGCTGGGAACGGTGAAATCGCGAATCTTGCGCGGAAGAGAAGCGCTCCGGCAGCGCTTGACGGAACGCCTTAGCCGGGACAATGTGCGTCCTGCGTGGAACCCGATGACGGTAGGTGCCGAATGAGATACCATCCCGGCAATCTGCGAAATTCTGACTCCGTTGGGGAATCGCTGCGGAGTCTTTCCGTCAAGGTCCCTCCGGCACAACTGCGGACGTCGTTGCTGGTGCTGGCTTCGCGCGAGCGGCAGCGCCAACTCGAGCGGCGGGATTTCGGGACGATTTGGAAATCCTGGGAGGACCGTACCCAATTATTCTTCGACAACGTGGTCCGCTCGGTAGCCCTGCCTTTTGCAGGCGGCGTTTGTTCCACTTTGGTTTTGTTCAGCATGTTTGTAGTGCCGGCCTACCCGCTGCTGACGCGCGGCGCTGCGGACGTGCCCACGGTTTTGAGCACTCCGGTTTCCGTGAAAAGTATTGCACCCTTCAGTGTGGGCGATACCGATGTAGTAGTGGACGTAGTGGTGGATGAGCAAGGCCGCATGCTGGATTATGCGGTGGTGGCGGGGTCGAGCGTAGTGGCGAATCCACAGATGCGGAGACGGCTCGAAAACGCCTTAGTCTTCTCTAATTTCACTCCGGCTACTACCTTCGGCCAGCCGATGGTTGCGAAGATGCGGCTGTGGTTCCGTTCGAGCCGTATCGATGTGAGAGGGTAATCCTGGGGCGCCGCTTCGGGCAGCACTTCCTCGCCCGCAAATCGATTCTGGATAGCATCGCGGAAGCCGCCTGCGGCGAACACACCACCAGTTCCGTAATCGAAATCGGCGCCGGCCGGGGCGCCCTGACCGCGCCTCTGCTGGAGAGAGCCGATCGCGTCCTGGCCATCGAAGTCGACGCCGTTTTAGTTCATTATCTGCGCCAGAAATTTCGGGAGGCGATCGATGCGGGCCGCCTGGAACTGATCGAAGGCGACGTGCTTACCACCGATTTTTCCGCCGCCGCCAGCAACCCCGTGATCGCAGGAAATCTTCCTTACTACATCACATCGCCGATTCTGGAGCGGGTCTTTGGTTTAAATGGCGCTTGGCAGCGCGCCGTATTCCTGGTGCAGGCTGAGGTAGCCGAGCGCATCGCCGCCGGGCCAGGCAGCCGCGATTTCGGCTATCTGAGCGTGCTGGTGCAGACCCACGCCCGCGCGGAAATCCTGTTCCCGGTGGGGCGCGAGGCGTTCCGGCCACAGCCCAAAGTGGATAGCGCCGTTGTGCGCCTCACCCCACGCGATTCCGCGGCGGAGTTGGGCCTCACGGATGTGCCTGCATTTCTGAAATTCGCGAAGCACTGTTTTCGCCACAAGCGCAAAACGCTGCGAAATAACTTGGGCGCGGTGTATGGTCTTCAAAAAATAGACGCTTTGGCGGAGGCGCGTCTCCGCGCCGAACAAATTGGATTGTCCGAACTCGCGGCGCTCTATCATAAGCTGACCGATGCCTGAAAGCGCGTTGCAGATTCTGGCGGAGGAGGTAGTGGCGTGCTCCGATTGTCCCCGCTTGGTGGCCCACCGCCGCAACATGGCCGAACAAAAGCGCCGGGCATATCGCGATTGGGATTATTGGGGAAAGCCGGTGCCTCCTTTTGGCGATCCGTGCGCGCGGCTGCTCATCGTCGGTCTCGCACCCGCCGCCCACGGCGGCAACCGGACCGGACGTATGTTCACGGGCGACCGCTCGGGCGACTTTCTCTACCGCGCACTTTACGAGACCGGATTTGCCTCCCAACCCGGCAGCCATGCCCGCGACGACGGCCTGAAATTAACGGATGCCTACATCACCGCTGCCGTCCGCTGCGCGCCCCCAGATAACAAGCCGACACCGGAAGAGTTTCAGACCTGCCGCCGGTATCTGGAACGCGAACTAACGCTCCTAAAGAATCTAAAATGCGTGGTGGCGCTAGGAAAGCTCGCCTTCGATGCTTATCTGGGTATCCTGCGCGACCGGGGCATTATCCGCTCTCGCGCGGCGTTTGTGTTCGGACACAATGTGCGGCACGAAATTCCCGGCGCAGCGGTTCTGTTGGCTTCGTATCACCCGAGCCAGCAGAATACCTCAACCGGCAAACTGACCGCGGAGATGCTGCGCGAAGTTTTCGAGCATGCACGGGCTATCGTTGAAGCCTAATCTACCCCACTGGCTTTGTCGGAGCTCAATGTGACGTAGTGCTGTCCTCGCGGCAATAAAAGCACTTTCCCGGCCATGTCGGGTGTGCGTTCAACGCCGTCGATTTGAAGCTTGGCAGGTGCGCGCTCGAGCAGCGCCATCGCGCGCGCGTTGCTTTGATAAGCAAACTGGATGCCCGACGCGGTACTGGCGGCCGCCTTTAGGTCCCCGTTAAAATCAAGAACCCGCAGTGACAGCGGGGCTGTCGTGGATTCAATGGTGTGGCCACCGGGCATGAGCCACACCACCGAATCGCTCGCGAAGGGCCACGGCTTTCCGTCGACCGTCGCGGGTCCTTTCCAGGGCACGCCCACGCCTCGCCGCGACTCCACCACCAGTTTGCCGTTGGCGTTTACCGCGCGGTCCACTGCCGCTGCCGCCGACGCCAGCCAGGGCAGGTCATGCCGCGCGATTGATGCTTCAAAGTACAGCGCCACGCGCGGGAAAGAATTGGCCGCAGTGTGCACCAGTTGAAACAGCTCGGCGCCGGTCTGCTGTTTGGTGGGATAAACATCCTGGTACCGCTCAACGATATTGACATCGATCGCCAGTTTCTCTTGCGCCGGCGTGATGGGCGCATAGCGAGCCGCTATTTGCGGATAACGTTGCGGTCCCAGGTTCCAGATGGTCGCCGGGTCCTCAATGAGAAACGTAAAATCGTGCTGCGCCAGCAGAGGTAATACGCGCGCTGCGTCTGCACCCAGTTTTTCGCGCATGCTGGTATCGAAGCGATCGTCGATATGCGTGAGCGTCAAGTCCAGTTGCGGCTTCAAGCGGCGAATTTCTTCGATCTGTGCGATCCATTCGGTCTGTTGGCGCTGGGCGAGAAGAGCGCGGAAGTCCAAGAAGCGCGCCAGCCCAGGAGCGTTCTTCTGCCAGTGCCGCGGCGATTTCGCATCGAACAACTCTAAGGGATCGAACCCGTCGGCCTGTTGAAACTCCTTGCGCACGTCGTCGTTCAAAGGCGTGAACCGGGCGGGATTCTCATGCCCTTCGATCGACTCAAAATACAGCTCCGCAAGGTTCACGCCATCCCAGTCAAAGCGCGTGAGCAGGTCGCGAGCTCCGGCCGCGACAGCCGCGAAGGCGTCACGATTCGTCAAATTCACCAGCTTGCGCCAGTCCAACTGTGCGTCCTGCAGCAAAGCGGTTTTCTCGCGCCACTCGGGATGCTGGTCCCAGAAAATCTCACTGACGTGCGGCAGTTCGAGCCACGCATAAACCTGGATGGCGTTGCGGTGACAGGCGTCGATCAGAAGCCGCAGATATTCGTCGCCCTGCGGATCGCGCTCCCAGAAATGCCAGGCAGCAACGTGCAGCGCGCCGATTCCGGCCGCACGCCAGCGCTGGGCGAAATAATCCACATCGACGCGCGCACGATAGGCCGAATCGAAAAAAGCCCACAGGCGTGTCGATCGAAAAGGCGGTTGCAGTCCCAGGTCGAGCAAGGCCTGCGGCAAATAGGGGAATCGTTCGTACCCGTGCGGACCCGGCGGCGCAGCCACCCACAGCACCGCCCCCGCGCCCTTGCGAAAACCGGCGAGGAGCGGCGCCTTTTGCCAGCGCTCCCGAGCGAACACATGGGCCTCGGCGGGGATGTCAAATACCGCCACGTCGAGCGCCTTTTCCCATACGATTGCGAGATCCGGCGCCCGCAGGTCCTCCACGCTGCGTACCGACAGATGCGGCTGGACGCCCGCATGGAACCCGAAAGCGGCGGCGAGCGGCGACTCGCCCTCTAATACCAGGATCGCGCCCCGTTCCACCCGCGCCGCCCACTCGGCTGGTGGCAAGCCGACACCATGCGGAGCTACGATTACGCTGGCGCCGCCGCCCGTTCCATTGGTCAAGCCAAGCGACGATAGCAATTCCGGCCACCCGCCCGGTTCGTCACCCATGACGTGGAATGCCAAGCGCGGCTGGACATTTTCCGCCTGCAATGCCATTGCGCAGACGATGAAGAAGCAACTAACGTGAAAACGCATACCAGACTCCGACCCGCACATCGTTGAAATTCGGCCCGCGCGGATTCCCCGCGTTCACCAGGTACGCGCCTCGAAGGAAATTCACCGAAAACAGCAGCGGCGCCGCTCGCCCTCTCCAGCGAAAGCGCATGCCAGGACCGGTTTCGACATAATTCGCCCAATACAGGCGCTGCGTGTCCGTAGTCACGTTCCAGTTCCAATAAAGCTGCGCGTGCAATCCGCCTAAGCCGGTTTCCCGTTGCCGGAGCGTGTATCCGGTGCGGTTCTGCGAATAGAACAAGGTGTCTTTCTCGAAGCGGCGCACATAGACGGCGTCATCGTTCGTCTCCGCGAACATGCCGTGGGACCCCCCGGTCAAGAGGTGCCCGAAACCTTTGGCATAGGACAAACCACCCCGGTAATCCGGTGAAGCCCGGCTGGGATCGTTAGCCGTCGGTCGATAGCGCAATTCCTCGCCCGCCTCGAACCATCCTGTAGCGCCCCGCCAGGTTCGCGTCGCGATCCCAAGTGCCGCGATGGCCGCGCCCTCGGAAAGATATTGCGGCGCAAACCCCAGCCCCGGCCCCACCGCCCCATGCGTATCGCCTACAAACCGGAGCGATGCATAGGGCCGCACTGGCCACCCATTCAGATTCAGCTCCGTCTTGGCCTGCGCGTAAGCGAACAAATCGTGCCAGCGCGATGAGAAGGTAGGAAATACCCACACGGTAGTGCGAAGCCGCTGCAACCCAGGCGTCAGGTTACGGGAAGCCCCTGCCGCCTCAGCCGCGGTCTTCCGGTCCGGACTCTTGCGCGCCAGGTTGAACCACTTCACTGCGTCGCGGTCGTCTTTTAAAAGGTTGTTGGCCCAACCCAGTTTTAGCATCACGTCGAAATCCACGGGATCGTTTTCATGCGCGATGGTCAGATAGCGGAGCGCATCCTGAAGATAGCCCTTTTCGAGACTCTTAAACGCCAGTTCCTTTGCCTGATTCAAGTCCGTCGCGCGCGCCTCGTCGGGTCGTCCGCGCAACGCCGATGGCAGCCGCAAGGCGCTGCGCACGCGGTCCGCCAGTTCTTCGTCGCCGCCCTCGAGAACGCGATTGAGGAGCGCCCTGGCGCCGGTCTCATCGCCACGCGCCAGCTTCAACAGCCCTAACTGCGCGAGCGCTGTCAGATCCTCGGGGACGCGTTCGACCACGCCCGAAAGCTGCGCTTCCGCCTCGGTCTTCCGCTCCATCTGAAGTTGCAGATAGGCCAGCTCACGGCGCAATTCGATGTTCGATGGATCGAGCACCAGCGCCCTCTCGAACTCATAAACATATGGATAGCGCGCCGGCAGCAGCGCCCGCGCTTGTTCGGCCACCCTTGCCTCGGAGGCGCGCGAGGCCGCGAGCAAGGCCGCGCCCGCGTCTTCGGAGCGGTCGACTTGCTTCCAGACCCGTCCCAGGTCGAGCAGCAACTCGCGATGGTCCGGGCGCAGCCGCCAAGCCCGTTCATAATGTTCGGCCGCGAGCGGAAGTTCGTCGCGCTGCTCGGCTAATCGCGCCAGTTCCTGATGACCACTGAAATTGCCGGGTGAAACCTTGAGCGCCTGCTCCCAGCGCTCGATCCCCTCGCGCAGCGGCCGGTCGATATTCTCAAACGCCTGCGCGGCGGTGGCGCTCGATTCGCGGTAGCGGTCAAAGACCCGCCGCGCCGTCGCCTCCTGGTGGGTTTCGTAGCACAGGAATGCGTATTCGAGCGCCACCTGATCGTCGCCCGGATCGAGGCGCATGGCCTCGGCGAATTGATCGCGCGCGGCCGTCGTTTCGCCCACCTTCAGCAGCGTATAGGCCAGGTCCTTACGCACCGAAGGCCGGTCCGGCGCGAGCGTGATGGCGCGTTCAAAGCCGGCAATGGCCCGCTCATATTCCTTGACCCTCAGCGCTTGATAAGCTTTGTCTAGTTCTGCGTACGCCGGATCGACCCCCGCCGGGGGGGCTGGCTGAACGCGACAGCGGCAAAGGCCAGGAATAAAACTCGTTTGGGCACCGGATTATCTAGGTAGTGCTTCCGTCCAGGCACTTTTCTCGGAGGCATATTGAGTCAGCGCGTTTTTGTTACGGGAGGCACCGGCTACATCGGCAGCCGTTTGATTCCGATTCTGGCGCAGCGCGGCCATGAAGTGATGGCGCTGGTTCGTCCCGGGTCCGAGCAATTCGAGCATCCTGAACTGGCCGACCTGCACTTTGCTCTTCCGCCGGAATGTGTCAAGATTTAGATGTTTCCGGACGTTTCCGCAAGGACGGTGCCATGAGCAAGTCGAAAAACAAGAAACCCCTTTCCCGCCGCCAGTTTATTGAGGGTACCGGAGCCGCACTGGTCGCGGCGACAGCCGTGCCTGCGCTCAACGCGCAAAGTCCCACCGCAAAAGCGGCCCCTACGGGAGAGGCCCTCTCTAGCGCGCGCTCTACCATTCACTTAACCGTCAATGGCGCCCCGCGCACTGTAGAAGTTGATGACCGCTGGACCCTGGTAGAGCTGTTGCGCGATCACCTGGGGCTTACCGGCACTAAAATCGGCTGCGACCGCGGCGAATGTGGCGCTTGCACCGTGCACATCGATGGCAAGCCGATGTATTCATGCAGCCAGTTGGCGGTGTGGATGGACGGGCATTCCATTCGTACTGTGGAAGGGCTCGCGCAAAACGGCAAGCTCGACCCACTGCAGCAATCCTTCATGGATCACGACGCACCGCAATGCGGCTTCTGCACCTCGGGCCAGTTAATGAGCGCCAAAGCAGTCCTCACCGCGAATCCGCATGCGACCGAGGAGCAGGTGCGCGCCGGCATGGCTGGCAATATTTGCCGCTGCTCGAACTACAATCGCTACGTCGAAGCGACGCTCGCGTCCGCCGGTACTCCTGGCACCGCCTCGAAGACCATCATGATCGATAATGCCGCTGGCCAGAACGTGCAATCGCTCAAGACCCTCGGCCGCTCGACCACGCGTATCGATGCACTTGAGCGCGTGACCGGCAAAGCCACCTACACGAGCGATGTCAAGCTTCCTGCCGGAACGCTGTACGCTCGCGTGCTGCGCAGTCCGCATCCGCACGCCCGCATCCGCTCTATCGATACTTCGAAGGCGTTGGCCATGCCCGGCGTGAAAGCCGTAATTACGCACGAGAACGCCAAGGTGGTTTGGGGATCTGGCTCCATCGCCGGCGGCCGCCAATACGTCGAGGAGATGAAGAAAATCACCACGCAGCGCCGCTACGCTTTCAATAATCCAGTGCGCTATGCGGGCGAGCCAGTGGCGGCGGTCGCGGCCATTGACCGGCACACCGCCGAAGAAGCTCTGCGGCATATTACGGTCGATTACGAAGTGCTTCCCTTCGTACTCGAACCTGAAGAGGCGCTCAAGCCCGGCGCGGTACAGATCTGGCCCGAAGGAAACTTATCGCTGGATGTCAAGAACCAAGCCAAGCCCATGACCGAACGGCGCGGCAATATCGAAGAGGGTTTCCGCAACTCCGAGAAAATTTTTGAGGACCGCTACACCACCACCTTCGTCCACAACGCCCAGATGGAGCCGCGCGTCAGCCTCGCGGTGTGGGAAGGCGAAAAGCTCACCATGTACACCCCCACCGGCGGCATCGCCAACTGCCGCACCGACATGGCGCGGGATTTGGGTATTCCCCGGGAGAACGTGCGCGTGGTCTGCCAGTACATGGGCGGCAACTTCGGCAATAAGAACCAGAATCAGGACGCGGATTTAATCGCGGCGCTGCTGGCCAAGCAGGCCGGCGCCCCGGTGAAGCTGGAGCTTTCACGTAAAGAGGACTTCATCGGCATGCATGGCCGCTGGCCCACCGTGCAGTATTACAAGGTAGGAGTCAGTGGCGATGGCACCCTGCAGGCGCTGCAATTGCGCGGCTACAGCGGGATGGGTCCGTACCGGAAAAATTCCGGGAACATCGGCGGAGTCGAACTGTACCAGGTTCCGCACCTCGAAGCCGTGGTGCATCCGGTCTACACCAATAAAACTACCGGTGCGAACTTTCGCGGACCGGAATTTCCACAAGGTTTCTTCGGCATCCAATCCATGATGGATGACGTCGCCTACAAGCTGGGTATGGACCCGGTGGAATTCGTGAAGAAGAACATGACACGCAAGGCCAACGACGAAAACGCGTACACCAACTACACTCTCGACGAGTGTATTCGCCGCGGGTCGGAAGCCTTTGAGTGGAAGAGGCGCTGGCGTGCCAAGCCTGCCTCGGACCCAGGTCCGGTAAAACGCGGCGCGGGCTTCGCGTTCCTGGCCTTCCGTGCCGGATTGGGCCACAGCGCAGCCGTGATGGATGTGGATTCGAGCGGCCGCTATAAAGTTCATGTGGGGGTGACGGACGTAGGCGGTGGCGCGAAGACCACCATGGGTCTGATCGCGGCCGAGGCGCTGGGCGTTCCGCTATCGCAAGTAGAAGTAGTGTGGGGCGATACCGAGCGCTGCCCGTATTCAGTGGGCGAATCCGGCAGCCGTACGACCATCATGACCGGCTACGCGGTGGTCCAGGCCGCGCACGACCTGCAGCGGCAAATTGCCGAAAAAGGCTTGCCCAAGGGTAATGACATTCTCACCGCCACGGCCGATACCAATCCCACGGTACCTGGGGGCAAGACGCGTGCGTCTTACGCCGCCCACTTTGTCGAAGTCGAAGTCGACACCGCCGTGGGCCACGTCAAGGTCACCAAGTATCTGGCGGTGCATGACAGCGGGCGCATCATGAATCCGCTGTCGGCGGCCGGCCAGATTAAAGGTGCAGCAACTATGGGAATCGGCATGGCACTGCACGAAGAGCTGATGTACGATCCGCGCAGTGGACAGGCGCTCACGCCGGGTTATTACGGGCAGCGCGTTGCGACCCACATGGACGCTCCCGATATCGAAGTAATTTTTATCGAAACCGACGACGGCCTCGGCCCCTTCGGTGCCAAGAGCATAGGAGAAGCGGGCAAGCTGCCGGCGGTGGCTGCCATCGGTAACGCCATCTTCAACGCCACCGGCCATCGCATGAAAGAACTTCCCATCCGGCGCGACAGACTGGTAGGAGCATTCGCATGAAATCTTTGATCAACGCAAATCCCCGCGACCTTCGGCAGGCGGTGACGCTGGCCGAGCAGGCGCGCTCGAACGGCCGCCAGGCGATGATCGCTGGCGGCGGCAGCGACCTGCTGGGAATGGTAAAAGAACGAATTGTCTCGCCCGACATGCTGATCCACTTGAAGTCGATCAAGGGCTTGGATCAGGTGACTCAGGCACACGGCGCAGTGCAAATCGGAGGCTTGATCACGCTCGACACGCTGAGCCATCATCCTTTAATCCTCCGCGATTACGCCGTGCTGGCCGAAGCCGCCGGGAGCGTGGCGACGCCGCAAATCCGCAACGCCGGAACACTCGCCGGGAACGTCTGCCAGCGCCCGTGGTGCTGGTATTTCCGCAATGGCTTCCCCTGCTTCAAAGCGGGCGGCAACACCTGTTTTTCCTTCAATGGTGAAAACCAGTTCCACGCCATCTTCGGCGGAGGTCCCAGTTTCATCGTGCATCCGTCCGATACCGCGCCAGCACTGGTAGCTCTCGACGCGAAGTTCCGCATTGTAGGCCCCAAGGGCGAGCGCACCGTCCCCGCCGGCGACTTTTTCGTATTGCCGAAGCAGAACGCCGCGCGCGAGAACTCGCTCGGCGACGATGAAATTCTAGCTTCGATCGAACTCCCCGCCGCTCGCGCAGGCATGCGCAGCACCTATCACAAGGTGCTCGACCGAGAGGCCTGGACGCATGCAGTGGTAAGCGCCGCCATTGTGCTCGACATGGATAAAGATGTGTGCCGGTCCGCTCGCGTCGTCCTCGGAGGCGTAGCTCCGATTCCGTGGCGGGTCCCTGACGCCGAACGCCTGCTTACAGGACAGCGCATTACTCCGGAGCTGGCCGCCAAAGCCGCCGAAACCGCTGTAGCCGGCGCCAAGCCGCTGGCGAAAAACGCGTACAAAGTTCCGCTGACCCGCGAGATCGTGCAGCGAACGGTCGCCGGCTTAGCCGCGCGCACCTAAATCCCGGCGAGTTGCTTAGCCAGCGCGATGCAGCGCGCCGAATCGTGTTCGCGCACCATCGCCAGTTTCTCCGCTTCGATCGAGCCTTCGGCGTGGATCGCGAGCACCGCCTGGTACCCCGCAAAATCAGTCGCCGTTAATTCTTTTACCAGGTTGATAGCCTGGAGCCGATGCTCCACCGGGATTCCCTTGCGGCCGCCCAGGTAGCGGCGCACATAAGGACCGGTTTCAGCACCCTCCAGGTCAGCTTCGCTGGGTCCGGTGGCGATCAGGCCGCCCGTGATGTCCTGCACGTAGGCCAGCATCTGATGATAATTAGTGGCAAAATGCAGCTTCGCCATGTTCACCAGCAGAGGCTTGGGAATGGCAATACCCAGCGCTCCAGCCTTCGAATCGAGTGCGGACAGCCGCAGCAGCGCGCGCAAAGTTTCGGCATAACCGACCAGTTTCGCCAGCTTTTCCTGGACGTGCTTGACGCGATCGATACCGTTATATTCGGCCATCAATAGCGCAGCGCCCACCAGGCCATCGACCAACGGCAGCTTGTAGGAAATCGCCGTAAACCGGTGGAACTCGACGAAGGTCTTGGCAAGTTCGCCCGCGAATTCCCACTCACCGTTAAGAAAAACCCGGTCGTGGGGGACCAATACATCGTCGAAGACCGTGAGCGTCTCCATCATGCGGTGGCGCGAAGCGAGCGGCGCATCGAAGTGGCTGTCATCGTGGTGCGAACCGTAAGCGCTGGTGATCAGCTTCAGTCCCTTGGTGTCGACAGGAAGTGCAAACGCCACAGCGTACGCCGATTCGTCCGCTTTCATCGCACGCGTGGGCAGCACGATCATCTCGTTCGAATTCACCGAAACCGAGGTATGCACTTTGGCCCCGCGAACCACGATGCCCTCCGCGGTTTCGGCCACAATGCGCAGGTAGTAATCCGGATGCTCCTGTTCGAGTGGCGATTTAGCGCGATCGCCTTTGACATCGGTCTGCGCGACCGAGAGCGCCAGATCGTGTTCGCGGGCATAAGCGTGGAACTTACGCACACGGTCGAGATATTGGGTGCCCTTGCGCCGATCGAGTTCATGTGCCACCAGATGCAGCGCAAATAAAGCATCGGTGCCGATTTCCTTGATCAACACCACTAGTGTTCCCCCCAGCGTGGTGGCCGCTTCGATCAGGCGGCTGCGGTCCAGCAGGTCGCCCGCGGTGAGCGGAAGGCGAAAGTAGCGGCTGTAGGGTTTCCCGTCCTCCTCTGCCACCGCCAAGGAGCGCCATACAGGATCGTGCGCCATATCATAGTCGATAGCCGCGTGCTCGACAGCCAAGCGGATTTCCGGATGCGTCGTCACGTCGGTCACGCGCTGTCCCTTGAAGTAAACCTCGCGGCCGTCGCGCAGACTCTCGATATATTCGTCTCTCGATCGCATGAGTTTCCTCTAAGCCGCCGTCATACCGCCGTCGACCGCGATGATTTGCCCGGTGATGTAATCCGACGCCGGGGCTGCCAGAAACACCACCGCTCCCTTCATCTCGCCCGTTTCGCCAATCCGCCCGAGCGGCGTGATGGCCTTGATCAGGTCGCCTTCCTGCTCCACCACGCCCGCGCTCAAGCGCGTCGGAAAAAATCCCGGCGCAAGCGCATTCACGCGGATGCCATAGGAAGCGTAATTCACCGCCAGCTCCCGAGTAAGGGCGATCAGAGCGCCTTTACTCGCCGTGTAGCTTGAAGCCTCCAGAATTTCGCGCGACATCCCGATCAGGCCCATGACTGACGCAATGTTGATGATCTTGCCGTAACCCTGCTGGCGCATGGCAGGAAGAACCGCACGCGTCATTTGCTGCGTACCGATGACGTTGGTCTCGAGAACCCTCCGCCACGCATCCACCGGCATTTCTTCAAACGGAGCCCCCCAACTAATACCGGCGTTATTGACTAAGATGTCCACGCGCCCGTAACGCGCAAGCGCCGCCGCGACCAATGCTTGCGTTTGTTCCGCAATCGCAATATCACAAAGATGAGCGAACGCGTCGAACCCGCGTTGTTCGAATTCCTGAGCGGTGGGCGTCAGCCACTGCTCCCGCCGCGCCGCGAGCACCACCTTCGCGCCGGCTTCGGCCAGGCCTTCGGCAGCCTCCTTGCCCAGACCGCGCGATGCGCCAGTGACTATCGCCACACGCCCATCGAGCGAAAACAATTCCGGGATGCTTTTCATAGACTCTTGTGTATACTAGCGCGTCCCGCAGAACGGGGGTGCCTGAATGGCCATTTACCCCCGCTGTGCCGCTGGCGATTTGCGCGCGCGAACCCCACTGCTGCCCGATCCCCT
This sequence comes from Bryobacterales bacterium, assembly GCA_025350625.1. Classification (GTDB taxonomy): domain Bacteria; phylum Acidobacteriota; class Terriglobia; order Bryobacterales; family Bryobacteraceae; genus Palsa-187. The sequence continues at coordinate 538 of JANXXL010000040.1, read as the reverse complement.
TAAGATGCAACGTTGACCGTGACGAGTCAAAGACAACTCTGCCCGGCAAGAAAAGTTTTTGTCCGATTGGATGCTCCCGAGTGTATACTATCCCAGTCGAATCGGAAAAATTGTAGAGGAAAACATCATGAACATTAAAAATATAATGGCACTGGCCGCGGTTGGCGCGTTTCTATCTGCCGCGCCGGCGCAGGCCGCGACGGAAGTATTTTCGGCTGAACTGTTAGGGGACAATGAAGTTCCTCCCATCAATAGTACCGGTACGGCTACGTTTCACATGGAAAACGCCGGCGGCGTCATCACTTTCACGCTGACATTTTCCGGTCTTTCCTCGAATCTGGTGGCGTCGCACTTGCACTTCGCGCCTACCAAAGTTGCAGGTGCGGTCATGATCTTCTTATGCGGTGGAGGAGGGCAGCCCGCCTGTCCCGCCGCCACGTCCGGAACCATTACAGGCACAATCGTGGCAGCGAATGTAACCGGCACGGCCGCCCAGGGCATTGACCCGGGGGACCTCACTTCGGCCTTGGATGCCGTC
>JANXXL010000381.1 GCA_025350625.1 Bryobacterales bacterium | reverse complement strand
GATGCGCTGCGCCTGGCCGCCCAGGAAAAAGGCCTGACGGTTCATCAGTTCAAATCGCTGCGCGATCCGGAAGCCACCCAGGCGATGCAGGCTGCCGGCGTCGACATCGGCATCATGGCTTTCGTATTGCAGTTCGCACCGCAAGAATTCGTGACGATACCGAGACATGGCACGATTCAGTACCACCCGTCGCTGCTGCCGAAGTACCGCGGTCCGAGTTCGATCAATTGGCCGATCATCAAGGGCGATACGGAAACCGGGTTGACCATATTCCGCCCGTCAGATGGACTGGACGAAGGGGCGGTGGTGCTCCAGAAGAAGACGCCCATCGGCCCCGACGACACGCTGGGCAGTGTTTACTTCGATCGTCTGTCCCCGCTGGGGGTTCAAGCGATGCTGGAGGCGGCAGACTTGGTGTTGGCCGGAAAGCAGACGGAAACAGCGCAGGATGAATCGCACGCGAGTTACGAGGGTTGGTGCCGCACTGCCGAAGCGAAAATCGATTGGGCCAAGCCCATCGATCAGGTCTACAATCTGATTCGAGGATGCAATCCGGCGCCGGGAGCCTGGACCACGCTCAGCGGCAAAAAGTTGCAGATCTTTGATGCTCGCAAGACTCTCTTCCGGCGTTTTGCCGACGTGCCCGGCAAAATCGGCGAGGTCACTGACATCAGCTCGCAAAGCTTCAAGATCACAGCCCAGGGCGGGCTGATTGAGGTGCTGAAAGCGAAGTTTGAAGATGGCAAGAAAGTTACCGGCGGCGAACTGGCGCAGGCCGGTGGAGTCCAGCAGGGCAATCTATTGGGCAGCTAAGCGCGCGTTCCCTTAGATACCTGTGCTAGAACAGAAGCCAACCATTTAACAGCCTTCTTTTCGATCTCCTTGCATTCGGCGCTTACTTCATCATCGGGAAGTTCCTGAAGATTTACGGCCACGCAGAGGAGCATCGAGCGAACCGCTCCTTCCAATAAGATTGCGGCCACTGCGAGATCCGCGGCGACTGCGCCTTCTACCAGCTCCGCTGCAGCGACGCACAGATTAAGACCGGAAAGTGCGGAACGCGCACCATGGAGAGGCGTTTCTATCGTTTTCCGCAGCGAGCGTGCAAGTTGATCGTCCGTCGCTTTAACGCGCCGAGCCTCGATATAGCCGCGGCATGCCGCTACATCTTCGTCCGCATATCGGGTTAAACACGCCGCCTCATTTCGGGCTGCTGCACGCAGCGCTGACAGTTTCTCTCGATCCCCTGTGAAATTCTTTCGCCCTGCCACAATTTCCAGGACTTTCTGCAGCAGACTGGCTCCCAGGGCGGCGGAAACGGCAGCTACCGAGACGCCAGCTGGAGCCGACTGGCCGCTCGCCACGCTTTCACGAAAGGTTTCGAGGGTCGTCTTCCAGATTCCTGTCGCCTTAGTTTGCGTCACCAAGTTCCCATGCGCAGAACCATGCCGGTCTTTACCTGGAAGCCCCGGGGAGCGAAGCCATTCAGGTCGTTGATCCACGAATGTGTGTATTCCACGGCAATAAGACGGAATCCCAGAGCCCGGTTGAAGTGAAGATCCAAGCCAGTACCGGCAGCCACGGCGAATCCGTCGCGTTCGTACTGTTGAGTATACATTTCGTGAGCCGGAGGGGGCGCGCCGGCGCTTTCGGCTAAGAGCGAAAGAGCGGCTTGCTTTTCGGGGAACATTCGCTCCTGAGTGAGTTTATTTCCTCCCAGTAACACCTGGAAATAAGGAACGAAGCGGCTGGAGCCGGCGGGGGTCCAGCGCGGTCCAGCCATGTAACTGAAGGAGTCGCCCGTAAGATTGGGCTCAAGCCCCGTCATCTTGCAACCATTGACGTCCAAAACAATTTGCCATTCCGCACTCACCCGCAAAGCAGCGGTCGCTCCGCCGCCTGCGCAAGTTCCGCTGGGAGCCGCGAACATATACGCATTGGGAGCGAATTCGAAGGGCGCGACGCGCAGGTTTGGTTTGGCCTCGTCGGTTTCGTGAGATGGATTGCGGGGCTGGAAAGCGATGGTTTCACCTCGATCTCGAGGACGCGCCCACGGCCACTGGCCGCTTATGGCGTTTGCTAAACTTCGGCTCGGATTTGCCGCCCCTCGTACGGCCACTCGCAGATACCGGTTTTTTGTCTTGCGTTCGACCAGACGAACCAGGTATTTATCCAGTGCGTCCTCGGCGATCAGCCAGCCTAGTCCGATGGCGGGGGTGACCACGTGATCCGCGAACCCCTGCTGGGGGAAAAAGCCCTGCACGTTCCCGATAGACGCCTCGCTGAGGGGGCCGATTTCCATCTGTTCGCTATAAGCAAAGGCGAACGCCCCGGCGCGTATCCGGCTTTTCCAATAGTCGGGATTGCGGCCAAACTCGACGTTGCGGTAGCGAGTGTCATTCAGAGTCCAAAGATACCCCGACACCGCGCCTTGCATCGGATGGCCGACATAGTTTACGTAAAAAGGATCGCCGTCAGACCATCCATGAAGTGCACCGACGGCATCGATATAACCGTGAAAGAATGGTTGGCCTGGATGCCGTGTGGCCGGTTCCGTGGCATAACGGAACGCGTGTTCAAATAAGGTAAAGCGCAACGATTGACTAAATAGCGACTTCCACTGGACGCCTTGTGGCTGGGAACCGATCATCGGCGTAGCCAGTTCTTTTGATGGGGCGACTACCACGGGATCGACCGCTAAGATCGATGAATTCGAGGCATCGAAGAGCACATCGTCCACCGTCTGCTGCGCCCCCGCCACTCCGGGAAAAATCAAAAAAGCAATGATAGCAATGCGGGTTTTTGCCGCGATTTCCGTGTTGTTATACGCTTTTCTATCGAGGCGCATCGCTGTTGCTTCCCAAACTCTTCAAACGATCTAGCAAATCTTTTTTGAAGCAGGAATGGGGCCAAATGATTTATTGGGTTTCGGTCCAATTCTCATTTGGGGTTGTGATACTTACATGAACTCGATCCATTGGGATCTGCACAAACCGTGCATAAAATTCACACAATTTGATCGGAATCGCCAGGGGGACCCAGAGTGGCGCGGCGTTTGAGGAATAAGGCGACGCTCCACACTAACGCGGCGATGATCATCATCACCATCACTCCGCGCATCGCGCTTGCCAGCCAGGCCGCATTCATCTCAGGCCATAGGAAGGGAAATTTGCGCAGTTGCTCCCAGCGCTCGGTGGTCCAGTGCCAAGCTGTATGTCCGACAAATGCTGACAGAATGATGGTTCCCATACGCTCTGCGACGATGAACCTAAACAACAATTCCAATGCCGGGATCAGCAGCGCCAGGACCAACAGTTGGCCGAGTTCGATCCCGATGTTGAAAGACAACAAGGACGTGAGCAAGTGCGAACCGGCGAACTGCAGGGTCTGGCGCAGAGCGAAAGAAAATCCAAATCCGTGCACCAGGCCAAATCCAAATGCCGTCATCCAGCGTTTATGGACGGTGCCCGTCCCGATGATGTTTTCCAATGCCATATAAAGGATGGACAAGGCGATCAACGTCTCGATCAATGGTGGAAACCATAAGGCATCCGGCCCCAGGTCATAGGCGGAGGCAATTAGCGTGATCGAATGCGCGATGGTAAACCCGGTCACAATCGGGATAAGCGCCCGGAAACGGCGAAACGGAATCACCAGGCAGAACAGGAATAAAAGGTGATCGGTGCCGTCCAGGATGTGCCAGAAGCCTGCTTCGACAAACCGTCCGGCCGCTTGATACCATCGCGGGTCGAGTCTTACCAGGCCGGGATTGTCCGTGAACTCGAACGCCCTCTCGGCGCCGTTCGGGGGAAGAAAGCGCAGCGTTGTCAGCACGCGGATACCTAGCCGTTCGAAGCGGGGGCGAATGGAAAAAGCCGAGGCATCCGACTGGATTGGATATTCGAACAACACGTCGAGCATGGTCTGATCCCAGACCACGGCCGTCGCATTCGTCAGGGCGGTATCGTTGAAGTGCGCGAGGGCTTGTGGATACGTGGCGAAAGATTGGTCGGATTCGAGCGAGACGCGGATTGCGGCTATGCGAGGTTTAGGTAATCGAACCGCCTCTTCGTAAAGATCCACATTATCGGAAATCCACAGCCGGGCCGCATCCGGCAGCAGGACGACCACTTTTTCGAGGTCTAAGAATCCTTTCCCTTGCTCCGGAAAAGTGACGTCGCTGATCGCTTTCATGGGAACCCGCACCAGCAGCCGTAGACGGTCGCCGCCGGGCTTCAGGAAGGTGTGAATCGTGACATCGTTCGGAACATCGTGGGCAGGAAGGCGTAATGCGCAGAGTAAAACGATGGCCGTCAAAAGGGCAAGGCGGGTTCGTGGCACGATCGTTTCAGGCGGTGAGGCGGACTGGAAGTCCGCCTCCCTCAGGATGAGAAAGCCTACTGCGCACGCTTAAACATCTGGACAAAGACCGCTGTGCCCAGAATGTGGCCGTCAATCGCTTTCATGGCATCGGCACGAGTGGCGTCTCCGCCCAGATCAAGCTTGCTGTCGAGCGCATACAATTCAAACGTGTAGTGATGATACAGGGCGGGTGGTGCGCACGGTCCAAAATAACCGGCGAACCCGCGGATGTTTTTGAGTTGTTTTCCTCCATTGGGCAAATCGCCGGTCGGGACGCCTTCGGCCAGTTGGGTGGCGTTACCGGGGATGTTGTAAATGAACCAATGGGTGATGTCATAAATGCTCTTTTGCGGGTGCGGTTCGGGATCGTGCAATAAGATCGCGAAGCTCTGCGTGCCCGCGGGCGGATTCATCCATTGAATTCGCGGCGAGGTGCCGGACGGGGCATTACTACAGGAAAACTTCACAGGCAGCTCAGTCCCATCTTTAAGGTCCGGCATCATCATCATCAAGGGTGGTGGCGGCGGAGCGCCCTTATCCTGGGCAAATACGCTGGTCGCACCAACCAACAGAGTGGCGCAAAACAGAAATTTCTTCATGTCGTTTAACTCCTTTTCTTTAGATCGTACTCTTGAAATTACAATAAATCGTCGTGGGTTGTACGTCGGAACTAATCTAACATGCGATGTTTTCGGCAGCAAATACGCCGATTGGAATCACGCGGGTGCCCGGTAGAAGTCGCATGCAGCCAGTATATACCTTGGCGCTATTTTCCTTTGTAGGAAATGCGCCAGACCTTCTTGCCCCCGTCGTCGCTTACCAGCAGACTGCCATCGGGCAGTTCCAGGATCGCTACCGGGCGGCCCCAGACGTCGGTGCTATCGGGAGACGTCATCCAGCCCGTGAGGAAATCCCGGGGAGGTCCGCTGGGCTTGCCTTTTGCGAACGGCACGAACGCAATCTCGTAACCCTGGCGCTTCGAGCGGTTAAACGAACCGTGCCAGGCGAGGAATGCCCCGCCGCGATATTGCTTCGGAAACTCTTTACCGGTATAGAAAGCGAAGTCCATCATGCTGACATGCGAGCCGACAGGGAGATCGGGAACCAGCGCCTTGGCGACTAGCTCCGGGTGCGTCCCCTTATAGCGAGGGTCTTCGTGATTACCAATATAGGCGTAAGGCCAACCGTAGAAACCACCCTGTTGAATGTGAGTGAAATAATCCGGGACCAGATCGTCGCCCAGGGCGTCACGTTCCTCGACGCCGATCCAGATCGTGTCCGTGCCTGGATAAAGATGCATTCCAATAATATTCCTGGTGCCGGAAGCATAAATTTCGTGCCCGGTTCCGTCAGGATTGTAGCGATTGACCGCGGCTCGCATCGGGTCCTCGCCGGTATCGATGTCCATTTCAGCGCTGACAGAAACATACATCTTTTCGCCCTTGCGGTCGAAAGCGAGCGCGCGCGTGCTGATTCCCTTGGCGAACTGTTTGAGCGAAACTACCTCTTCGCCGGGGCCTGCTGTCATCGCCTTCGCGTCATATTTATAGCGCTTGACCGAAGTAGCCTCGGCAACATACAGATAATCCTTCCAGAAAGCCATGCCGTAGGGCCGATCCAGCCCCTCGATAAGCTTCTTCTTGTCTTTCGCTTGTATGAGCCAAACCGTGCCCATGGGCGTGCTATCAACCAGCAGCAATTCCTTGCTCGGCCCCAGGATCATGAGGCGGGGACGCTCGAATCCGGAGAGGTATTCTTCCACCACGAAGCCGGGGGGAACTTTGAGGTGGACGTCCGCCGGTTGTGGAATAATCGTCGGGCCGTTCCGCACCGACGGCGTCGCAAACGGCGCTGGAAGCGCCACGTTCTTGCGACTATTGTCTTCGGCGGCGATGATGGCGGAGGGTATCAGGCAGGCGATCAGAATTAAACGCATGTCCGTGAGTATAGCCCGAACGGGCCAAACCCAAGACTGCCGTCGTATTACGATTTCGTTATGTTGTCTCCCCCGGCCGCCATCCAGGTCCTTGAATATTCGCGGGTATTGCTATATCTTGATTGCCAGGTATGAAAACGATTACAACCGTTGGAGCACTCGTATTGGCCCTCGGGTTTCTGCCGCTGATAGCTCAAAAGGCCGGCGATAATGGAGTCCGTTACTTTAGTCCGGATAAAGTGAAGGGCGCAGGTGCGATAGATCCTACGCAAAGGCCGGGTGGGGCGAACAACGGCAAGAACGGGAATTTGGGGTCGCTTAAAGACTACTCCGGCAAGTTTCAAGTATCGATTCGCAGACACGACGAGGCCAACGAGCCGGAAGTTCACAAGGATCACTACCATGTTTTCTACGTGACCGAGGGGAAATGCCAATTTGTCACGGGAGGCAAGGTGGTCGGCAAAACGATCGAAGGCGGCAAGACCTGGAACCTCGACAAGGGCAGCGTTATTGTGGTACCCACGGGCGTGGTGCACTGGTTTAAGAGCGTCCCGGCCGGAACTCCGTGGATTGCTTTTGGCGTCGAAGTACATTCCGATACCGGCTACACTGCGCCTGGGCTTTAGGCGTTCAGCACAGAAAGAGGATTTGCATGAGTAAGAATAAGTTTATGGCGGGCAGGATCGCTTTGCGATTGGCGGCCGTAGTTTTAGCCCTGTCGATTCTCGCGGCAGTCACGGTTCACTCCGGCAAGACGGAAAAGCGCAACGCTTTTAACAACCCCGAATTCCTCAGCATGCTTACGGCAGCCTATGGAGCGGAATCGGTGGCGCTCGATCCTCACATTCGCGACTTTAAATTACCCGAACAGATTCCATGGAAAAAGCGCGAGGCCGGCGGCGAAACCGCGCTGGTTTATGGCGATCCTGCCAAGCCTGGCTTCTACGTTTATATGCTGAAGCGAGGCCCCAACAACTGGAGCAAGTCGCATTTCCACGACAACGACCGTTTTATCACCGTTCTGCAAGGGACGTTCTGGGTGGGTACGGGCAATTTCGATATGGATCGAACCGTAGCCGTTAAGGCCGGCGGCTTCGTGCGGGATATCGCTAACAAGCCCCATTTTGACGGCACCAGGGAAGATGGCACCATGATCGAGATCATGGGAATGGGGCCGGCGGGTTCGCATGACGCTCCGCTTCCGGACCCAGCCTCATCGGACTGGAAAAAAGGACCGGTGATTGACTCGGCGATGCGCCAGGTCTCGCGCCCCGAAGACATGGTGTGGACGAAGCGAGAAAGCGGCAGCGCCATTAACCTCTACGGCAACCCGGATAAGACCGGCATGTACGTTCAATATCTCAAGCGGAACCCAAATAACTGGAGCCGGCTGCATTATCATCCAACCGACCGCTTCATTACGGTTTTGGGCGGCACTATGTATCTCGGCACCGGCACTGTTCTCGACCAGAATAAGACCGTAGGTCTGCCCAAGTTCGGATTTGTCAGGGACCTCGCCCAGGGTGTACACTACGACGGGACAAAAGATGAAGAGCTATGGATCGAAATCGCCGGGATGGGGCCGGCGACATCCACTACCTACGAGGCGCCAAAGTAAACGGCGTGCTATCAGTCGATAAAAAACGGGGAGATCTTGAGCATGAAACGTAATTTGTATGCAGGCATAAGTTTTGCGGCGGTCTTCGGTGCGCTCGGTATCGGGTCGTATCTTCTCGAAAAAAAAAGTGTGGTTCATGCCGCTGCCACCATGGCGCCGAGGTTCGAAGTGGATCCGTTATGGCCCAAGCCGCTACCCAATCATTGGTTGATGGGGAATACCATCGGAGTGGCGGTCGACGCCAAGGACAACATCTGGATCATTCATCGCGAAGGCTCTCTCGAACCCAATGAGCTGCATCTCAGAAACCACATGGCAATGTGTTGCACTGCGGCAGATCCGGTTCTGGTGTTCGATCCCGCCGGCAACCTGATTAACCACTGGGGCGGTCCGGGACAGGGCTATAACTGGCCGGACTCGAATCACGGGATCACTATCGATTACAAGGGCAACGTGTGGATCGGGGGCAACGGCCGCGGGACGCCTCGCGCGAAAGACGGCCAGGCGGTACTCGAAGAGGGTCAGGTTACTGGCGTCGACAGCTTTGAGGACAACCAGATCTTGAAATTCACGCAGGACGGAAAGTTCCTGATGCAGATCGGCAAGCCCAGGAGCAGCAAAGGCTCGAACGATCCCGCAAACCTCCGGTTGCCTGCCAAAACTTTTGTCGACGCGAAGACCAACGAGGTCTACGTCGCCGACGGTTACGGCAACCATCGCGTGATCGTATTCGACGCGGAAACTGGAAAATATAAACGCCATTGGGGCGCTTATGGGAACAAGCCCGATGACAAGGACCCGGGCAAGTACGATCCCAGCAAGCCACCGGCACAGCAATTCCGCAATCCGGTTCATTGCGCCGAACTTTCAAACGATAACCTGCTGTATGTTTGTGACCGTCAGGGCGACCGCATCCAGGTGTTCCATCCCGATGGCACCTACGTCAAGGAACTGCTCATCGAAAAACAGACGCTCGGGTCAGGATCGGCGTGGGATATTACTTTTTCGCGCGATCCGCAACAGAAATACATTTACCTGGCCGATGGCGAGAACGATCGGGTTCATATTATCGATCGCCAGTCGCTTGAAATCCTGACGACGTTTGGCGAAGGTGGCCGG
>JANXXL010000370.1 GCA_025350625.1 Bryobacterales bacterium | reverse complement strand
GTGAGAACCAACAAATACATCGTTGTTGCCCGAAATATTGGCGTTACCTGTAAGGGCGCCATAAAAAGTATTGTTGCTTGCTCCAACGTTGACGGCGCCAGCACTTGTTCCTGCAAAAGTATTAAAAAAGCCACCGACATTTGCATTGCCTGCATTACTACCGGCTCATTCTCTTCGTGCAGCGCCTTTACCCGAGCTCCAAGAATTGGTCGGGATCAACACCCGCTTGCCGCAAGATGGCGCGCAGAGTTCCTTCAAGCATATCGCCCGGATGGTTGGGGATCGTCGTGTAGCGATTGCTCTGGGCGTGAAACCAGAGCGGTCGAATTCGAAGCCAAGTTCCCTCAATCGGCGAATGACTTCGCGATATCGGAACCCGGAGAGACGGCCCACTCAAGCAGCTACCACAATTGTGAAGTCCTGGTTTTCCGCCGTCGGCGGTAGAGACGGTGCACCCTCCCGCTCCCGCCGTGCTTCAATCAGCCGGCGAGCGACGTCGCGGGCGATTTCAAGAGTCTCGGCGACAGTCCGGCCTTGCGCAACTAAGCCGGGCATCTGTTCGGAGGTTGCGAGGAAGACGCCCTCCTGCAACAGCTCCACGTTAATATGCACCGCGACTTCCATGAGTCCAATCGTAGCAAAGCCAGGCCTGCAGTGAGTTATTCGTCTCGCATCTCACGAAGCCACTCATTGATTTCTCGCTTCCCTCCGGGAAACGTGCCCAACGCGCCTGAGTATTTCCCGAATCCTTCTCGCGCCCGCAGCGCCTTGCTCCATTCCCGCAATCCCATCACGCACAGCAGCAGGAAAACGAAATACAGTCCCGATGTCAGCCATAGGTGCTTATAAACGTAAAGCGGGATATAGATCAAATCCGCCAAGATCCACAGCCACCACGATTCCAAATATTTCCTGGTCTGCCCGTAGATCGCCGCGAGCGACAGCGCTGTAGTGAAGCCATCCCAGCCCGGAACCGTCGAATCCGTGAAGCGCCTCAGGAAGAAGGCGAGCCCCACCGCCGCAACGGCCGTCACAGGGACTAGCCAGATCCAAGTGGTGCTCGGCGTCCGCGTGACCTCTAACGCTGCACGCGCCCCCGGATGCGCCCAAGTCCACCACCCGTAAATCCCTAGCGCAATATACACCACTTGGAGCCCCGCATCCCCATAAAGCCCCGCGCTCAGGAACACGGCGACATAGAGTCCGTTATTCGCCAACCCCACCGGCCAGTTCCAAATGTTCTGCCGCGCCAGCAGCCAAACGTTAACCGCGCCCGTGATAAATCCCAGGATCTCGGTGAGGGACATCTGCCCTCAGCATCGCAGATCAGCGCCCGAGCACGCCTTCAATCGCACCCACCAGCGTGCAGATGAGGATGTGCGCAAACAGGCCATAGTGGATCCAGCGTCGGGTGTAGCGGAAGACCAGCGAGACGTCGCTCATGGGCACTGTCTAATATGCCCCGCCAACCGCCCTCAGGACCAATAGCCCAGTCCCCAGCTTCTACGCAAGTACCGCTGTGAAAAGTTTTGGTACGGAACGATAGTACTAATTGCGCAAGAGGTGCTCTAGACAAAAAACCCCTCTGTTGCAACTTGCTCGAACGATTGAACAAGCGGCGGAAACTTTCGGACAACTCCCGCAAGCACTACTACAAACCCGCTCGTTCTCTCGATCCGCGCCCGTTGCAAGCAGAGGGCAGGTGTTCAAGAGTTACTGCATCAATTCGCTAGTAGGATAGCACGCGCTGGACCGCGCTACTAATCGATTGGTTTCAACGGCATAAGCTTCGATGTGCGCTACTCGCTGCGTGCGCTTGCCCCGGAGGTGTGTCGCTGTGACACAATTGGGCTCAGGTGCGGACCCCACTCGCTATCCTGTTACTGGCCGCCCCGCTTTGGGCGCAAAGCGACGAGTACCGGGTATATACCGACCCGCCGCGGCTCCTGCTCGCCCCGCAGCGCCTGCGCCTGGTCCAACGCGAGCGCGAACGGGACTCGCTGCGCTGGCAGCCGTTTAATGCGTTGATCTCAGGCGGCGCCGCTATGCCCGAACCAGGTTTCGCGTGGGGCTTATACTACCGTGCCAGCCGGGAAACGGCCTGGGGCAAAAAGGCCGTCGATTGGGCCTTGACCGACGACGCCAAAGACCTGCGGCAACTCGCACTAGTCTTCGATTGGTGCACCCCGGTAATGACTCCCGCTCAAATCGATCGCCTGGGAGCGAAGCTGGAACACGCCTTGGCGGCCAGTATGCCTACAGAGGCCTCTGACCTCCGCCGCCAGAGTGCGCGCGCCTTTGCCGCCATAGCCCTGGCCGACCGCCTTCCCGACCACGGCCAGTCCGTCTTGCAGCCCCTAATCGAGCAATGGTGGCGCGGCCAGATCGTCAAAAAACTTAACGCCGGCACGCCCGCCATCCCGCGCGATCAGGTCTACGCGCTGCTGGAGTTGCTCCACGCCGTCCGCGACAACCTCAAGATCGACCTGCGCGAAGACGTACCCGAGTATTTCAAGTCCCTCCCGACCGACCACCTGGTAAGCCACTACCCCGCCCCCTACCCCGCCGCCGAGAATGAATACCGCGTCCCCATCTACGTGCGCGACGGCGAGCCCGACCTCACCGACGCCGCCCTCTCGCGCGCCGCCGAGCTGGCCATGGTGGCTTACGATTCCAACGCCGCCGAAACCCAGTTTTTGCAAGGCTGGCTGATGCAGGATCGTTTCCTGATGCGCGGCGGCTTCGGCCTCCCCTATGAATTTCTGTGGGCCAACCCCTACCAGCCGGGTCTGAGTTATTTTCAGATGCCGCTGGTCTATCACAATTCGCTCACCGGCCATCTATTCGCCCGCACCAGTTGGGACGAGGACGCGAAATGGCTGGGCTACTTCGACGGCCAGCTTCAACTGTTCCGCGACGGCAAGATCGAAACACTCAAGTCAGGCGCCGCCACCGAGCCGGTCCACGTCGGCGAAGCCCTCATCTTGAGTGCACGCGAAAAAGACGCCACCCGTTTCCGCGCGGACGCCGAGGGCGTATTTGTGTTGAACCTAACGCCCCACGCCCGCTACGACGTCGAGATCGACGATCAGGAATTGCGCGAAGAGCAAACCGACGTCGGCGGTACTCTAGTGGTTGCGGTCCCGGAAGGGATCGCAACCGGAATTAGAGTGAAGCGCCGAGCGGAGTAACCATCCCTTCCTAACTCCATCTCTCATGCTTCCCTCACTTCGCGCCTAAACTCCTCGATCCTTTCAAAAACCACGTCGTACCTTGGTTCCATAAGTGTCGGGACCACCCACTGGGCAACCCGGCCGCGTTTGTGCGGAAGTCTGCAGCTACCCCGCTTGAGCGTCCGAACAGTGTGGTGGTAGTGGCGAGACCATAACGTCATCCCTCTCGGAAAGGGTCACAAACCGGCTAGGGAGCTCCCGAATACGAATTTGAAGTAGCCAAAAACGCTATCCTGCAAGTTGCCCGATTCTCCGCCGCCACCGCGCAGAACGCCAGCCGACTGTCTCCTGCACCCGAATTGCGTCCTGGCGGTCTACTGTATCGCCGCGATCGTTGCCACTATCATCAAGCTCGCTCCCGGCACCTTCGAGCAAAACGGATTCCACTACCAGCCGCTCCAAAACTTCGCCATCTTTCGCAACGCTTTTTATCACCTGATCCGTCACCAGAACCTGTACGCCCAATTCCAGTTCGAGCAATGGGATTTCTACCGCTACAGCCCGGCCTTCGCGTTGCTCTTCGCGCCCTTCGCCCTGCTGCCCTATCAGATCGGAGCGGTCTTATGGAACCTGCTCAATGCAGCCGCGCTCTATTGGGCAGTCCGCTCCGTTCCCTCGCTCGACCAGCGTCCAAAAATGTTGGCGCTATGGTTCATGTTTCTCGCCATGCTGAACTCCGTCGCGAACGCGCAGAGCAATGCGCTGGTGGCGGCGTTCATGATCGCCGCTTGGTCCGCAGAAGAGCGTGAAAAGCCCGACCTGTCTGCGTTATTCATCGTTCTCGCCACCTCGATCAAATTGTTCGGCGTCTTCGCGCTGCTGCCCTGCCTGCTAGGCCGCGCGCGCAAACAGTTGCTCGGCTATACAGCCGCCTGGGCCGCCGTATTCGCGCTGATGCCGTTGTTGGCGGTTTCCTGGAACGAACTCGGATTGCTATACCGGAATTGGTACGCCACTCTCCTGGCCTTCAATCAAGCCCGCCTGGGCATCTCCGTCATGGGATTCCTCAAGGCCTGGCTGCACCTTAACCCGCCGGCAAATTACGTCGTTGCCGCAGGTGCTCTGGTGCTGATCGCGAGTGCACTCCGGGCCCGTCAACCGCGCATCTTAGTCCTAGCCTCGGTCCTTATCTTCGTGACCATCTTCAACTACGCCGCAGAATCCCCAAGCTACGTGATCGCGGTAGCCGGGGTGGCCCTGTGGTATTTCTCACAGCCCCGCACCACGGCGAATCTCGCGCTCCTAGCAGCCACTTTCCTGCTTTCAGAACTCGCGTCGACCGACCTCGTTCCGCGCTCCCTGCGCCGCGAATTTCTCGAACCCTACGTCGTCAAAGCTCTGCCCTGCATCGCCGTCTGGCTAAAACTCGTGATGAGCAGTATTCCATTAAATCGCGAGCGGAACTCCAGCCAACCCTAAATGCCGGTCGGTAGACCAGCATGCCGTCGATCTGCGCGCTTGCATGATCGCGAGCCCATGCGCGTCGGCCAAAGTGAGCTTCTGATCGCCGTATTTCTTGACAATGCGGCTCGCCCGAACCAATCCATCGGTGTCAAAAGCCTCGATTGTAAGCCCGGGCAATACTTCGATAAACGCCAGAAATTGTACCGCCCGTTTTTGATCGTAACGCCTCAGAAACCATCCGTGCCCTTCCTCAATCACCAACCCCGAAGTCACGAGCGGCGGCGGTTCCGAAAAAAGCCTGCGGTACAACGCGTGATAACTATCGGATTTATCGAGGAACGCAATGAACCCCGAAGTGTCCACATAGCACTCAGTCTTTCGTGCCATAAACGATAGCGTCAATCGACTGGCTGGAACGGCGATCACCGGACTCGACGAAACCCGCATACCGCATCCACGGCCCGTCGCCGGTGGGAGGAAGCGTTTCCCGCAGCGCCCGGCGCACAAATTCCGCTACCGAGATCCCTAAAGCCCGAGCTTCCTTCTTAGCCAGCGTGTATTCTTTCTCGTCCAAGCTAACCTGGGTTCGAATCATAACATCCATCGAAGAGAGTTATCCTGAAAGTTACCCATGCAACAGGAAGTCGTTGAGGCCGAAGGCCACCTGATCGATTCGCACCTGATGGAGCGGATCTTCGACACAGTAGTCGAATACAATGGCCGCTTTGAAGTCGAAAAGTTCGAGATCGGCCGCACCAACGCCGACAACTCGCACCTGCGCCTGAAGATCGAAACCGAGACCGCCCACGATATGGAGCAGCTCCTCAGCCAGCTCCTCGACCTGGGTTGCACCCCGGCGGACTCGGGTTCGGCCGAACTCACCGCGGTCGAGCGCGATTGTTGCGCGCCCGAAGATTTCTATTCCACCACCAACCACAAAACCATGGTCCGCCAGCAGGGTGATTGGCTGGAAGTCGAAAATCAGCGCATGGACGCCATGATTGTCGTCGCCGGAAAACGCGCCTTCTGCCGCCGCCTGCGCGATCTCAAGCGCGGCGATCAGGTGGTGGTGGGCATGCGCGGAATCCGCGTGGTGCCGGAATCCAAGGAGCGCGACCGCATGGCGTTCGCCTTCATGAGCAACGGCATTTCGTCGGAACGGCAAGTCGAAACCGCGATGCGCCAGACCGCCAATCTGATGCGCCAGTGCCGCGAATCCGGCCAGAAGATCGTGGTGGTGGCGGGACCCGTCACCGTCCACACCGGCGGCGCCGCGCCTCTCGCCCAATTAATCCGAGGCGGCTGGGTGCAAGCCCTGCTCGCCGGCAATGCGCTTGGCGTGCACGATATTGAAGCCTCTCTGCTCGGCACCTCGCTCGGCGTGCGCCAGAGCGACGGCCGGCAAGAGGAACACGGCCACCGCAATCACATGCGCGCCATCAACGCCATTTATCACGCCGGCAGCATCGCTAAAGCCGTCGAAGCCGGACGCCTAACGAGCGGCGTGATGTACGAATGCGTGAAAACCGGAGTGCCCTTCGTCCTCGCCGGCAGCCTGCGCGACGACGGTCCCTTGCCCGATACCATCACCGATATGAACCAGGCGCAAGATGCCTACGCCGAGCAGTTGAAGGGCGCGGGGTTAGTGCTATGCCTCGGCTCCATGCTGCACTCGATCGCCACCGGCAACATGCTGCCCAGTTGGGTGAAGATCGTGTGCGTGGATATCAATCCCGCCGTCGCCACCAAAGTGAGTGATCGCGGCACCGGCCAAGCCGTGGGCGTAGTCACCGACGTCGGCCTGTTCCTCGATTTACTCGCTCACGCGCTCGAATCGAAAGACCGGGCGAAAGCATGAAGCGCCAGTACACCGACGCTCACGCCTCCGCAGGCGTCGACGCCCAACTTCCCGAAATCGAAGTGTGGCCGAATCAGTATGACACCGGCTACGAAATCGAAATCGAGATGCCGGAATTCACCTCCATCTGCCCCAAAACCGGCCTGCCGGATCACGGCGTCCTGATCCTGCGCTATATCCCGAATAAACTCTGCCTGGAATTGAAATCGCTCAAGATGTACACGCTGGCCTACCGCAATCTCGGCATCTTTCAGGAGAACGTAGTGAACCGAATGCTGGCGGACATCGTCAAATACGCCGCGCCTCTAGAAGCCACGCTCATCGGAGATTTCATGCCGCGCGGCGGCGTGCATACCAAGGTCACGGCCCACTATTCCCGAAACTCCCGCGCGCGCAAGCGGTAACACACCGTTTGTATAATGCAGACATGCGCGGGTTTTCCGTTGGGCTGCTTTTTCTCGGCGCGGCCCTTTACGCCCAGGAACCCATGCCGATCGGCATCCTGCGCGGAAGCCTGGTCACTTGGCAGGCCGGAAGCCTCTCGGTGCGCGAAGCCGGCGGCGCGGTCTACGATTGCACCTACGACAACCACACCCTGTTCCAACGTAACCAGTGGCCGATTCGATCCGCGGATTTGACGGGCGGCGAGCCAGTGGAGGTTCTCTCCGACCGTAAACTCCCGGCGAGTACCTGCTACGTCCGGATGCTCTCCGTAGTCCACGCGTCCGCGAAATCGCCACGCCGTCCGACGCCTCCACGCGACGCTTGGATTCACCGCGGGTATCTCACCTACACCGGCCTGGTAGTCAAAAACGACGACTCAAAGATCACCTTGAAGACGCGCACCGGCCCGAGAACGCTGCTGCTCCGCGCCGACACCCACTACTCAACTGCCGCCGACCCGCTGCTCAACAAACATGTTTTTGTGCGCGCTGGCCGCACCTTGCAGGGAGCGCTCGAAGCTTATCAGGTAATGTGGGGCGAGATCCTGCTACCGTAACCAACGCGCGCCCGCTACTTTAGAAACTTCAGGAGCCTGGCGCGCAACGCATCCGCAGTTTTTACATCGGGCGCTACCACTAACACGGTGTCATCACCCGCGATGGTGCCGGTGACCTCCGGCCAGTTGGCGTGATCGAGCGCAGCCGCAAGCGCGTTAGCATTTGCCGGTGGCGTTCGCAGAACCAGCAGGTTCTGGGCCTGCCGAATATCCCGCAGAACTTCACGCGCGAGGGCCGCCACATCCGGCCCCGGCTCGGATCCCGCCGCCGCATCCACTCCCGTCTCAGAGTAGCCGGAGGGCGTCTTCACTAGCCCCAACTCATGAATATCGCGAGAGAGTGTGACTTGCGTAGCCGGTATTTTAAGCGTGCGCAAAGCCCGTGCCACTTCGTCCTGCGTGTGCAGACTATGCGAGCGGATCAGCTTGAGAATCTGGCTCTGGCGATAGCTTTTGTTCATGCGCGCAATTTAGCTAAACGGACCTGGGCCTCTCCCAGCGCTTTGGCGACGTGCTGGGGTCCGGTACCGCCCGCGATCTCGCGAGTCTTCATGCCTTCACTGGGATTCAGCACCGCCGCGCACTCGGAAGTGAACTCCGGAGCGAAGGCTTTGAGCGATTCCGCATTCCAATCCGACGGCTTCTTGCCGGTGCGCACGCTTTCGAGCACCAGCCGTCCTGCGATCTGGTGGGCCTGATGAAACGGCGTTCCACTGCGCGCCAGCGCTTCGGCCAAATCGGTGGCAACCACCCAGCTCTCTTCGGCAGCTTGCGCCGGACGCTCCGGCTTCAGTCTCGCGGTCGCAACCACTTCACGAGCCATTTGAAGGGAGCCGCACAACTGATCCGCAGCGTCAAACAGAGGTTCCTTGTCCTCCTGCATGTCGCGGTTGTAAGTCATCGGCAAACCCTTCATGGTCACGAAAAGGGAATTCAAGTCGCCAAACACGCGCCCGAACTTCCCGCGAACCAGTTCGAGCGAATCCGGATTCTTTTTCTGCGGCATCAAACTCGACCCGCTGGTAACGCCATCGCCCAGCTCCAGCCAGCCAAATTCCTCGCTCGAATATAGAATCCAGTCTTCCGCGAGCCGGCTCAGATGCAACATCGTCGTCGATGCCGCGTACAGGAAATCGAGCGCGAAGTCGCGGTCGGCGGAAACATCCATGCTGTTGTTGGTGATGCTATCGAACCCCAAATCCCGCGCCATCGCCTCACGATCGAAAGGAAACCCGCTGCCGGCGAGCGCACCGCTCCCGAGCGGCATGACATTCACTCGCGCGCGGGCTTGCTGCAGCCGCTCGTAATCCCGCGCGAACATCTCAAAGTAGGCGAGCAAGTAATGCGCCCACAGGACCGGCTGAGCCCGCCGCATGTGCGTATAGCCCGGAACCACGGCCGCCGGATCGCGCCCCGCGCAATCGAGCAGCGCCTGCATCAAATCCGCGAGCAGCTCGCACGCGCGATCAATCTCACCGCGCAGCCACAGCCGCACATCAAGTGAAACCTGTTCATTGCGGCTGCGGCCCGTATGGATCTTTCCTGCGAGCGCCCCAACCTTCTCGCCCAACTTGCGGATGACGAGCGTGTGAACGTCTTCGTCGGACGCACCTTCGAAGAATTCGGTTTTTCCGGCGTCTGCATCCAGTTGATCGAACGCCGCGACCAGTTCAGCTCGTTCGGAAGCCCGTAAAATCCCCACGCCTTCGAGCGCCCGCGCGAATGCCTGCGACCCCTGGATGTCAGCATGAACCAGCCGCCGGTCAAAATGCAGCGATCCGGAAAAGCGCTCGAAGACTTTCGAAGGCCCTTCCTCGAATCGCCCGCCCCACAGTTTCATTTCTTCTTCGCTTTTTTGGAGAGTTTCAGCGAAGCCCGCACCTGCATCGGCAGCCCGATGAGATTGATGAAGCCGCGCGCATCCTTCTGATCGTACTCGGCCCCCATGGTGAAGCTGGCGATATCGAGCGAGTAAAGCGAATTCGGCGATGTGCGGCTGACCGGCTGAAACCCACCCTTGTAAAGGCGCAGCGTAACTTCGCCGGTGTTGTCTTCGGTGGCCTTGGTAAAGAACGCATCCAGCGATTCGCGCAGCGGCGTAAACCACAGCCCCGCGTAAACCAGATCCGCATAATCGAGCGCCAGCGCCTGCTTATAGTGCGCCAGGCTGCGGTCGAGCGTGAGCCCTTCGATCTCGCGGTGCGCCGCCATGATGAGCGTGCCTCCGGGAGTTTCATAGCACCCGCGCGACTTCATGCCGACGTAACGATTCTCCACCAGATCCACGCGTCCGACCGCGTGCTTGCCGCCAATGCGGTTC
>JANXXL010000347.1 GCA_025350625.1 Bryobacterales bacterium | reverse complement strand
GGCGCCTACAATCCGTGGATTCACTATCACTGCAATCCGGAACAGGCGTGGCGCATGACGCAGGAAGCCCGCGCGGAACACGTTCTACCGGTTCACCATTCCACTTTCCAACTGAGCCGTGAGCCTGTAGCGGAGCCTCTGGAGCGGCTGCAGAATGCGGCTGGCGCCCAATCGAAACGGATTGTGGTGCACGGCATCGGACAGGAATTTCATTTGGGGTAGGGCGGACGCCCCCGCCGGCGGCCCGAGCCCCCGCTCGGGCCTTTGTTGGGGAACTCATTGAAATTTGCCGTCGCCAAAAGAGCCGGACGAGGGCGTCCGGCGCAGTCCAGGGGGACTGCCCCACCTGGCTTTTAAGAGGAATTCGGGGTTGTAATACTTCAGTTCACTCGACGATCGCGTCCGCTTCGATTTCTACCAGCATTTCCGGATCGATCAGCGCCACCACTTGCACCATCGTCGCGGCCGGCCGGATATCGCGGAAGAATTCCCCATGGGCGCGGCCGATCTCTTCCCAGCGGCGGATGTCCGTCACGAACATTCGCGTGCGCACCACGTGCCGCAGGTCCGCGCCCGCCTGTTTCAACGCAGCTTCGATATTCCTGAGCGCCTGCTTCGCTTGCGCATAAGCGTCGCCGCCGCCGACAACTTTACCCGCTTCATCTGTCGCTGTAGTGCCCGCTACGTGAACGGAATTTCCAACCCGCACCGCGCGGCTGTAACCCACAATCGGCTCCCAGATCGCTCCCGACGAGATGTTCTTCCTCACAGACCCACTCTCTTCATCACGCGATGGATCGCGTCGAATATGGTCTCCTCCACGTCCGGCGTGAATGGTCCTGGTTGGCCGTAATAGACCATGCTGTCCACTGCTTCGTATCCGCCCTCCGACAGCACGCGCTTCGAAGGAATGTAGCACATCACTTCATTGGAATATCCGGCAACCACAAGCTTATATTTCGGGTATTCCCGTTGCGCCCGAAGATCGTAGTCGATCACCACTTCGCCGCCCAGCGCCAGGATCGCCACGTTCTTTCCAAAACGAATTGCCTGCACCGGATACGCGATGCTGCGCACCGGGCGTCCGTCGTCATAGGCGCGCAACATCGCCTCCGCGGTCTTACGCTTGGCGAAAACGGGATCGGTCTTCAGCGTTTCGAACTTCCCGCGGGTGTGCGGAGCGAACGCCAGCTCGGTGGTGACAAAGGCCGTCCGAATAGGACCTTGGACGGACATCAAATGCCGCTCGATCACCTGGTTCACAGAGTTGCCTAATTCCCTGCCATGGTTTTGGGCGATCTCCAGCGAACTGCGCGGATTTGGGTTCTGGTCGCCGCCGCACAGCATGAAGAACAATGCCGTCGCACCGGGATGCGCGTTCTCAATCTCCGATTGCGCAAAGCCCGCATAGTCGGCACTGAGTTTGTAGAACTCACCTGTAAGCGTTGTGTTGTGGCACGCATACCCAAACAGAACCGCGCGCAGAGCGCCGTCGAGCGTGGTGATTTTGAATACCGGCACCTTGTGGTCCACCGGCCCTTTGGGATTGAGCCCTATCTTGATGCCTTTCGCGGTGGGCTCGCGGCGGTTGATGGCGAAGCCCGCCTCGCCTTCGCCGTACGACAACAGGGCAGGCGCAAGGTCGCCAATCGCCGCGCCCACCACGGCCACCAGGTTGTCAGTCAATTGCTGCGCGTACTCGCGCAACACCAGGTCGTCCGCTTCCTGCAGATTGAACATCGCGATCAGATTCGGCCGGACGATAGGACCCGTGTGGGTATGCGACGAGTTCAATACCAGATCCGCGCGTTCCAATCCGTATTGCTTCAGCACGCGCGCCGCAACCACGTCGGATATGGCGCGGGGCAGCCCCACCAGGTCCGTGGTCACAATTACCACGCGGGATTTCTTGTGGTCTTCTATGGCCAGGGCCTTGGCAAACAGCGGCGCAATCACCCCGTCGGACGGATGGTTGCGGCTGGCATAGCCCGACATCCAGATCGGCTGCTTAGGCGTAATGTCCACGCGCGCCACCCCGGCGCGATAGTCCGCGGCGAAAGCAGAAAGCGTCAGAAGAAAAAATATGATGTATCCGGATTTAGCAGGCACCCTTGACACGCTCCTCAGCGATGAGTAACTTTGTGAACAACTTAGTGTAGTCTTTTCTGAAACGCAAGCGATTATCGTGAAGGCAACCACCGTGTTGTGCCTCGCCGTCTTCGTTCCTCTTCCTGGAATTTCACTTGGTCAATTTACCACCACGGCTGTCTTGAGCGGCACCATCGTGGATGCCTCCGGAGCTGTGGTGCCGGGGGGC
>JANXXL010000328.1 GCA_025350625.1 Bryobacterales bacterium | reverse complement strand
AATTCGTTGCAGGGCTCCGCCGCTCTGTTGGTCGAAATCAAAGACGCCAGCTAATGTTTTTGCTTCGCCACAACTGCATGAAATTTTGATACCGGTGAGCATCGAGGACGAGCGCCCAGCAAGGAATCTGAGCTTGCAATCTGCGGCAATTGGCTTATTGCGATGCACCCAATCTAAGAATGGGAAATCCTCGATATGTCCGCGATCACAAACTGCGACAATACGTACTGGAATTAGGAACGGGCGAGATCTCTCGGCCTTTTGAGAACAGTTCATTCCTGGATAGGGACGTCCTGGGCATCTCCTCGCGCTACTGAACAATGTGAGCTGCTCCATTGCGCCACATCGATGGCAATAGTGCCAACCTGGAAATCTAAGAGCGGGAATATCCAGATTCGCGCCTTTGATTCCATCTCCGGGGTCCTTATGATCAACGGGCAGCCGAAAAGCCTGAACACCCAATCTTGCCTGCAGCCGTTCTTCCTCAATTAGCAACTCCGGCGGGCAGCTCTGTCTTGCGTAATGCCAAGCATCCAAACCTGCAACCATCAACGACTCGTCCCTCGGAAAATCGATCATGGCCCCGATCCCGAAGGGGCTTATTAGCTGCGATCTGCGAACGGGTTTCTGTGCTGGCATAAACTACCTTCAGTCAGGATCAGGAAAACTGGACATGACTCCCGCATCGCACGTCGCATCCACATTTCTCATCGAACTTGGAGTTGGCAATGGCCTAATGCTCCATCGGGGATTACGTTCTGATCCGCTGGGATACATGAGGGGTTCTTCTGGGTCAGATGGACCAAACCCGCCATACTTTGACGGGGGAACACGCCGCCATTCGGAGATGATGTAGTCAAGTCTTTCAAGAGCTGCCGCTAGTTGTCGCTCATCCACATTGATAACTCGGTCCGCAATAATTGACCGTATTCGCTCGACCAGCTCATCTCCAGGAGGGGGCGAATTGGGTTTTTGGGACAACGCATCCCCACCCAACATCCTGACCAGTGCCACCACTACTGCATGTAGTGCGCGTTCGATGACTGGTCTCGCAAATGGCGTCACGCTGGTCGGTTCAACGAATCGATAAATGCTTTGGTGATACGCACGAAAATGCTCATAGTGAGAACGGTCTCTTGGTCGAGCTGGGTTGTAAATCGTCGCAACAAGGCCCGGTTCTTTTCTCCCAACGCGACTTGATGCTTGTATGTACTCTGCCGTGGTCTTTGGTTGGCCGATTATCGCCATCAAACTCAGGCGCTGCACGTCGAGTCCAACCTGGATCATGTTAGTTGCCAGACAAATGTCCACGACACTGTAGTCCTGCTTAGGCCCTAACGTGTTGAAGAGTTCCGCCAGAATTTCCGGAATTTGATTGCTTTGAATTCTGCTAGTTAATTCGAGATCACGGTTTATGAACCGGCGCTCTGTCAACGCCTCAGGGCTTACATCCTTCGTTAAGCCTTGACGATCCCACATCGCGTTCATGTGCTCGCGGATATCGGCGCGAATCAGCGTTGCGGCGTGACCAAGCTCACGAATGCTGTTGAAATAGACCATTAGTGTCCAAAATGGATCGAGCAACTTGGGATCTTTGACAGTAATTGATTTGACAGATTGAAGCAGAGCGGAGAGAACACGAATTTGTGCTGTTACGTGTGATGGCAGAGCGGAGGCAAAAACTCCCATGTAGCAACGCCCAGGTCTCGATGTATTCTCTTTGGCGAAAAACGAGTTTCCTACCTCCAATCCTTGAGGTGGAAATAGAAAACCAGATCTCCCATTATATAAAGCACTGATCTGTTCATTGGCCCTGGATATGGTTGCCGTCGACGCCACGATTTTGGGGAGGTGTTCACTTTCTCCGGCGCGGCAAAGCGCCTCAATAGCCGTTTCATAGTGTGCCACCATGGAACCGAGCGGTCCTGATATCAAATGGAGCTCATCCTGAACGATCAACTCAGGAGGGCTGTAACTGTGGCTAAGCCCGAAGAGGCTTCGAGCTTCCGGGCGCCACGGCAGCATCGCGAACTTGTCCACGGTGCCGATAACAACCGTTGGTGGGTCCTGGTATATCGCTTCATCGACAACTGCAAGCGGGAGACCAAGCTCTGTACTGAAGGGGCAATCCAAGTCTTCACATCGGAATACGACACGGGAAGGCTTGGACATCTTTAAGTACCCCTTTACCCTCCAACTGCTTCCCGCCTTCACGGGTCCCATTGCTGCTCCGCACCAGGGGCACGCCAGCACAATGAACCTATTCTCGTTCGAGGATTGATATAGGCGAGTAAGGGCGGAAACCGCTTCCTGGTGGTTATTTGGCGTGACGCTTCCCCCAACCCAAAGGCCGATAGAGATTGGCAATGTTCCCAACGTCTCTAGCTGAGACCTCCTGAGGTAGTCACACGCACAAATCAGTGAAGCTGCCCGCTGAAATTGTTGTGCTGTCAGCAGGCGCAAAGTGTACCGCATCAGCACGGTTGTACCAGCATCATGGGGATTGCGAAGCCTGCGCAGCAGGATCGCAAAAGCCGACAATCCCAGATATGCTTCCGTCTTGCCACCGCCCGTCGGGAACCAGATCAGATCAACGACATTCCGCTCTTTAGAGTTTGGGTCGGCGACAGATTCAAGATTCATCAAAATGAATGCGAGCTGAAAAGGGCGCCACACTGCGGCTTTGCTCGAATAGTCGGGGACCGTATAGGGTTCTGCAAGTCGAAGCTTGCCATCTTTCCATATCCATTGTCGGATTTTGTTGCTCGCCAGCTCATAATGTGCCTGCTGAAGGTACATTGCTCGATTCGCCAGAACAAATGCTTGCCGAACGAGCTTTTGGCTCCGAAGCAATCCGATTCCTCTGAGAATTCGGGCAAGACACTTCTCGCACTCCTCTAGATTCGCCTCGGCAACATCGAGAAAGTGGCGTGGTACCTCAACTGGATCTGCGAGCCTAGTCGTTTCTTGGTCGATCCATGCTCTGTACGCTGCCGCCAACTTGTCGCACAAGCCGATCGCCTCACCATCGCTTTCCGCCAGCCTCTCCATTGAGAACGCAACACCTGGCAGATCCACGTGTTCGATTGGCTTGACCTCGTACATCGGCAAGACATCCGTCCAAACACGACTACAGGCACCCAACGCCCCCTCCAACCAGTCGCAGGAGCAGCCATGTCCAACCGCAAAAACCTTTCTCTTGCGGTACAGGAATCTGAGTGCATGTTCTTCTGGATCGTTCGTGTGCCTTTGGTCAGGGTATTCAAGAAAACAGTCAGAACAATCCGGGTCTGCTATTTCAAGGCGACACTGGAAGAAGCAAAGCTCGTCATTCGATCTTTGCGCAGACTCATTGCGATTAATGATCGTAAAAGTGATCAGACGGAGATTCTTGTTGCTTCCTTCATCTGCACGGGGGCGGCTTACTACGTTTACGGCAAGCTTAGAACCAGAAGTCTCTATCGGGATTGGTCTTTCAAAGGATGTGACGGACTTGCCGACGAGTTCTGACCAATCAAACCTCACGGTGACAACGAAGGGCTTACGCAACCATGCCCAAGAAGTTGAAGGTCCTTTGGGCCTAACTCTCCCGAATCCCGGTAGTTCAGTTTTTTCGTAACGCGCGCCTTCTACCTTGACAAGTAGCTGCTTCGGGACCTTAACTAAGGTGCTGACTCCCATGGCACTTGGAAGGTATTGATTTGCCAAGTTCAGGTCGAGCTCTGTTTCCGGCTGTTGATCCACGGGATTAGCCGAATCCGACAAATCTTGCCCCTCCTCGATCTGAGTATTGGCATCCGATTCCTCCGCGGGGCCGGACTCAACATCTCCTATTTCTTTCTCGTCAATATCGAACTGTGGTGGGACTTCCGATCGCATTGGGAACAGAACTCCCGCGCTGTATCGCAACCTTGGCGGGTCCTGTGAACGCAAGATCTCTTCTTTGTTTAGCTGGACTGCCGGAAATCCGGGCCCCGGACCAAGAAGTTCCTTTCGCAAATATTCAACGATCTCGTCTCGAACCCTACTGGTCGTCATGACTTCCATCCCTCATTCAGTTTGCGCATGAGTGAGTTTGCAATTCCTGTGCGAACAGATTCATGCACCATCAGTATCAAAAGGCTCCTGGCTCTGGACATACCTGTGTAGAGCAATGCTTGAGGTTCATCGGTGTCTACATGCTGAATATCGCAAACAATTGCGGCCGGAGTTTCCATTCCCTTAAAGGACTGTATCGTAGCAAAGCCGACCCTCGATCCTTTCGCGAATGGTGACACGCCACTACGGATCTCGACTGCCGACACCGTTCCATGTGTTTGCGTTTGGCATGCGAGTCGTGACGCTACAGAATCCGCAAACTTCCGCCCAGAGAGAAGCACGACGTCGTGGGGGTTCATGCCTTCCGCGAGCAACCCTCGGATTACCTCGGTGAGCTTTTCGAGCTGCTGTTGTGGATTCTTCCAATAACGGTAATCTACTGGCAATCCATCAACCTGTCCCAACTTGTAGGGTGGTGACGAGAAACCCGACAATAGGGCGGTTTCCTCGCCGATACGACGTGTATTCCGGCAGTTCGTGTGGAGCTTAGTGTGTGAGAAGTTTGCGCATGTGGAAGTGAGCTCGCGTAAACGTACCTCGCGACTTGTATTCCCATAGAGGCACTGCCTAGTAAAATCGCCAAAGATATACCATCTGCCACCAGCAATCCCCCCCTTTAGCAGTGCTCCGAGCACATCGAGCGCTGAAGAACTGAGCAGATCTTGCGCTTCGTCAAGAACCACTGTATCGAACTGGGAATCCAGCCCTTCAGCCGCGAGCTGTCCATACAATGGTAACAATCCAGAAAATAGCTCATCTTGGCTCGTGGTCTGCTCAGCCATCTCATATTCTTTTCCCCAAGCCGAATCGAGTATCAATTTCCGAAGAAAACGAAAATAGCTGCTCGCCGCCAATCCCGACACGCGAAGGCTGCTCCCGCAGGACTCCAACCACTCGCCCAATAATCGGTTAAAGCACAGAAGAAGAACCTTCTGACCGGCGGCAGATTGTCTGCGGGAATATTCCAGTGCGAGAACTGTCTTCCCCGTACCGGCGGCACCCTCAATCAGACATCGGGGATTATCAGAAATCATATCGAGCACTTCATATTGGTCTTCAGTAAGTGAGATCAAAGAGCTTTCGGACTCACTAACAACTGTAGACCGCGCGATAATTCGCTCGAAATCCGGGCGAAGAAATTGACGAACATCGCGGATAGCTGACCCAGCGTTCGTAGACGGATAAAAGCCACCCAATTTCTTGCGCTGACCAGACAGCACGTTCAGGATGAGTTGTGAAATGGGTGTCTTTAAAGTATTGTGGTCTATTGCTTCCCAAGTCTCAAACTCCGGCGTTTTTGGAGGACAATCAACGTCCGGAAAAACAACTGCATAGGTAAATAAACATCGGCTAGCATCACTGCCGCTCCCAAACCTTTCTTGGACGGCGTGAAGAAGTCCAAACATTCCTTCTCGCGCCTGCATGAACGGGCTCTTTTTCAATTCGCTGATGGCCCCAAATCTATCGATGGTTTGCCAAACCCCATCCTTGCAACTCACGCGACCGCCCTTTACCTCCAAGCAGACCACCCCACCAAGCGGCACCAATACCACGAAGTCAATCTCTCCGTAAGGGCCACTTCCTCGTTTTGACAAACCCAGGGAATGGAGTATGAACCACTCGCTCGTTGCCGGGTCACCTTCCAATAAATGAAAGACCCGTTTTTCTGCAGCGCTGGCCGTACCTTCGTATCGTGGAGGGATCATTCGGGCCATTCAGATTCCCCTTTCATCCCACAGCAGTCGATTTACTTGTGAGCGCCTTTGCGCCGATGGCGAGCGGTCTATTTCCTGAATACGAACGACCCAAACCTTTCCTACACCAAGATCGAGCTCCGTTTCACGATGCCCGAGAGAGCTGATATTCTTCGGTAATTCCTTAAGCAAGAGTTCAGTAAGCCGCGATCCCGCACTGATATGCAAGCTCATTAGTGTGTCTCTGGCACGCTCCAGTTCGGGCAATGTCCCCAATAGCTCTTGATCTTGGGAAGCTTCAGCAATTCTTCGAACATCCTCAATATCCTGTGGGCAAATCCTGCTTTCGTCGACTAGCCAGCTACGTACCGTCTGCACATGCCGGCGGAATCCGACTCCGCGAAGTCGCTCCCATACTAACCTCGGGTCACTCCCGAGCTTCCGCAGCGCCGTTCTCCAACGACCTGCTGTGGAGCGAAGCTTCCGATACGAATCCTTTCCAATTTCATCTTCAGCAAGGAAGCGAATAATATCTGAGTCCCCCGACTCCCGAAACATGACGTAGTCGCCAGCTTTGAGATACTCGATAGAGCGCAATGGAGTTTTTCCGGGTTTAACTTCCTCTCCTGAAAAGAAGCTGTTGAGTACTGCGAGATCATGTCCTTCCGTGAGATGAGCGAAGGTGGGCCCGACAAAGTCCACATAACATGCTTCCAACAGCTCCTCCTGCTCCCCGGGCTCACCAACCGATGCAGCTTTTCGCCTGTCGAGAAATTGCTCGACTGACAAATCGAATTTCACCAATCCGTCAGTCTCTTCAAAATCAGTTTCAGGCTCATCGCTGACAGCGTCCGCCTGAGACAGTCCGATCAGTTGCCTCTTTCTTTTCGCGGGTATACCAGTCAAGATAGATCGCTTGTACTGCCTTCGGTACTGATTCAGCCATTTCTCCTCGAACGGGTAAGCCAGTAAACGGAGATCGCAAGTCAAATATTGATGAACCAGTCGGTCGAATCGTTCCGTTCGGGGCCATGAAACAACAAGAAGTTGGCCGAAGTTTCCATTTTCCGGCAACTCCCCAATCAGATAGATTTCAGTTGGGACCCCCGCACTTTCCAGCCACCGGTGTAGCTCGCCGCAATCGGTTTCCGCGCGCGCAACCACAACCGCGGTGTGGTTGTTTTCAAGTCGAGCTCTCTCGAGATTCTCAAGAAGCAGTTTCCCTTTAGGGCTAATCCCAGCCTGCGATAGATCAGAAACGGCAACCTGCATGTTGTCGAGGGCAGACTTGATCCGATTGTTAACCTCGGGTGGTAGCCACACGTTCGCGTTCTGGACGTCCTGTTTGGCAAGCTGCAAGAGCTTGTTGGCGGCGACTGCGAAACTCTCGGAATTGTGTCCCAAATACTCTGCGCAAAACATAACGACGCGAAACAGCGAATACAATAGATCGCGAACAGTGCCGTTATCAATCGCAGAGACAGCATCCGCGGCTTCTTTCAATTCCCCTGCGGCACGATCCAGGCTGCCTTCTCCGCAAGGCAACCCAGAAATAAGAAGATCGCGAACCTTAGAAGCTTTCCCTATAAGATTCTGCAGAGGAACATGCTGCTTGTGCGACTCGATTCCCAGCAGAAGTTCCTCTGGTGTCAGCCTCCAAACTTCACAACCCCGCTCCTGCAGGATACGCACCGAATCTCTTTCAGAGTCGCCCGCCAGAATAAGGGTCCGCTGGTTTTCTGTTATTTCGTCATAAGCCCGCAAATTTCTTATCAAGTGTTCGATATCATCCACTAGAACCGCTTTTGTGAACCTTTCTGCCTTCACGCAATGCATTGCTAGCTCCTCTGCTCGCGAGGCTACCGCAACCAAAGGCTCACCTGCGGCGATGTAATCATCCAGAAAGCGGAGCTCGCCACCTTCGCCAACTCTGCCAAAAGGAACCTCCTCTTTAAGGGCGCTCCTAATCCCTCCTTCGTCGATTCTTAATTGAACTCCCCACCGGTCCAGTTCTTCTATGAGGACTTTTCTGGCTCCGAGGACGAGTACATGGTTGCGAAGAAAATTGCGGTTTAGGGTGATCTTTATACCAAGCAGCGATCCCAAGATTGTGCGGTGAGATTGACCCAGGTCTGAATTCAAACCGCCCTTGGGTCTTTTTCGACTTGTCTTTTCCAGGCGCGCAATTTCCTGGACCGGCAATGACCGTGCGTCTTTGCGGTCAATCACTCCGAGCCTGAACAGATCTGGCGTAAAGAAACCCTCATACCGATAAACCAAACCTGTCGGAAGAACGAGTACATTGTCTTCTCGTGATTTAAACGAAGATGACGCATGTGCTCGCAAAATCTCCGGGACCTCATTCTGCAGTCGGGTGATCGCAATGAGGCTGCTTACCCCGATCGCTACTCCCTTCGAGTCCGGCAGAACTATACAGCACGGTCTATCCGCAGTTTCCAAGACCGTTGCAAGCAGTCCGACGAAATGAGGGAGATGCATGGGGCTTGATTGCCACTGATCAGAGAATTCGAGGGATTGCAGTAGAGGAAAACGTCTGAGGATCTCTTGCTGAATCGCGTGCAGCAGATCCGCACGTTTCGATTCTGCCGATACTGCTGGCATATATCTTCCTTTAGATTCAGTGTTTTCGGGGATGACTGTCAGATTACAGCAAAAATCCCGCAATTCGAACAAGAATTCGAATCGCAGGCCTATGCATGCCGATCGTATGCCGATAGTCTGGGAGTGCGCTGTCCGTACGAGACGGCTCTGGATTTCTCAATGTCGACGAACGCCATTGCGCACTGGGTTTTCTCTCGACAGAGATGCTTGGGCATTGCTATCTTCTGATTTCGTCGCCCTTGTTTCCCCGATTTCACAGCTATTAACTGTAAAGGTACTCAACAAAGAGTCAGCCTGGTTTCCCAGCTTCAAGCCTGGTAACCTGGCCTCTGAAGCGCTGAAATCAGAGGGGACAACTTTTTGTTGAGAGGGCTCGATTTGTTTTCCGGCGCAGGCGGCAGCAGTCGCGGAGCCACGATGGCGGGAATTGAAATTATTGCGGCCATCGATCTGTGGGATCTCGCAGAAAGCACATACAGCGATAATTTTCCGACCGCAAAATTCTACCGAGGGCGATGTGAAACACTCACGCCGGATACGGTTAAGCAGCAGATTGGTGCCATCGATATCCTCCTAGCATCCCCGGAGTGCACGAGTCACACGTGCGCGAAGGGGGCGTCTCCGCGCTCGGAAAAAAGTAGGTCGACAGCCTTTCAGGTCGTCCGCTACGCGAAAATCTTTAAACCAAGATGGATTGTCGTCGAAAATGTCGTCCACATGCGGTCTTGGAAACGCTTTGACGACTGGCTCAACGCCATCGAGCAGCTTGGCTACCACATTCGTGTGCAAGCGCTCAACGCAGCCGACTTCGGCGTGCCCCAGACGCGTAGAAGGCTGTTTGTTATGGCCGACTCCCAGGCTTTGCCTCCACTGGTTGGCGCTCATAATGGCGCTCGCGTTCCGGTTTCTGAGCTGATCGAATCCAATGACGATTTCAAGTACACGCCTTTGCACAAGAAAGGTCGTGCTAGACCAACCCTTGCACGTGCCCGACGAGCGATGAAGGTATTAGGCGATCATCGCCCGTTTCTGATCGTTTACTACGGTTCCGACGGAGCCGGCGGCTGGCAACAGATCGACAGGCCTCTTCGTACAATTACGACAGTAGATCGATTCGGATACGTCAGACCGAGCGAAAATGGTCATGAGATCAGGATGCTTCAAGTCCCCGAACTCAAACTCGCCATGGGATTTCCCAACGACCACCTCTTAATACGAGGCACCCGGCGAGACAAGATCAAGCTTTTAGGCAATGCTGTTTGTCCCCCGGTGATGGAAGCCGTTGTTAGGAGTTTGACCGGGAACTGAAATGGCAATCAAGAACTGTCACGGCATACCTACTACTCGCACAGGACCCGACGGCTCAATATCCGCGTGGGAACTGAAAACCGAATCATCCAGAATACGGTTTGGCGCGTAAGGTCGCTCGTTGGCTTGGTACCACGCCGTTTCCCGATCAATTAGTTCCCGCACAGTAAGGCCCTCGTCAACAGTCGCTTGCTCTAATTCCCGAGCCAATCGCTTACCATTGATGAGTACAAGCGGATACTTGTCCTCCGTCAGTTCCAACTGTGCTGGCTCGCTGAACACACTTGTTGTCACGTAAACGCCCATCCACCCCCTCTGTAGCCTAGCTACCACTCGCGCCAAATCAGGTGCGGAGATTGGCTTCTTCTGACACTTTGCTTGTCCTAACACGACAATCGGAGCGCGACTCAATTGGCTGCCACGGTCACCGACATCTAACCGACACACAAAATCGATGCCCATGTCACCTGATCGTTTAGTAACCCATCCTCGCTTGCATCCATGACCGACAATCCGTGTAGCCACATATGAAGCAAGGCCCTCGAACGGGTGTTTGTTGTTAGAGCGTGTTTCATAAATAGGTACGGCCTCAAAGACGATACTTACGGATGAGGCTGGGTTTTTGAGCAACTGTTGCTATGAAGAAGCGGCAGCAGTTAGTGACCGAGGAACAATGGCAATTAATCGAGCCGATGTTGCCCCCGCCGAGACGGCGGAAGGACAAGCGGGGACGGCCCTGGGCCTCGAACCGGGCCTGTTTCGAGGGCATTTTGTGGATTCTGCGCACCGGGTCGGCTTGGCGCTTCCTGCCGGATCGGTATCCCTCGCCTCCCACCTGCTGGCGGCGTCTGAAGCAGTGGGAAGAGCAGGGCGTCTGGTTGCAGGCCTGGCGAGCGCTGCTGGGCGCACTGGACGGCGAGGGGTTATTGCAATGGGACGAAACCTTTCTGTACGGCAGTTTCGCTCCCGCTAAAAAAGGGGTCTCGCCGTCGGCAAAACCAAGCGGGGCAAGGGGACGAAGTGGATGGTACTGGTCGACGGTCAAGGTCTTCCGCTGGGAGTTCGGCTGGAAAGTGCCTCTCCGGGAGAAGCTACGCTTGCGGAAGCCACGCTCGCCGAGGTCGCGGTCCCGCGCCGCCAAGGCCGTCCGCGGTCCAAGCCGCAACGCGTGATTGCGGATCGCGCCTACGACTCCGACCCGCTGCGCGAGCGCTTGCGGAAGCGTGGCATCGAACTCATCGTTCCTTACCGCAAGAACAATCGGCAGCGAAAATACGAGGACGGACGCAAACTGCGCCGTTACCGACGCCGCTGGATCGTCGAACGCACCAACGCCTGGCTCGGCCAGTTCCGCCGTTTGCTGGTCCGCCATGAACATCTCCTTACCACCTACAAGGCTTTCTTTCACATCGCTTGCCTTTGGATTACCCTGAGACGGTGTTTATGAAACACGCTCTAGCATAAAAAACATACACTTCATTCAATATCCGCTTTTCGGCAGGTGTGATCGAACCTTGTTCGCGTGCCTTAACTATGTTGTGCTTAGCAATATTTCGACGGGAGCGTTCGATGGCCGAACGCCCGTTTTTCACCCACTCGCGCCATGCGGCCGGAGCTAACCGCAACACCTGATTGGCGTCCAATCCCCCATTCCGCCGCGCATCGATCCAAGCCCAGTCAAAAAGTTCGTTCTCCTTGGTCAAACTGAAGAGAGCAAGTTCAATTGTCAGATTTGTGAAGTACCGGCCTGACTTTTTCTCCCGTTGAGTATTGATCATGCAGCGCACTGGTACGCCATATCCTGAAAACTCACGATATCCCTTGCGCTTGCCAAGCATTTCTTTTTGCGTAAAAACTAGTATTGGTGGAGCAAACGCATGCAGTTTGGGTTCAAAGTAGAAGTGTTGGAGCTCGGCAAACTTTCGATTTCCACGCCCCTCCAATGGTGAGCGTGTGATCTTTCGATTGTCGCCATGAAAGAGCGCATATCCGACGTCCGGTTCCACTATATCGATCCACGGCGTTCCTTCCGTATCCTTTTTATAGGGGTTGCTGTGAAAGATGAAGGCGGGAAGTCTGCCAAAGGCTTGTCCCGGCTCTTTCACGCTTGCGTAAAAGAACATACCCTTTTGCAGGTCGGCAGCACTTACGCTGTTGCCTCTCGTGAGTTCAAGGTAGCGAGGTCCGCTTGATTCCTCAACGACCGCCCCATGTGGAACCCGGAATACGTCTCCAATCCGGATTTTCATTTC
>JANXXL010000321.1 GCA_025350625.1 Bryobacterales bacterium | reverse complement strand
CCGTTGGCCTTCAGCGCGTTGACTAATCGAAGCTTCTGTTCGGGCACGGCGCGGGCGAAGACGTTCGCCCGTGTAACGCGGTCTCGGAGCGTCTGGTCATCCATCGTAGCGACCTCCGGACCGGTGATAGCTACATCTGCGCTTTCGAGTCCGATCTGGCGCGCAATGCTCATCGCGGTGCCGGGGTAATCGCCGGTGATGATGATCACGCGGATTCCCGCTGTTCGGCATTCTTGAACCGCACTGGGAACGGCGGGCCGGACAGGATCAGCAAGGGCGATCAGCCCCAGAAACTCAAACTCAAAATCGTGTTGTTGATCCGGAAGGATCGTACTGGAAAACCGTGCTTTCGCTACGCCGAGAACGCGCAACCCCTCGGCCGCCATTTGAGCGACGCTTTCGTTGAGATGCGCTGATTCTTGTCCCGCCAAATGGCAGAGATCCGCCACTGCTTCCGGCGCTCCCTTTGTGGCAATGACAAACTGCGTGCTATCGGGCGAAACCCAGACCTCGGATATTGCGAGGAGACTCTTGGCGAGCGGATACTCACGAACGACCTTCCAACTGGCATGCAAGTGCTCAGTGCCTTGTAGCGCTTCGTCACCGAGTTTGCGTATTGCACGGTCCATGGGATCGAAAGGGTCGGGCTGGCTGGCAAGTACGGCGAATTCCGCAAGCTCATGAAACTGCTCCGGGACTGCGGATACCGGCTGTTTGCTGAAGTCGTATGTCTCACCCCCTACATAGAGCCTGGTCACAGACATCCGGTTCATTGTTAGGGTTCCAGTTTTATCAACGCACAAGGCCGTGGCTGCACCGAGCATCTCGATCGCGGGCATGCGTCGCGTGAGTACATGCTTTCGTGACATCCGCCAAGCTCCAAGGGCGAGGAATACGGTCAGAACCACGGGCAATTCTTCGGGCAGGATTGCCATCGCGAGGGTGAGGGCAGCGAGAAAACCTCGCAACCAGTCTCCGCGGGTTAGGCCATAGAACACAACGAGCAAAACGCAAAGCGCAAGGCCCGCTAGCGCAAGCACCCGCACCATACGGCGCGTGTCCCGCTGCAGCAGCGTGGGTTCTTGTTCTAGCTCTCGTAACGACTTTCCGATCTTGCCGAGCTCGGTTTGGAGACCCGTCGCCTTTGCCAGCGCAAGCCCGGTGCCTCGAACTACCAGCGTCCCGGAGAAGACGAATGGAAGATCGTCCCCACCCGGCCGCGCCATCTCCGTGTCATTCGACGCCGCTTGCTTCCGAACGGGAACGGATTCGCCTGTCAATAGCGATTCGTCGGTCGCCAGGTTTACTGCGGAGAGCAGGACGCAATCGCCGGGAACGCGGTCGCCTTCCGACAAAACGAGAATGTCACCGGGAACAACGTCGCGACCCGCAATTCTCTTGCGCTCTCCGCCGCGAACCACCAAAGCGCGGGGGCTTGATAAATCCCGCAGTGCCTCTAACGCCCGTTCCGTCTTGCGCTCCTGATACAGCGTGATCGCGATCACCACTAAAACGAAAATCAGCAGAATTATCGCGTCTTGTGCGTTACCGAGCAACAGATAGGTGCTGCCGCAGGCGAGCAGCAACAAGAGCATCGGCTCTCGTGCCACCTCTAGAGCAATCCTGAAAATAGAGCGCGGCTTGGAGGACGGAAGTTCGTTGAAGCCGTAGCGCGTGATTCTGGAAGCTGCCTCAACATCAGAGAGCCCCAAGAGATTTTCATCCGAGTTGAAGCCGGTGCCAACCTCCGGGGTGATCGCCATGGTCCTTTTATTGCACTCTCAAGACCATCGCGTCACTCCGCACGGACAAAAACTGGGTCCTGGTTGGGTTATTTCGCGCAGGAAGAATATAAAGTATGAGGTAGTTCAATCTTAACGGGACTCTAACTTCAGCAGTTCCAGCGGCACCCCCAGGTCTTTGTCACGGACTTCCACTTGCGGCGATTATTAATGTGTGAAGCCAGAGTGGAGTGAGTACCCAGAACGACGGGAGACAGGGGCGGCGCACAAGCCACTTTCGCCGGACTTGCGCGGCGAAGTGATCGGGTGGCTTGCTATTGCAATAATCGGTTACCTATGCTGGCTGCTGGTCGCACCGTTCGTTCCCGCTTTTGCATTCTCATTTGCGCTCGCGATGCTGGGAGAGCCGCTCTTCCGTTGGTTAGTGAAGAAGCTTGGGAGAAATACCGCGGCATTCCTTTCAGTACTTCTCATTTGCCGGGCTATTGTGGTTCCGGTCATTTTCCTCATGCAGACCTTGATTCATGAGGCAATACAAGGGATTAGTGCGCTTTCAGGCCCACAGGCGCTGGGCAATGTGCGTAATGCACTGGAGCACAGCGCTCTGTTCGGAACTCTCTTGCGCTCGCTCGATTCTCGCGTGGACCTGCCCGACGAAGCTTTGCAGTTGGCGCGAGGAGCGATGCAGTGGTTAACGACAGTGACGTCTTCGATTGTCAGCGGCTCCGCATGGGCGATTACGCAGATCGCTACGATGATCGTCGTCCTGTTCTACTTTCTTCGCGATCAGGAATCCATTCTCGCGAACCTCCGTTCGTTGGTTCCCTTGAGCGCGGAAGAGACCAACCGATTGTTCGCAAGGATTACGGAAACAATTCGTGTTTCCCTCTACGGTAAGGCGGTGGTGGCTGGAATTCAAGGAGGGTTAGGAGGCTTGATCTTCTGGTGGCTCGATCTGCCCGCTCCTGCATTCTGGGGCTTTGTGATGGCATTGCTGTCAGTTCTGCCGGTCTTAGGTGCGTTCGTGATCTGGGTTCCTGTCGCGCTTGCTTTGGCATTGCATGGCCAGTGGGGGCAAGCACTTCTTCTGACCGGTTGGGGCATTCTCATCGTGCATCCAGTTGACAACTTTTTG
Organism: Bryobacterales bacterium; assembly: GCA_025350625.1. Lineage (GTDB taxonomy): Bacteria > Acidobacteriota > Terriglobia > Bryobacterales > Bryobacteraceae > Palsa-187. Next base: position 2,993 of record JANXXL010000321.1, on the reverse strand, counting down.
GGACCTGTTTTGGTCGGAACAAAGCTTCGCCTCCACACACTCTTTATCTTTTTCTCGGTGATTGGAGGACTCGCCGCATTCGGTGCGTCCGGAATCGTACTGGGGCCCGTGATTGTCGCAATCGTAATCTCAATGTTCGACATCCGGCAGCGCAGGCGCGAAGACGACCTCGCAGCCAACGTGTGACGGAGGGCTACAGCGGAAGCCGCCGCTGTGCTGCGGCTCGAAACTTTGGTAGTAGGTGGTCACGTCGGCCCTCGGTAGACACGCGTCGTTTCACGCCTTCTAATCGCCGCCCTGACCCTGCCCAGCATAATAGCTTCAATGGGCGACGCGTCGTCTGACGCATTCACCACGTTGCGGCACTTCCCCGCCGGAACGACAACCCGCAGGGACCACAAAGGACATCCTTCGCGCGTTACGCAAACGGTTGGGGACCCACCCTTCGACTGCCTGAGCGAAATCCTCCCACTTCGCTGTTAGAAAAGCCAGGACCCCCTTGGGAACGTATCGTCCTGGAAGATTTGGCATAGCTCGTGCAAGGAGGAAAGTATTCGCCCGCGTAACATAACCCGGTCGACTGAAAGAGGTGAAAAATGAGATTCATTATCGTGGCATTGGCTCTCACGCCATTGCTGGCTAAAGACAACGAACCTGTAAAGCGGCTGGACGAGGCGGCGGCTGTGTTCTCAGAGGTCATGGCAGCGCCGGACAAGGGCATTCCTCAGGAACTGCTCGATAAGGCTCACTGCATCGTGATTGTACCGGACCTCAAGACCGGCGCCTTCATCGTTGGGGGGAAATATGGGAAAGGCTACATGTCGTGTAGGAACAAACGCCGCGCAGGATGGTCCGCGCCAGCCACCGTGCGTATCGAGGGCGGGAGTGTTGGCTTCCAGATCGGCGGCTCTTCGACGGACTTGATCATGTTGGTGATGAGTGAGCGGGGAGCGGACAAACTGCTCGAGAGCAAGTTTACGCTAGGCGCGGAAGGTTCCGTCGCGGCCGGCCCTGTGGGACGTACGGCAACGGCTCAAACCGACATCCAAATGCATGCTGATATTCTTTCGTGGTCGCGCTCGCAGGGGCTGTTTGCGGGCCTTGCGCTGGAAGGCGCAACTCTGCGGCAGGACCTCGACGATAACGCGACGCTATACGGTAAGAAACTGGAGAACCGGGATATCGTGACAAAAGGTGTCCGTGCGCCCAACGCGGCCGCGAAACTGATCGCCCTGTTGAACCGGTACTCAGCCCGAGAACGCAAAAACTAGTTCAATAGTAATCCGAGGGCGCGCGAAGATAACGGAACCGACATAAACCTGGAAGAGATAACGACGGTTAGAAGAAATCGAACAAGTGACACCAGTTGCCCAAAGGTTCCCGTTTGAGTGACTCGTCACGGAGGCTCGGAGAATCCAAGGTTGACCAGATACTGCTCTGACATGCCGATCTTCGCGAGCTCTTCATGCGTGCGAGCAACTTCGCGCAGCGTAGACATCTGGGCACGAGCAACCAGAATCAAGCGCGTGCGCTGAGGGTCTGCCAAGGAATCGACAGCTTCTTTGTATTGGGCGCGCTGTTTTTCAAGTCCAGCCAATGGACCGAGACACGAAGCGTCTCCTTTGCTTTCTTCTAAAAAGCCGGTCCACGCTCCCGGCAGTTGCAACAAGCGAATGGTGTGGCCAGTCGGCGCGGTGTCAAAAATGATATGGTCGAAGTCGTTTGTGAGGACCCCGTTTGTTAGCAGTGCCGTGAATTCATCGAAGGGCTGCAATCTCCGTGGTGCAAGCACCAGATAGCTGCTCTTCGATGCCCTTGACCACGGTATCCTGCAGAACGCCCCGCACCGGACCGACAATGCGGTCACGGTATGCCTGCGCCGCAGCTTGCGGGTCGATCTCCAATGCAGACAGACGGTCAACGCCTGGAATGGAAGTGATCTTATTGCCAATGCTGACACCGAACACTTGGCCCACGTTTGACGCTGGATCAGTGCTGACCAGCAGCACGCGCTGTCCGACCTCGGCAAGCTGAATGGCCGTTGCGCAGGCAATCGAAGTCTTGCCCACGCCGCCTTTGCCGGTGAAGAAGAGGAAGCGCGGCGGCTGGTCCAGAAAGTTCATGATGTTGCGTCCGAAGCTCAGCAGCAATTACTTCCCGAGCAACAACTACCGGCAGGCTTTGTGTCGGCGGCAATCGGCACAATGCCTGCCCAACGCGCCAGCTCAGCACGGTTCGGGTAACGTCCGGCCAATGCAACTTCGCCATTTAAGAGAACCAGAGGCAACGCTTCCTGCCCCGAACGTTCAAAGGCTCTTCGCAGCAGTGCTTTCAGCAAAGGCCATTGGTTGCTGTGGGAGTCGCATACCTGTACAGCCTCATCGCTACGCTGTTCCCCGGAATCTTTCCAGCTTCATTCCGCGATGAAGCTGGCCAGGTCGCGGTGTATTTCGAAGCGGCGGCCGTGATCGTCACACTCGTGTTGTTGGGTCAAGTGCTAGAGCTGCGTGCGCGCAGCCAGACCGGTGCCGCGATCAGGGCGTTGCTGGGACTCGCGCCTAAGACCCCCGCATGATCCGGGATGATGGTTCCGAGGTTGACGTGCCACTGGAGCAAGTTCAGGTTGGATTCCGGCTGCGGGTGCGACCCGGCGAGAAGATCCCTGTGGATGGCATCGCTCTTGATGGCGCCAGCAGCGTGGATGAGTCGATGATTACGGGCGAACCGATTCCAGTCGAGAAGAAGGCCGGCGACCGGCTGACTGGAGCCACGGTGAATGGCACCGGATCGCTGGTCATGCGCACAGACCGGGTCGGATCTGATACATTGCTCGCCCAAATTGTTCATATGGTTGCGGAAGCGCAACGCAGCCGGGCACCGATTCAAAAGCTAGCAGATGTCGTCGCAGGCTACTTTGTGCCGACTGTCGTCGGAAGCGCATTGGTGACATTCATTATTTGGGCGTTGGCCGGGCCCTCACCGCGAATGGCCCA
>JANXXL010000238.1 GCA_025350625.1 Bryobacterales bacterium | reverse complement strand
CTCGCGATCTTGGCAGGCGTCGTAATGTTCATACGAGCCATCGCGAAGTTCTTTAAAGGGCTACGGGCGAGGGACTCCTTGAGCCAATCTAGGGACGTTTTGAGCCAATTAATGAAAGCACTCCATAGCTGGCTAATCATGCTTTGAGTCCCCGGCCCGTAGCCCTTTAAAGAACTTCGCGATGGCTCGTATGAACATTACGACGCCTGCCAAGATCGCGAGAATAAAGAGGACTGTCGCTACATATTGAAAGACCTGCGACGAAGGTCCCGACGGTGCGGATGCTTTGTTAATGCCAAAGTTACTTATCACGGCGGCGGCAAACAAAATTGCCGATACGGACAAGCACGTAAAAAGGATGTCTAGTAGAAACCCGAATAGGAGCCTGACGACCCTCGCGATCAGTTTTCTGAAGACGATTAGCAAAATAATGACGACAGCGATACCAACGATTCCAAGCACCTCGCGACTATCAGATGATGACAATGGCTCAACACCCAATGCATAGCTGTAGCTAGACGAGGCGACGATTAAAGGGATAAGCACCGAGATTCGTGCCAAGACCATCTCCAGAAAAGACATGGGGCTGCAGAGGAAGTGGATCAAGTGTCTCCTTGATCCGCTCTCTTTCTCTGCAACGAAATGACCTCGCGAGGGCGCGCCCCTTCCGGCGTTTTTTATCTGACTGCTCCCGAGCCGACGCAAAGAGCTGCCTTTTCCCGTCCGCCTATGCATTTCTTGTGAATTCGCAATTTCACGGAGTGCGCCCGTCGGCAGAAGTTTCCTCGCCGTTGCCAAGTGTTACGAAACCACTGGAGGTGCTTTCACCCGTGCAAATAGCGCTTCTCGCTATTTCCGATTATCGTAGGTTGTGAAAATAGCTAGAAGCGCTATTTTCGACCCCTGGGTAGGTGGAACAGATATGAAATCTCTGGTGAATGCAGCGGGCTCTTACGAGCCTTGCTGATCCGTGCCGACGTTGCCGAAACAGATGGGACCGCTATGCCTATCTACTGGCAATCGGGGAACTTAACGCTGGATATCACAGTGCTCCATCGGTACGTATCGGTGCTTGGCAAATACTGGCCCGTAACCCAAAAGGTGCAGTCATCCCCTGGGTCTACGCTGACGCTGCTGTAGTCCCCCCACCGATCAGTCGCATAATTGGGTTTCGTAGAAAATTGCGACCCTTGCCCCGCCATCAATGTTTTCTCGTCTCGCATGGCCCCTGGTGCATCGCCCCGCTTGCGACCTGTGTACCGAATTGAAGGGAAAACGCTGTCTCCAGAAACGCTGTATTCGAGCAGCATGTCGCCCTTCTTGTCCATCGCAATACTTCCCATCCAGCGGAACAGCCCGTCCTCCGGCGCAAATGTTCCTTGTTGCACGATAGTCGGAGTTCCCGCCAAACCACCGAGTTCATACCACCGAACACCTGTACGACCACCCACTTGGACCGTGTGGTTGACAACCAGAGACTCGTGATCCCCAAAATTTCTATACGCCAAGCGATACATCAGTCTGTCGCCGAGCACATCCAGTTGTTGTGTCGAGGCATTAGGTTGAGGAATACACGACACAGCCTTGTTTCCCTGAATGCATGGAAACTCAAACGATGCTACCGGAATTTTCACAGGTGTACGATCGAACTCCGATTTCGTTAAATCATCCCAGTCGACAGTGTACTTCCACAAATCCAATTTATTGGCATCGATGCCCAGAAAGTATTCCGGCGAATTGCTCGGCGGCAAGGACGATTGCGTGCCATCAAAATCTGCGGGCAAGATACCAGAGTATTGTGGGTTGTATAGATTTGCGCATTGCATGTTGGCGTCTTTGCCATCTAACATCTTCCTGCGTTCATACGCACACACCTTCGTCCCCAAGAAGTCACCGCTCTCGTCTTCGAACATATTGAATACCGCGTAGTACCCGTCGGGCCAGACGCCAAATTTCGGGTAGTCATTGAAATTATTGAAGTCGTACTCGTAACGCGAGTATTCGCCCGCAGGGTCCGCAGAAGAAGAGACCGCTATACATTGCGCATAAGGGGGGCTGGGAGGTTTAGAGTAGGCGAACTGGCTCATGACCCAACGATTCGCAATTTTGTCGTAAATTACGATCGGATCTCCATCATTTGAAAATTCACACTTACCCCCGAAGCCTTGCCAGATCTGATTGCCATCCAATATTTCTGTTTCCAGGTGTCCGGTGCCAAGATCTTGAATAGGCTTAAGTTTGCCGCTCGTCTTGTCGAAGATTCCGTAGGCTTGATTGACCCATTGAACGTATTCTCCGAGCCCAACCGAGCCATTCGTATCGGGTGGAGAACTTCTCGTTATGTAGCCTAGTCCTCTGCCCACGCCTTGAAAGGAAGAAAGTACAACGGCGTCTAAGGGGCCTGCACTCGGCTGAGGGACAATTTCGGGTGAAGGTTTGGTAGCCGGAGATTTCACGTGGGGCAACGGCAACAATCTCACTCGGTGCTCAACTACTGTTCCCTCCACTGCCGGCGTGGGCCGCTTTCGAACCATTTTGGATAAAGGCTTGGACTTGTCGTGCTTTTTTGCGCCGAGAACATGGACAATCTGTTCTTGCGCCAAGCTTTGCAGCGACAGGAGCGAAATCAGTAGGGCTGGCAATAAACGACGCGCATTGCGGATCAGAGACATTTCACTCTCCTTTCAGGCCGAATTGATTCCAAGTCTTCTGTTCTCAGTGAATCTGAAGTACGGGCTGGTGGTCACTGTCCAGGTTGGGCCGGCAATTTAAAGGCAACCGGAGATCCGTAATATGAATACAGCAGGCCAAGAGGATTATTGTGCGAATCGATGTAGGCCTTCCTAAGCTCTCGAAGCCCACTGGACACTTCGTGCCCCGCAGACATTTGCTTGATGAGATCATTTCCGAAACCATACGCAAATGGACTCCAGACTGGGGCTTCAGTGGCCACCACTCCACTCGCACCTATATTTAAGAGAGCTATCGGTAGGGTTAGACCGTCAACCGTGGAGGCAGTGGCCATGCCTGTCTCACAAGCGTTCAGCAGCACTACCGGGCTCTTTTCCAGAAACGAAGAACTCGTAGCAGAGACTCCTACTGGAAGTTTTGTAATGTCCACCGCGGTAAATGGCTCAGCTGTAGCGAACATCACTCTGGGGCCCGCAGCTTCCTGCTGGAGAACCGTTTCCCCGGTGGGCAGCGACACAACGATCCATCCACTCGCACCGTGGGCGAATATGCCCATGAACGTCAGATCCTTGTTGTGTTTCTGTAGATCCTCAATGAAGGTCTGGCGAGTTTCCTCTACCAGGGAGTTCTGGAACGCCATCTCCGTCTTCACGACATCGGCCTGCTGCTTTGCTAGCCTGGTAACGATGAGGTCGCTGGTAGATGCACCCTGAGCAGAACGGTATGTACCGAAAACAGAAGTAGCGTCACTGGCGGAGCGAATTGTGCTTTCCGGGAGCCCTGAAGTCATACGATTCAGGGAGTCAACCCTGAGGTCGAATTGCAGTCCCCAAAAACTGTTGGAGTCGATGGGGGCTCCATTGGCAATGGCGCTACTTGATTGAGGCACATGTAAGATTTGCCATGGAAAGGCGATCCTGTTTGTTTGGATTAGAACGCGGGGTGGACGTCCGGCGGGAGAAAAAGATTCGAGTTGACCAATGATGAACCTCAGGTCCACATCGTTGTCATTGAACATTCTCATGTACACCAGCGAACCAAAAGCATAGAAAGTGTCTATGATTTTCTTTTCTTCTGCTTTCGTCATGTCCAAAGTCTTTGGGTCCATGTGAATTGGCTGCGCGAGATTCGCCGCGGCGAGCAACCCTTGAAGGCCCGCATCAAGCTGGTCAGATATCCCTTGCAGGAGAACCGCCGTATCTTTAGAATCTGCTCTCAATTCCTCGATAGAGAAGTTCCCGGAATCAAAGATCTTAGGTTGTCCATTCTTCAGGTGCTTCCCTGCAAGCAGCGGTACCAGTTGCGGATTTGTGGGCGTTACAGTCAAACTAAAGTTTCCGAATTCATTTTTCCAAATTGTTATCGTTGCGTCCGGTTCGTTACCGGAAGGGGAAGCTGGTGCAAAGGTACCAAGCGGCCGAATATCTGGCTCGGGAAACTGTGCGATTGCCGCATTCGATTCGATCACGATATCAATTGCCAAATGATTGAAATGCACACCAGAAGCGTTGCTCACATCAAGAAAAAGCCTCGACTGCCCACCGTTGGTCAGTGATGAAGCAGGTTTGAAGTGAAATACGCCTCGGCTCGATCGCTTCTCATTGCTCAAGAATGTTATGACCTGTTGCTGTACTGGTTGGCTTGTGCAGGCATCACAAACAAAGGTCACTATTAAAGGCAGGTTGCTAGAACTGTTCAGAATG
>JANXXL010000218.1 GCA_025350625.1 Bryobacterales bacterium | reverse complement strand
CGCAGTGCCAAATCCGCTCGCTACTGTATTGCCGTTTGTGTTGCCAATCGAGAACCACAAATCAGCGGCAACCGCAACGTTAAGCGCATTGCAAACACGCGCCGCACCGGGATAGGTTGCTCGTCCATTTGGAAGCGCGATATTTTTAACATCGGTTGCTGCCGTCGCGACAAGTTTTTGAAGGTTCAATACAATTCCAAAAGACGATGCCAATGTATTGGCCGCAACCTGAAACGTAATCCGATCCAAAACATAGGATAGTGTAGTATCGTTGTTTTGAAGTGTCGAAACGGCCTGCGTACTTGGAATTGCAACAACAGCAGCACGGACAGTAGGGTCTTGCGCGATGAAGAAATTGCCCTGCCGATTGATTTCCAACATCGGAGGCGTCCCTTGCGCCATCAACACTTCACCATAAACGTTTCCGTTTACATTCGTATCGAGATTAAACGCTTGCGTTCCAACCGTTGAATTACCTCTGGTTGTAATAGTAATGGCCATTTTATTTTATTCCCTTGAGTTAGATGTTACTTTACAGCTACTTTTTGGGTAGCTTGCGATTGTTTGGTAAATGAATCAAATTTTGCGCTCAATTCAGCAAGAGCTTTTTCGAAACCCTCGGCGCGTTCTTCAGCAGCGATCAATTCAGGACTCTTTTCAATTTTCTTGATTTCAAGTTTTACGGCATCTTCAGCGTGTACCGCATATCCGGGTTTTGAAGTCCATAAACGAAAACCTTCATCCTTGCGATCCGCGTTTACGGTCACTGAGTGCCCGTCTTTATTACACACTCTAACCGTTTCACCGGGTTTCGATTGCAATGCAATTTGATGCAATGTATCCGCATTGTTTGCTGCGTGTTCTGAATAATCGAATTTATTGTTTGTAGCCATTTTAAAATCTCCAGGGTAAAAGGGCGCGGATAGAAATTATCCGCGCCCGTGCTATCCATCCGGGTTTAGGTGAAGGTAATGCCGATCTGCGAAAGGACTTTCCAGCGCCCGTTAAACGCTTGAAGCGTCAATCCTGAACCCTTGGAGTTTGCGAAAGTAGCAATCGCTGCGTTCGCGGACCCGGTATCGAGCAACGCCGTAGCGGTCAGAGTATGAGCATTCGCGCTATCGGAGTAAATGACGATAGTCACTCCGTCATCTGTCGTCGCTGTCGGAGCTGCCAGCGTCATTGCCGCAACACCCGCTTTGTTTAGCGCATACGTTGCGGAGGTCCTAGGCTGAATTGCCCCCGATACAGCGAGGGTGATAATGGCAGCTTTTTGGCCGCCAGCCAAACCGGTTTCCCAATTCGCTGCCGTCAATGCTACAGGCGTTCCTTGCGCAACTGGATTGACCGAGCAAATATATTCAACTTTCGTTCCAGGAGCTTGAGGAAAGCCCGTCGCATTCGCCGAGCCGTTAACAGTATCAACAGTTCCAAGCCCGAAGACCTGACAAACAGTGGCGCCAGCGTTAATTACTACTACACTCAAACCGATTTGCGCAGTCGGAAGAGTTACGCTATCGCCAGCAGTGGCACATACCGTAATTCGATTCAGTCCGGGCAAGAGCGCAGAGGCACCCGCCTTTGCACCGCCTGCCAGCGCGGTAATTGTCATATTTCCATAATCTGCCATTTTAAAATCCTTTGTTTTAGATGTTATTGTATGTGCCCTCGAAATCGAGGGCACTTAAATCAATTCCGTTTAGCCAGCCATGCGAACGCCGCGTTCAGGACGCAACATCGCGACACCATAGAGAGCACCTACCGAGTAGGTAACACCCCACGCATTCGGCATGACGTTCAGGAAGAATTGCATTCCCGTCGCCTCTGGTCCTTGGTTGTCAATCATCGGAGTCACATCGTTCAACATACCATCGACCGGACGAGGTTGACGCATCGCCAGCGCCATAAATCCGCGATCCATTCCGAAGTTATTGACATGCGTGGCTTTCAAGGTAATCGCAGCCGACGCGGCGGGCACAAGGACCAGCGGCGGATAGAACGTAAGAGTTCCAGGCGCAGCCAGAGAATTCGTCGCAACGTAAGTCGAATTCGTATCACCCGCGATTGTGAAAATATCGCCAGCGTTAATCGTGCCGGTTCCAGTGATGATGGATACCGAAGTAATTCCAACAGCCGGCGGAGCAACTGGGAAAGTATATGAACCACCCGTTCCAGCCGTCCATGTCGGAGTGCGCGAGCTACGGCGCATCGTGAATCCAAGCAATTCACCCAATTCGCCAGTGTTCAGCGTATCGTTTTGACCGCGCTGGAAAGCCTGAATCAAGTTACCGAGTTCGAGCGCCTTTTCTTTTGCGCCATTGTCAATCATCATCACCCGCTCGTCAGTATCGGCAAGCGTAACGTCAAGAGATTTAGCGGCAAGGGATAGAGTAGCAAGCGAAGACGCGAATGGATTCGTCCCGGCGGTTCCAACATAATACGGACACTGCGTAGTCACCGCCCAAATGTCATCAATAATCTGGCGAGCAGTGGAACGCGCCGCTTCTTGCATAAACGCTGGCACGAAATCCGTGTTCATCATCATCGTATTCAAATCCGATGTAGTGACCGAAAATCGTGTTTCCTTAAATTTATTCAAGGCGAGCGTTACGGAAGTAGGCGCAACCGAAACAAGAGCGGGTGCCGTAGAGGACGGAACAACGTCGCTAGTAGGCAACTGAGCCGTAACGGGGATTTGAATTGATGCGCCAACGGGCAAAAATTCAGCATTATAGTCCGTCGTGACGTAATTTTGAATCGAGAGCCGCTCGCGTAGAATCCTGAGCGTTTTTGCAATAATTACCGGCGTATATGCCCCTACATTATTAGCCATTTGACCGATTCCCCTTTTGGAAACCGGTAG
>JANXXL010000217.1 GCA_025350625.1 Bryobacterales bacterium | reverse complement strand
TGGCGAACTGATCGTCGGCAGCGGCGGAGACGTCAGCCGTTCGTGGATTTGCGACATCGGGATACAGATCGCCGATGGCATGCACCCGGTTGCCAGTCCGGCCGTCGACGCATTCGGGAACGTCTACTGCACCTTCAGCGGAGCGCGCGGCCAGAAGACCCCGGTCGCGGTCTTCAAAGTCGATCTCAACTACAATGTCTCCCCGTTTATCACCGACCTGATGAACGCCACCAGCCTCACTTTGGACCGCGACGGAATGATCTACATTTCCAGCCGCCATGAAGGCATTGTCTACCAGGTGACGCCAACCGGCACGATGTCCGTCTACGTCGAGGGCATGGGCGTGGCCACCGGACTCGCGTTTGACCAGGAAGAAAATCTCTATGTGGGTGATCGCAGCGGCACCATCTTCAAAATCAGCCGCGGCCGGCAGATCTACGTATTCACCACGCTTGAGCCTTCGATTGCCGCCTATCACCTAGCCTTCGGTCCCGATGGTTATCTCTACGTGTCAGGGCCCACGACCTCCAGTTTCGACGCGGTCCACCGGGTCTCCCAGGCAGGAGAGGTGGAGGTCTTCTATCGCGGACTCGGCCGTCCGCAAGGCATCGCCTTCGACACTGAAGATCGCCTGTACGTTGCTGCCTCACTGCAAGGCCGCCGTGGAGTTGTGCGGATCGGTCAGGATCGAAACGCCGAGCTCTTCCTTTCCGGGCCGAACATCGTCGGCCTGGCGTTCACACCTTCGCGCTCGATGGTAGTGACTACTACCAACGCGCTTTACCGCGTCGATGTGAACATAGCCGGAAGGCCAATGGCGTAATGAACGCCGAAATTGTCGCGGTGGGCTCGGAAATGCTGACCGAGGACAAGGTGGACACCAATTCCCTCTACCTTACGGGCCAGTTGAATCTCCTTGGGGTCGAAGTAGTGCAGAAGGCGATCGTCGGTGACGACCGGGATCGTCTTGCGGCGGTTATTTCCGATGCGCTGCGGCGGTCTGGAATGGTGATCCTGAGCGGCGGCCTGGGCCCTACCGAAGACGACGTTACCCGCGATGCGGTCGCTTCCGCGCTGGGTTGCGGCCAATCGTTTCGGCAGGAGATTTCAGACGGCATCGCGGCGCGGTTCGCCCGGATGCAGCGCAAAATGGCGGAGAACAACAAGCGGCAGGCCTTTGTGATCGATGGGGCGGAAGTAATGCCAAACGACCGTGGCACGGCGCCAGGCCAATGGATCGCGGCAGGAAGTAAAATCGTGATGCTGTTGCCGGGCCCTCCCAAGGAATTGAAGGCGATGTTTGAACAGCAGTGCCTTCCCAGACTCCGCGCGGTATTGCCCGCTTTGTTCATCCGCACTATTCATATGCGCGTGTCCGGCATGGGCGAATCCGACGTCGATCAACTGATCGCACCCATTTATACGAAGTACACCAATCCGGTCACCACGATTCTTGCCGGCGCCGGTGACATTCAGCTCCACCTGCGCGCCCGCTGCGATTCAGCCGCCCAGGCCGATGCTTTATTGGAGGAAGTCTCCGTCCGGATTGCCGCTATTTTGGGCGACCGCGTCTATACCCGGACAGGGCAGCTCTTAGAAGAAGTGGTGATTGCGGCTTTGATCGAACGGCAGGAAAACGTCAGCGTTGCCGAGAGTTGTACCGGCGGCCTTCTGGCCCAACGCCTGACGGCGACTCCCGGAAGTTCGAAGGCCTTCGCCTGTGGTTTCATTACGTATACGGAAGCCATGAAAACCGCGGTTCTGAAGGTCCCAGCCGCTTTGCTCGAAAGGGACGGGGCGGTGAGCGAACCGGTTGCCAAGGCGATGGCCGAAGGAGCGCGGGCGCTTGCCGGCGCCACCTACGCACTTTCAGTTACCGGCTTTGCCGGCCCGGATGGCGGAACCGAAGCAAACCCGGTTGGGACGGTCTACATTGGGCTCGCCTATCCGGCGGGCTGCGACGTGCGGCGGGTACAGTTCCTGGGTGATCGCTCAAGGGTTAGAATGCTTGCATCGCAGACTGCGCTCGATATGCTTCGCCGTAAACTCAACCAGGTTCCCTGAAGCATCCTACACACCGGCGCCCAGGACTGGCCTTCTGGGAGGCAGCGTTACCTGGGACATCCAGAAATTGCCCCAAGCCTGCACCAGCCGCATATAATCGCCTAAATCGGCGGGCTTCACCACATAGCAGGAGGCTTGATTCTCGTAGCATCGGCGGATTTCCGCCCGGTCGGAGGAACTCGATAGAATCAGCACCGGGATGCTGCGCAACTCCATATCCGCTTTGATCAACAGCAGGATTTGATCGCCAGCCACTTTAGGCAGATTCAAGTCGAGGACTATCAGATCCGGCAGCGGGTCCGATTCAGCCCGATTCCCAAACAGCATGTTCTTCGCCTCTTCGCCATCCCGCGCGACCCGGATACTGCACGGCGCCGTGCACTCCTTAATGGCCTCGCGAAATAGCCGAACATCTCCCGGATTATCTTCGATCAGTAATATCCGAACTTCGTGACCGCTTTCCATAAGGGCAATCATAACCCCGGTCACCGGGTAAAGAAAGGAAAATATCTCCGATTTAGTACTATTAGCCAGGTCCCCCTCAAAAAGCTGTCAATTGCCGCAAAGTAGAAAGCTCGCGCCGCGCCCGTTCGGAAGTGACTTCACCGAATCTACCATAGTAACCCAATATGCTGGACAGCAGGCGCGGATTGATTTCCTGTTTTGCGTCGCCGAGTTTTTCCAGCAACGCCTCGTACGCGCGATCTTCCCTGCCATAGGTTCCCCGTTTAGTAAGTATCCCGGTGTCCAGATTGCGGTCGGGCAGTTTCTGCAGGGGCCGTGCCGCCTGTAATTGCAGCAGTTCGCGGTATCGAGCTATCGTGTCGTTGAAGCTTGCCATGAAGAGCCTCTCGGACTCCGGATCGGGAACGCGGTAGGCGAGTACGCGGAGCGGCCCTGCCTTTGGCAGAATCCTGAAAAAAAATGCTAGAAAACGGGCTCCCATGCCGGGCTTTTCGTACGAATGTCTCCACTCTTTTTCGTAACTTGCTCGTGACAGGTTGTAGAGAAATTTCCGCTTGGTGATGCCCGGCTGAGATTTTTGTATCTCATGCCGTTTGTTCTGCCATGCCACCCGCGTCATTTCCGGAATCAGGCTGCCCACGGACTTCCGGTAGGTTTCCAACGCCAGATCGAGGCTCGAAAAAATATTCTTTAGCGAAAGCGAGTATGTTTCTAGAAATGCGCGCTCCAGCACCGTCTTCGACACCTGAAACCCGATAAAATCATGGTACGATTGCGGCGCATAACGGCCCTGGGCAATCTCCAGCACGTCGAATCCGAATTCGGTCTTCAAGTGCGCGGCGGGGTCTTTTTCGTAGGCAACCACCGCTCCATATTTTGCGCGGAGTTTTGGATAGAGCATCGGGACTACGCGGTTAATCGCTCCCGGGTGACCCACCGTATCGGAGGCATAATGCGCCAGCGATCCCAGTGCGAAGGCGCATTCATCGACCGTATCTGAATCCGCTATCAGCGCCGAGACAAGATCTCCGCTTCGGACGTAATGGGCAAGGTCGCTGAAGAGTTTGCTGCCGAGCGGGAAATAGCCCATGTCCTGAATAATCGCGCCGCCGTAGGCGTATGCGTGCGCCTGGACCAGTTGTTCCGGCGTTACCTCAGGGAATCGTTTCTTGATGAGCGGAGCAATGGAATCGGTCCAAAGCGAGTCCACAATAGCCTCGTGCGTCAAGACCGAATAGCCGTAGGATGCTCGCGCGACGGCGAGCATCCCGGCAAGTACCCACATCTTCCTCATCAAGAGTAAGAGGCGGTTACCCCGTGAAAGTTACAAGAAGTTTCTACGAGGCATGGATCAAGCTCAACGACCATCCGCAAAGTGCTTGCGCCCCCGTAGTAGTCGACTAACTGGGTGGAGCGGCGCCCCTGGACTGCGCCGGATGCCTCGCCCGCCTGCCTCAGAATTCGAACGAGTTTGAGCACTTCCGGCAAAGGGGCCGGGCCCGGGCAAGAGCGCTTGTCCCACCAAAGCCAGCCTTCCAATGTCAAAAACCATGCGAAGGACGGAATACCGGCCGGTTGATACACTAATGCCGTGAGTCGAGAAAGCAAATGCCGGAATGGTGCCGGATGTAGATCGATCGAATGAAACCTAAGGTACCGGGGAAAATGGTCGGGCTGCCGGGACTCGAACCCGGGACCTCTTGCACCCCAAGCAAGCAACCATCAGTAAGTTACAGGTCTTCCGACTGTAAACAAAGGACTTTAGTATGTGTCCTTTGCGGGAAATCTGCGGGAATCGGGCCGAAACTACCCGGTTTTGCGGGAATTGTGCGGGAAGGAATATCACTGGCTCGGCAGGGTTGGCTCCCTTCCAGCGTGAGCAAAAACAGGCAAAAAATCGAAGTCAGAGGCTGGCGCACCACTAACGCCCAGACGCACTCCTCAGAAGATACCCACTGCAGAGCATCCTTTGGTTTTCGTGTTTCGTCGAACGTCCCAAGCATTGAAGATCTCAATGGTGCCCGCAAGGTGGCAGAAGAGAGG
>JANXXL010000187.1 GCA_025350625.1 Bryobacterales bacterium | reverse complement strand
CTTCGGTCAGCACCTGGCACTCTCCCGTGCTCCTGATTCACGGTGACGACGACCGGAACGTTAGCTTCACCAGTACGATTCGCCTCGTCGAGGCTTTGCGGGAGAAAGGCGTTGAATTTCGAGAACTCGTTCTGCCGGACGAGGTCCACGAATTCCTCCTGCACCGTAGCTGGCTGAAGTCCTATCAAGCAACCGAGACGTTCTTCGCAGAAAAGCTTAAGTAGCGCTGCCAGAAACCGGCGATTGGGAAGCTGCAAACCCTCTGGGCGAGTGACGGGCAATCCGTACACGATCGTTTGAGCGTCCTCGGAAAAAGCTGCGCCAGGATTGTGGACGAATAACCGACCATCCAGGAGCGGTCGCGCCACTTCCCAACAATGCGACTTCCAGTGCGAATCAGCGGAACCACCTCCTCACTGGTGTGCGGCGGCGCTGTTCGGGAAAGCGCGACGTGGGTGCTTCGGTCCGGGCCGTGGCTCTGCTAGCGCACAGGCGCACGCTGCCTCAGATCTTCGAACCAATTGAGCACCACCTGAATTTGAGAGGCCCCTGCCTGGATCTGCCTGGCAGGGACGACTCCAATGAATCTTCCGTCAGGAAGAATGTCGTAGGTCCTTGGTCCGGTGGCCGTTCCACTTAGTCCTCCTCTCGGCACGGGAGCGCGACTGCTGAAAGTGACACCCGGCTGGGTGGTGATGTTCACGACGGCGAAACTGGTTGGCCCAGTGCTAAAAAAAAGTTCCTTTCCGCTCGTTGACCAGAAAGGATGAACACTAAATCCTTTGGAGATTTGATACTTGGTGGCGGTAGCTGGGAACGGTCGCATATAAATCTCGCTAGTACCCGTTTCGTTGGACTCGTACGCCAACCAGCGGCCGTCCGGGGAGAACACCGACCCCTCTGAAGTTAAAGACGGGCTGTTGGCAAAAGGCGTGGCTTTCCGATCGCGAAGAGAAAAGGTCCACACCTCAGCAGCGTCTACCTTGTAGACGGTAAACGAGAGCTGTTGGCCATCCGGAGACCACGAGTCTGGAGCGTGGGACACTCCTTTTTCTGGTTTTGTCAGGCGCTCGACCGTTCCATTGCCGTCAGCGCGCTGCCAGAAGATGCCCAGGTCCCCTCCGCGATCCGACTGGAAGGCAACCCGCTGGTCGTCCGCCGACCAGATAGGATAACGATTCGATCCACCAAAAGTAAGACGGCGCGGTGCACTCGCGCCGGAAAGCTCATAAACCCAGATGACGACCTCTTTGCCATCGTCGGTTTCGTAAACTATGCGTTTGGCGTCGTGGGAGATTCGAGGGTACGCGTATGCTGCCGGCGGCAGTTTCAACGATTCCACGCCACCTTTACGATCCACCAGAACAAGGGAGTCCGAAGACGATCCTGCTGAAGCCGGGCCCGGAACATAAATTAACGATCCGGTATTGGAGAAGCTGAAGTCTGCCACGCCGGAGGGAGGTCCTCGCAGGACGCCGTTGACGACCGGGACAGGTCCGCCGGTCACTTCGAGCCGCTGCCCATCGAACGGAACCGCGAACAACGTGCCACCCTGCGCGTATACGATATGACCGCTTGGTAGATAGCGGGCAGCGCTTCCGCCTTCAATCAGATTCTTCCGTGCGCCCGACTTTAGGTTCTGCAGAATAATTTGCGCGTTGTCGAACGGAGCGCTTGCGCCGCTGCTGCCCGAGACAAGTGTGAAGAGCACTGCCTGGCCGCCTGGTAGTATCTCGGGATGAACTGCCAGTTCGCCCGCCTTGGCAGTTACGAGAAGCTCCGGTTTGCCGCCGTTCGGGGAAACTCGCTGAATGCCTTGACTACCCGCTCCAAATACAATCCCATCAGGGCCCCAAGCCATGCCGAAAGGATTGCCGGCCTTACAAATGGTTACCGCTGCTCCACCACTGACGGCAATTCTCTTAAGCGTCGAGTCTCCTGCCGCAAAGAACACTATGGATCGGCCGTCCGGCGAAAAGATAGGATTCGCTACGCCGTTACTGTCTATCTCGCTACCCGGGATGGGCCTCGCCTCCAGGTCCGCCATCGAGCGCACATACAACTTCAGGTTGGCCACGTAGACTATCTGCGTGCCGTCGGGCGAAATGGCGACCACCGAACGCCCGGCATTGGTGAACTGCTGACCCTCGCCTAGCGCAATCTGGAATCGAGTGATGGTCTGCGGAGTGGATGGCTTAAAGTTCCAAACCACAAAGCTGGCGATTGCGGCCGCAAGAATTCCCGCCCCGAGCACAGGAGTCGCGCGCTTCCACAGCGGCTTGGGCGCTGCACGCCGATCCCGCTCGGCGGCTCGGCGCGGATCGGCAATTAGAGCCTCAATCTCGACGCGCACGTCACCGATGTCGCGCCAGCGGGCGCGCGGGTCCTTGCGCAGGCAGCGTTCCACCACAGGGCAAACTTTTGCGGGCAATGCCGCCAGATCCGGCTGCGTGGTAAGCACCGCCGCCAAGGTGTGCGAGATCGTTTCTCCGTCGAACAATCTCTTTCCGGTGAGCATCTCATACAGCACCACGCCGTAGGACCAAACATCCGCGCGCTTGTCCACCGTCTTGCCCGCCGCTTGTTCCGGCGACATGTACGCCGCCGTGCCCATGATCACGCCCGCCTGCGTCGCGGCCATGGTGATCGTGGGCGAGTTGGCCGGATCACTGCCTGCGGCATCTCGGCTCGGAACCGACGCCAGCCCGAAGTCGAGCACCTTCACCACACGCTCCGGCGTGATCATGATGTTGGCTGGCTTCAGATCACGGTGCGTGATGCCTTTTTCGTGCGCGGCTTCGAGGGCTTCGGCGATCTGCTTTGCGTAGTTGAGCGCGGTCTCAAGAGGTATTTGTCCTTTGAGCGTGTTGCCCGAAACCAACTCCATGGCGATGGCTTTGCCTTCGGGAGATTCCTCGATGGCGTAGATGGTGGCGATGTTGGGATGGTTCAGCGATGCCAACACCTTGGCTTCGCGCTCAAATCGAGCTAGTCTTTCAGGATCTCGCGCCAAGGCATTGGGCAGAACTTTGATCGCTACCTCGCGATCAAGCTTTATGTCTTTCGCCTTGTAAACCTCGCCCATGCCACCCGCACCGATGGGTGCGAGGATCTCATATGGTCCCAAGCGGTATCCGGGAACTAAGGGCATAGAGTGCTAGTCGATTCTAACCCACAGTGGCTTGCGGCGGAGCGGATAACCGCCTGGGTTACGCTAACCGGCGGTGATCCACCCGTAGAAGTGATACCGAAGGACTGAATTGTGTATGCCAGCCTGCTCCGCTCCGTTAAATACGAGCACGGAAATGTTAGGCAGTGGGTAGTGCTTCGCTCCAAGGCAGCTGACCACGCTGCCCGTAATGGTCACTCTATTGCGGGAATCAAGAGCCAGCGAGTTGTATGAGCATTGCGGCGAAATGCGACGTGTTGAACGCGATCTTCTCGATTATGCCAATCGCGAGCAGTGGTAAGCTGGCCCATAAAAATGGCGCTCGGCGCGCCCAGGCTGAAGCCAGCAGCAGCCACGCAAAGATCGGCGCAAAGGAGAGCCCGTGCACCGTCACCAGGTGGTAGAACAGCAGCCTGGTCG
>JANXXL010000049.1 GCA_025350625.1 Bryobacterales bacterium | reverse complement strand
CGGCGACAGGACATAAAGCCCTTTCCGTACTTGCCGCCAATAATAAAGGCGCCTTTCTTCAGGCCCGGAACTATCACAATGCAATGTGCCTTCTCAAGCAACTCTTGCGGGATGCCCTTATCGGGGGCTGCCATAATTTCTGAAAGCACGGTGGATGCTTCTTGAAGACGTTCCTTTGCGCTCTCAGCGTGCAAAACCGAACCTGCACAAATACATAACAATCCAAACTTCGCTATTTTCACAGTTTCCTCCACGGATCCAAATATGCCGGTGACTCATTCTCCGGCTTCTTTTCGACACCTCAGTTAAAGCAGGTTTGTGGCCATTCTTAAAGCACTGAGGAATATGCGCAGATGCGGGGAACCAACATCATTCCACCGGGAGACAAGGGATTTTTTACTTAACCTGCGCCTCCTCCCGCAACAGAAAGACTTCTGTCAAGGATGGGCCCGGAGTGTTGGGCCCGGAGTGTCTCTAGCCGCCCCTCCGTGCCGGTGATGGGATAAACTTGAATCACGATACGTGTCAAATCAAAGCGTACCCGCAAAAATTACAATTAATGCCACTCACCTGGGCCATCGGATCAACGGGATCGGCACGTACATCCTTAACCTGCTGCATCAGTGGACACTCCAACCCAGCAATCTCCGCTTCGAAGTCTATTTCCATGAACGGGCCCGGCCTCACCTGGCCGCCATCGCCTTTCCTCAAAACTTCCAATTGCATTGGATCGGCTCACGGCTTTTTCCAGATACCGCGAACCTTCGCCGCCTATTATTCTCAAATTGTCTCGCCATTGCGCGAAGCGCGGGTGTAGTCTTCAATCCGAGTCAACTCGAGATGACCTTCGCCGGGGCCCGCGCCATTGTCACCGTCCAGGATCTGATTCCAATCCAAATTAAGGATCACTACCAGAAGAAGCAGAATTATTTCTACCGTTTTCTGGTACCGCGCGGACTTGCCAGAGCCGATGCCATCATCGCTCCCTCCAAAGCCACCCAACAGGCGCTTTGTTCTTACTACCAGGTGCCGCCTGAAAAAGTCACCATCATTCCATACGGCGTTCGCAAGATGCCGGACAGCGGCGTCGCGCCTCCCGCCCGAAAGTACATCCTGTTCGCCGGACGAATAGTTCCTTACCGCAATATCAATACACTAATCCAGGCGTATCTCAAGATCCAGCACCGTGTCGAAGAGGACCTGATTATCGCCGGCGAAATCTGCTGCGACTTGATAATTCCAGAGTCAAACCACCGCATCATCGTACGCGGTTACGTCGATGGCGGCGAGTTAGCCGCGCTTTATCGCGGCGCGTCGGCATTTGTCTTTCCGTCCCTGGCGGAAGGCTTCGGTTTGCCGCCGCTCGAAGCCATGTCGTGCGGGTGCCCGGTAATCACCACCGATGAGGCAAGCCTGCCTGAAGTTTGCCAAAATGCGGCGCTAATAGTCGCCCCGCGAAGCGCGGACAGCATCGCCGCCGCCCTCACCGAAGTTCTGTCAAACCAGCATCTCCGGGAGCGGCTGATTTGCGAAGGCTTTCGCCGGGTGGCGGATTTGACCTGGGAAAAGACCGCAAGCGCTCATCTGCGACTGTTCGAAAAAGTACTCCAACACCGGACGCAATGAAGAATCCCCCAGCCGGCCGCGTACCCTTTTCGGTTGTTATCGCCACCACGCATCCCTGGCCCGAGTTGGAGATGACGCTCGACTCGCTGTGGGCACAAATCCAGCAACTGCACGGTGAACTCATCATCGCCGACGGAGACGGGCACGGACTGCCCGCCGATTTCGCCACGCGCTTCCCAGGGGCCATCGCCATACACAAACCCGGAGCGTCCATCTTCGCCCTTCGCTCCATCGCGATGCAGCGCACCCGTGGCGACATCGTCGCCGTCACTGAAGACCACTGCCGTCTGCCGCCGGGCTGGTGCGGCGAGCTTCTCGAAAGCCATCGCAGGCACCCCGAAGCCGCCGTAATCTCCGGCTCTGTGGAGAATGGATCGACCGATGCCTTGATCGACTGGGCAAACTTCTTCATTGCCCACGCTCCCATGATGGGCCCGGTAAAAAATGGCGAATCGAAATCCGTCTCCCTTGCCGGCGCCGCCTTCAAACGGAACGCCCTGCCCCAGCAGATTCCGATGCACGGTGTCATGGAGATGCTTTACATCCAGGAACTCAGCCGGCGGGGTGGAAAGCTGTTCAACAGCAGCAAAATCTCTCTCGATCACGTGCAATCCTATGGCTTTTGGAGGACCTTCGCGATTCACTACCACAACGGCCGGTCCATCGCCGGCTTTCGCAGACTGAAAATGGGACCGTGGCAATTGCTAATGAGAATTGGATCGTGCGCGATTCTGCCCTTGTTTCTTCTGTATCGTTCGGGATACGGTGTCATCCGGAAACGGCGATTTGTCCCGCAACTACTGCTCAGCTTTCCGTTCATGGCGGCGCTCGCCACCTGTCACGCCGCCGGAGAATTGACCGGATACCTCGCGGGGGCAGGTTCGAGCCCCACGCGTCTCTCGTAGACTGAAAGCGCACCTTATGAAAGTCGCCATCGATCTAACGGCGCTGATGCCCAAGACTACAGGAATTGACACGTACTTGATGGAGATGGTGCGCAATCTAGCCAATCTCGACCGGAAAAGCCGTTATACAATCTTCCTGAACTTTGCAGACCGCAAACGCTTCGATGGCGCACTCGGCGAAAATATCACGGTGCGCGCATTCTGCCCCCGTTTTCGGCCTGCCAGATTGCTGTTTCAACAAGCAGCGCTTCCGTTCGCATCCGCATTTTCGGGATACGATGTCATCCACTCCCCGTCGTTCCTGATGCCGTGGTGGCGCGGCCGCGCCCGTCACCTGCTCACCGTGCAGGATATGACTTTCTTCTCCATGCCCGATCTGCACAACCGCCTCCGCGGAGGCCGGCTCTTCCGGAAGATGGTGGGGATGAGCATTGAGCGGGCCCACATGATCAATGTTCCTTCGGAGACTACCCGCCGCGATCTGCTCCACTGGTTCCCCGGCGTCGACTGCGATGCCGTGCGGGTCACGCCGCTGGGAATCAGTCCACGCTTCAGCCCGGCCTCGCCGGTCGAAGCCGCCGCGAACCGGAGGCGCCTGGGGCTGCCGCAGCGCTATATCCTCTACGTGGGGACCATTGAGCCGCGCAAGAATGTAGATGCGCTGGTAGAGAGCTATGCCCAACTGGTTTCCGAGGGTAAGCTCGACGAACACCTGGTGCTGGCTGGCGCCCGCGGTTGGGATTGCGAGGGGATACTATGCCGGGTGAAAGCGCCGGACCTGCGGGATCGCGTTCATCTTACCGGATATGTTTCCGATCACGAGCTTCCCTGGCTGTATCGAGGGGCCTCGATGTTCGTCTATCCGTCGTTGTATGAAGGTTTCGGCCTGCCGCCGCTCGAAGCGATGGCTTGCGGAGTTCCGGTGATTGCTTCCGCGGTTGCATCGCTCGAAGAAAACCTGCGAGGAGCAGCCGAACTGATCCCGCCATTGGATACCGCCGCACTGTCGCGAGCCATCGAACGCCTGGCTCGGGATCGGGATTACGGCGACAAATTAATCGGGTTGGGAATCGAGCGCGCCGCCATGTTCCGCTGGGAAGAAACAGCCGGGCGCATTCTCGAATGCTACCGCGAACTGGCCTAACGATGGATTTCGGTGGTCTCGGGAACAATCGGTTGCGTCCGGGCGATCGCCCGAAACTCATCTTCACTCACGGAATCGCCGGCCTCGTGATATTCAGCATCGGCGTTCACCTGCCATAAATCGTAGTTCGCGCCCATGATGTTCCGCACCGCCAGCATCGCGGTCATCATCGAGTGATCCTGGTTGTTATAGCGGTGCATGCCGTTGCGGCCCACCAGTTGCAGGTTCGGGACAACCTCAAGAAACTCGCGTACCTTCCGGATGCCGCGCTTGTAGGTATCGTTGTAAATCGGGTAGGCTTTCTCCACCCGCACCACCTTCGAGTCAATCACCAGGGACGGATCCACCAGACCAAGTTGCTTGATCTCGCGCTTGGCCCGCGCGATCAATTCCTCGTCGGAGGCGCACCACAGGCCATCGCCTTCGAAGCAAAAGTATTCCAGACCCAGGCATGTGGTTTCGGCGTCCGGAACCATTTCAGGGCTCCAGTTGTTAAAGTTTTGAATGCGGCCCACCTTCACGCCTGGGTCGTGAACGTAAATCCAGTTGTCGGCGAACAGATCCCGTCCGCGCACGATTAAAGCCACCAGAATGAAGTCGCGGTACTGGAAATCGTCCGCCGCACGC
>JANXXL010000046.1 GCA_025350625.1 Bryobacterales bacterium | reverse complement strand
CGTGCAGTCACCCGACTCGCCTGCTAATTCACTCTTTTCTAGCTCACCCATTGGGTGAGTCACATCCACTGCCTTGTTCATCGACATGTCCCTTTCTATCAGAAAGTTCCGTCGTTATGAGTTCCCTCAACTGCCGTTTTTGGGTTGATGTATGGCGAGGATCACAATCAGGCGGCTGGATGACGCGCTCAAGTCCCGGCTCCGCGTCCGTGTAGCCCGTAATAGGGGATAGATGGAAGAGGAGGCCCGGGAAATCTTCAAGGCTTGACTCAAACGGGAAACAGGACGCGGTTTCAGTCGAGGGCAATTCATAGCCCTACGTCACATTCGATCTCACCCTGCCCAGGCGTTGCGACGTCGCTTCCCGGTGCGACATCAGGTTGCTCGGCAGCGGAGTTAAGTGTTGCTTATAGCGCGATCGCATCACGCGCCTCACCGTCTTTCCCACAATCGCCACCATGGCAAGCTTCCTCGGGCGGCAAGTAGGCTCAAGCCGGTCAATTGCGGGTGCAATCCATAAACCGAAAAACGGCAGTTGGTTGCGCCTAAAACCCAAAATACCCATTGTCCTGAACTATTCGGAAGCACGGCGCCTTTTCACCCAAGAGGTGAACTGCGCAGCAGTTGAAAGTATCTGATTCGACAGGCGCGATCCACGCTCGAACAGTCCAACTGCTGTTTTTAGGATAAACCACACAGCCCAGCGCGCCCGCTGGCCCGAACTACAATCGACTCCTCGAACAGAAAGCGCTAATACCATCTAGAAGCCAAGTACAGCGATACCCGGAAAGGTTGGAAAAAGTTACCTTACAAGTGAAAACCCTTACATGATGCTCGAAATTAGCCGCGCCAGCCGTAGCCCCAAATTTCGCGTCTTCCAATCCACGTCCAGGTCCGGATTGTAGTTCGTCAGGGCCGCCGCCGCGAAAGGACAGCGACCGCGAACAGTCCGCAGCGCGGTTTCCAGTTGCTCCGGCGACAACCCGCCGGCGCCGCGGAAGTTAACGCCCGGGCTCACTCTCGGATCGATCACGTCGATATCGATATGGAGATACACCCGATCCGCCTGAGGCGGATTCTTCGAAACGAAGCTATCTGACCAATCCGCAGCGGGGATCACGCGCATCCGCGAGCCCGCCACGCGCTCTCTCTCCCCTGCCTCCAGATCCCGAACGCCCAGTAGCATGGTCCGCGATTCGTCTACAAACTGAGAAGTCGCCAGTGCCAGCGCCATCCCGTCCAAGTTGCCGCTGATGCTGCTTTCCCGCGTGTGGAAGTCGCCATGTGCATCAAACCAAACGATTCCCAGCCCAGCGGGCCGCAGCGCGGGCAACGTCCCCAAACAGGAGTTACAGTTTCCCGCCACCACCAGCGGAAAGGCCCCAAGCCCAACGGCGGCCGCCACCGCCCCGGTAAGCGCCGCGTTCACCTGCTCGATTCGCGCCGAAAACCCAGCCTCAATCGGCACCAATTTCACCGTGTGACCGGACGCGGATTGAACCAACGAACCCAACCCGCCCTCCAGATACCGGGAAGGGCCCTGCCCTACTCCCGTGTCTTTTTGGCCCATGTGATACGGGACGGTTATCAGGTGGATATTCATCTTCTTGATAATGTCTGAACCCGCTGCCAGAGCAGCGCGCTTAGCAAGGCCAGTCCGCCGCAAAGTGAGAATACGCTTCGCAACAGCCCTTCGCTAGTCATCATGTCATCGAATCGGGATCGCAGTGAGGGTGGGGCGTAACGTGCTAGAAACACAAGAGAGGCCAGCGCCAGAAAGAACCCAATCCGGATCATTCGGACACCCGAAGCGGGCTTCCCCGTTCGCAAGGCCGCTTCTGCGGTTACCAGCCCTAGGAAAAATCCTCCCGTCAGATTCAACAGCAGGCAACCAACCAGGACCCCGGCGGGCGGCAACAGCAACTGGCCCAGCCAGTGCCGGACATTCACCGTCGCGATCCCATTCACCAGAATCAGCAATGCGATCAGCCAGACAAATCCGACCACGCGTAGAATTTGGCTACCGGCGTGCTCGCGTGTAAACGAGGCGGCGACCATTGGCGCGACAAACACAAGGGAAACCGCACTGGAAGCCAAGAGGATGGTAGCATCCAGGAAGTCCAATCCCTTCCACCATGGGACCAGAATCCCAAATCCGAATACCGCCACCAGGAAGGAGACTACGGAGGATCGTTTCATTGCTAATCTGTTAGTAGTACCATGTTTACCGGGAGTTTCCTTACCATGGCGTAAGGTGATTCGGTCCGGAGATTCTGCTAATCCTTTTGCAATGTCAGTCCGATATTAGAATTATATGCAGAACCGCAGAGTGGAAACGCGGATGCTGTGTGCCGATCTCGTGGACGTCCGCTGGAAGGACAAAAATGGGAGAATCCGGCGTACGGTTGCCAACCTGGAAGACATTTCGCTCTCCGGCGCATGTGTCCAAGTGGATAGCCCGATCCCCCTTCAGACCACGCTCCAGATCAGCTACCCTAAGGGTGAGCTGCAAGGTCGTGTGTGCTATTGCATTTACCGGGAGATCGGATATTTCCTAGGAATTGAATTCGAACCGGGCTTCCGTTGGTCTCAGCGTTCGTTCCGCCCACAACATCTGCTCGATCCCAGACGCCTGGTGTCGAGAGTGACGAACCGCATCGTCCGTCAGATCTCGAACACCGTTCAATAGGCCTGGCGTCCCGGGGGAGATTTCGGGACCACCCATCTTCGGGATATAGTATTCGGATAACCTCGGAGTGTAATTGTCTACCAGAACATCAAAACAAGCGGGTTCACCTAGTGGACTTTACGTTGCCGCAGTCACTCCCCGCCGCCGCGGCCTGCAGGAAATCGACCTCGGCGCAACCTGGGAACTGATCGACTTTCTCTGCTCCCACAAAGTGGACGGCATCGTTTTCATGGGCACCACCGGCGAATTTCTACACTTTGGCATTGAGGAGCGAATCCGACTTGTCAGCCTGGCGGTGAAGCGCAGCCGCGTCCCCATCTGGATCAACGTTTCACATTCCACTCTGGACGGTGCAATCGAGCTTGCCAACGCCGCCTCCGATGCCGGAGCGGCGGGTTTGCTCCTTATGCCCCCATATTACTTCCGCTACACCCCGGATGAAATTCTCACCTTTTACCGCAAGTTCGCGGCTGCCGCGCGCGGGAACGAACCCACGCTTCTCTATCACATCCCGGTCTTCAATAATGGAATCTCGCTGGACGTCGCCGCGCAGTTGCTGAAAGACGGAACGTTCGCGGGTGTGAAAGATTCCAGCGGCGATTGGGAGACGTTTGCCGGCCTGAAGCGCCTCTGCGACGAAGCGCCATTCGCACTGCTTGCCGGTCATGACAGCATTTTCGCCAAAGCCCGCGCTGAAGGGGCTTCCGGCGGAATCTCAGGCATCGCCTCGGCCCTGCCTGAGTTACTGGTGGCCCTAAACCGGGCCGCGGTTGCGGGCAACGCCGAAAGAACCGCGCTGCTCGACGCCCGCTTGCATGAGTTCATCGGCTGGCTCGGCTGCTTTCCCACTCCCGTAGGAGTGAAGGAAGCCGCAGTCCTGCGCGGAATCAAGTGCGCCGGGCACGCCGTACCTTTTACGCCCGCGCAGGAAGCGAAGCGGGAGGAGTTTCGTGCGTGGTTTAAGGCATGGCTTCCGGTGGTGCAGAAAGAGTGTGTAGATCCCTAAGCGCGATTCTGCTTGCCATTTCCGCCGCGCAATCTCTCCCGGCCCAGTCCTACGCCACGGGTCCGCAAGCGGTGACGTTCGCTTCGGAAGTGGACGACACCGATCAGCCCTACGGTCTGTACGTTCCGAAGAACTTCGATCCCTCGCGAAAGTATCCGCTGGTAATCATGTTGCACGACGTCTCCTCGAACCATCGTCTCGCGCTGCGCCGCGTATTCGGATGGCCGAATCGTCCTGGTGAAACCGATGCGGATGCCAACCGCTTCTTCCCCGCCTTTCGCGACGTGAACTATATCGTGGCCTCCCCGCTGGCCAGAGGAACGCTCGGCTATCAAGGGTTAGGCGAGAGGGACGTATACGACGTTCTTGCCGATGTGAAACGCCGCTTCCCCATCGACGACGATCGCATTTTTCTTACGGGCATCGGCATGGGCGGGGGAGGAACCCTATGGCTCGGCCTGTCGCGTCCGGACCTCTGGGCGGCCATCGCCGCCGTTTGCCCGGCGGCGCCGCCCGGCAGCGAAGAACTCGCCGGCAACGCCCTCAATCTTCCACTGAAACTCTTTCAGGGCGAGATTGACCCCCTCGTCA
This sequence comes from Bryobacterales bacterium, assembly GCA_025350625.1. GTDB lineage: Bacteria > Acidobacteriota > Terriglobia > Bryobacterales > Bryobacteraceae > Palsa-187. The sequence goes on along the minus strand of JANXXL010000046.1, from coordinate 4,018 downwards.
AGGCAGAGCAGACGCGGCGCTGGCACCAGCAGTTCCGCGGCGCCGGCGTGAAGGTGGAATACGTGGAGTACGCAGGCGTCCGCCACAACGCCGGGGACTTCGCCTACAAGGCCGCGGCGATCTTTTCCGCATTCGATCAGTACCGCCGGAATCCGCTACCGGACCGCGTCCGCTTTTCTACCCGCGATTATCAGCACGGCACGGCCTACTGGGTCCAGCTCGACCAGATAACCCCCGGTACGCTTGCCGCCATAGACGTCCGCTTCGAGGCCAGGAATAATTTAAGGATCAAAACGAATTCACTCATCTCCTTCACGCTGAACCTGAAAGACCACCCGATGCTGACCAAGGTCCAGCTTCTCAATCTGACCGTGGATGGGGCCCCATTCAAGCTCAAGCCGCAGGATTCCATCTCATTCACCCGGGAGCCGAAGGGTTGGGTGGCGAAACGCTCTCTTCCATCGCCCCGGCAAAAGCGGGAAGGCCAGGAAGGACCTATCGGCCGCGCTGTCGCTTCCCGCCAGATTTACGTTTACGGCACCGGCGGTTCCCCATCGGTAGACGATTTGATCCGGCGCCGAAACCAGGCGAATCTGGCCGCCGAATGGTCCACTCCGCGCGCCCGCCTGATGCTCACCAATCGTGTGATTCCAGATGGGGAGGTGACTGACCACGAAACGAAATCGGCGAATCTGATCCTGTTCGGCAACAAAGACACCAACTCCGCCATCGCCGGAATCGCCGCGCGATTGCCCATCCAACTGAATTCAGGTGCAGCCGATTACGGCCTTGTGTTCATAACGCCGCTCGGGGGGCAGAGCTACGCCATCATCGCCTCCGGCCTTCCGTGGTGGACTCGCGCCGATCAGTCCAATCGCACCGGCCTCGCGCAAAACCCGTTTCCCTATCGCGCGCTCGAAACCTTCCCGGATTTCATCCTTTTCAAAGGCGGCCTCGATAACGTAATCGCCGAAGGCTCTTTCGATCGCGATTGGAAGCTTCCGCCGGAAGCAGCGTCGAAGATGCGGGAAACCGGCGCGGTTGCGTTCCCCGATACGTTACCTTGAAAGCATGCCCGATATGCCCGCAGACGAGTTTCGCCGCGTCGGCCACGAAGTGGTCGACTGGATCGCCGACTATCTGGCCGGCATTCGCGACTACCCTGTCGTTTCGCATGTTCAGCCCGGAGAGTTGACGCAACTACTCCCCACTTCCGCGCCGGAACAAGGCGAGTCCATCGACGATATCCTGGCCGATTTCCGCAGCCTGGTTATCCCGGGTGTCACGCATTGGAACCACCCGCGATTTCACGCCTACTTCTCGGTTTCCGCCTCGGCGCCAGGCATCCTGGCTGAAATGCTGACCGCGGCATTGAACGTAAACGGCATGCTCTGGAAATCGTGCCCGGCGGCCACCGAGTTGGAACAGGTAACGCTCGGCTGGCTCCGCGAATGGCTTGGTTTGCCGCCGGAGTTCTTCGGCATCATCTACGACACGGCATCCATTTCCACCATGCACGCCATTGCGGCGGCGCGCGAATTCATCGACCCGGAAGCCCGCACCCGAGGTAGCCTTCCGAACCTCACCGTCTACACATCCGAACAAGCGCACTCTTCGGTGGAGAAAGGCGCCATCGCGCTCGGCATCGGCCGGGACAACGTACGCAAGATTGCCGTGGACGCCGATTTCCGCATGATTCCCGCTGCGCTCGCGCAAGCCATTGAACAGGACATCTCAGCGGGCCGCAAGCCTTGCTGCATCGTGCCGACCGCGGGCACCACGTCCACTTCCAGCATCGATCCCATCCCGGCCATCGCGGATATCGCCGAGCGCTACCATGCGTGGCTGCACGTGGACGCGTCCTACGGCGGCGCGGCAGCGGTGGCGCCCGAACTGCGGCACATCCTTGACGGGACCAGCCGCGCGCACTCCATGGTGATCAACCCGCACAAGTGGTTGTTCACACCGATCGACCTCAGCGCCTTTTACACTCGCCGCCCGGACATTCTGCGGCGGGCCTTCTCGCTTGTTCCCGAATATCTGCGCACCGCCGAAGACACCAGCGCGGTGAATTACATGGATTACGGGGTGCCGCTCGGCCGCCGTTTCCGCGCCTTAAAGTTGTGGTTCGTGATGCGATATTTCGGCCACGAGCGAATAGCCGATCTCATCCGTGCTCACATCGCGTGGGCGCACGAGCTTGCCGAGGACATCCGCAGTGACGAACGGTTCGAACTCTCCGCGCCGGTGCCACTGTCATTGATTTGCTTCCGATACAAGGGCACCGATGAACAGAACCGCACGCTGCTGGACCGCATCAATGCGAGTGGGATCGCGTTTCTGTCTCACACGGTGTTAAACGGTAAGTTCGTGCTACGGCTGGCGATTGGAAATATTAAGACGACTGAGCGGGATCTGGAACAGGTTTGGAGTTTCATTCAATCTATGGCTGACGATTTGGTGTAGATGGGGCCTGCCACTCTAGAGCGATTTCAGCCTCATGTCGCCATCCGTATTGGGTTTGTCAGGTATTGCCCCTTTTTGATCCTAAGTCTGTTCGTAAATCAAAATCCCCTGTCGCCGACGCCGCGGCTGTCACTGCAGGCCTGACCATCTTGGTTTGTGTCGGTGCGGTCGAATTCTCATCGCGCAGGTCGAATCGTATGGAATATTTCCCGATATTGATTTGGTCGCCGCCGACCAAAGCTTCTTGACCCTTCACGGGGAGACCGTTGCGCTTGGTACCGTCGGCAGAGCCCTTATCTTCGATCCAGAATCCCGCTCGATCCCGCTCGATCCCGCAGGATTTCGGCATGGAATCGGGAGACGGATGCGTCGCTTAATACCAAGTCGTTTTCGGTCTCGCGGCCAATGGTCAAGCGGGTACCAGTCAAATTGTGATGTTCACTCTTGCGCGTTGGCCCATCGGCAATTACCAACTCTGCCTCGCACGTTTCTCCCTGAGATCGGGCTAGGAGCATCGTAAACTCGCCCGCTGCGATGCGCCGAGGTGCCTCCGGGGCTCGTGGGCCGAACATCTTCCCCAATTCCGGGGCACAACCTTGATATACCCTATCCGTACTCTGGAAAGCTGCCTCGAACCGCCCTTCGGCACGGATCCTTTATGTCAAACGACCAATCAAAATCACGGATTACTAGTAGACACTCTTGGCTCTTGTTGTTCTTGGCCTCCGCCCTCTCTTCATCAGCACACGCTGAGAATCATCTGCTGATGTTCGGTGGATCTGGAGAGGACCGGGAGGGTATTATGAAAAGAGACTTTCAGCTCTTCCAGCAAGGACTAAGCCAAAGGTGGAAATCGACAATGCTTTTTGGTCGAGGCGAGGCGGATATACCAGGATCTTTGCCGGCCACTTTGGAAAATATCTCGACGCAATTAAGAGCGATAGCCGCACATGCCAAGTCAGGGGACCAGGTTCTGATATACATTATGGGACACGGGTTTAGTAGACGACCTCAAGAGCAACGAACTCACGACCTATTCATCGAAAACAATAAGCGTTTGGATCTGGATTTCCTGGAGGAAGTTTTTGAGCCCATGCTGAAACGAACGGGCGGAAAGGTCCGACTCGCCGTGATTGATTTAAGCTGCTTTTCTGGTACTACGCAACTGTTAGCAATAGATCTGCCAGACACGTGCGTTGTTTCGTCTATAACTTCGAAATACGAGGCTACTACAATAAGCCGCGGGATTCAAAGTACGTTTATGGACAAGTTTTCGCAGGTGGAATTTACCAGCCCCCTTTCTTTAGAAGAGCATTTCATGCTCAATAAGGCCGACCACTTTAATTTCGCCCAGATTTCATCTCTCGACTCTATTGCAGTGGACTGGATGGCTTACTGGCAGATGCACACCCACTAGCGTCCGGCTATAAGTCCAACAGATTCATCTGTTTATAAATTGGGATGGATTTTTGTTGGGAGATCATCTCTTGGCAGGCCCGTAGAATGGGGGTTTTCTCAAAAAGGTTGAGGCTAAGAACCTGTAGGATTTCGT
>JANXXL010000039.1 GCA_025350625.1 Bryobacterales bacterium | reverse complement strand
TGGTCGCACCGATATGCACCGTGCCGCCCTCCTCGCGAATGTAATTGAGGTCCTTGATGCGACCCAGGTCGACCAGATGTTCGGGCGCAGCCAGCCGCAACTTCATCATCGGGATGAGGCTCATGCCCCCGGCCAGCGGTTTAGCTCCGCTCGCGGCCAGCGCCACGGCTTCATCGAGTGTCTTGGCCGCGGTGTATTCGAAAGTTTGCGGAATCATGTTAGTTCTTGGCTCCCGCCATCACTTTCCAAATCTTCTCCGGCGTTAGAGGCATGTCGAGATGGCGTACGCCTAGATGCGACAGCGCGTCCACCACCGAATTCACCACCGCCGGAGAACAGCCGATGGTCCCTGCTTCGCCCACGCCCTTGACTCCGAGCGGATTCACCGGCGAAGGCGTAATGGTATGGTCGCTCTCGATCCACGGCATCATGTGCGCGCGCGGCATGGCGTAATCCATGAACTCACCTGTGATCAACTGGCCATTGTCGTCGTAGACGGCCTGTTCCCAGAGCGCCTGCCCCAATCCTTGCGCGACTCCGCCATGGACTTGTCCGTCGACAATCAGCGGATTCAAAATATTACCGCAATCGTCCACCGCCAGATAGCGCCGCACTTTCACCTGACCCGTCTCGGTGTCGATGTCGGTCACCACCAGGTGCGCGCCGAATCCAAAAGTAAAATTCGGCGGCTCCCAGAAATGCGTGGCTTGCAGCCCCGGCTGGGTGTTCGGAGGTAGTTTCATGGCGCGATAGGTCGCCCCGGCAATTTCCGCGCACGACTTGGAGTGGCCGGTTTTATTACATGTCACGCAGCCGTTAGCGAAGGAGACGTCGTCCGATTCGAGCAGCATCGAACCGAATTTCTTCATTTTCTCTTTCACTTCCTGGAGGGCAAAATAGAGCGCCGTCCCTCCGATGGCCGTGGCCCGGCTGCCGAACGTGCCGATGCCGTAGGGCACGATGGCCGTGTCCCCGCGCAGCACCAGAATGTCGTCGATATCGACGCCCAGTTCGTCCGCAGCGATCTGCGCGAAAGTGGTCTCTTCGCCTTGGCCGTGGGAGCAGGTGCCGGTCAGCACCGTCACTTTGCCCGACGGCTCAATCTTCACCGTCGCGCTCTCCCAGCCGCCGGCGGGTGTCGCGGGCGAAGGACCAAACCCGCAAATCTCGCCGTAAGTGCAGATGCCAATACCCATCAGCTTGCCCTGCTTGCGCGCTTCGGCCTGCTCGGCGCGCAATTTCGTATAATCCGCCGTGGCCAGCGCCTTTTCGAGCGGCGCTGCGTAATTGCCCGAGTCATAGACCAAGCCGGTGGCGGTGGGAAAAGGAAACTCTTCGTTGTGCACGAAATTCTTCAGGCGAATTTCAGCCGGATCGATGTTGAGTTCGTCCGCCAGAATATCCACCATGCGCTCGATGCCGTGGGTGGCTTCGGGACGTCCGGCTCCGCGATACGCATCGGTGGGCACGCAGTTGGTGAACGCGCCGACAATATCGGCGCGCACGTTGGGGGTTCGATAGAGTCCCGGCATCATCAGCACGCTCAGCGTGGGAATCGCGGGAGTGAGTAATTGATGATAAGCACCCAGGTCCTGGATCAGTTTGAGCTTGATCCCCAGGATAGTGCCGTCCTTCTTGGCCGCAAGCTCGAAGTAATCCACGTGCCCGCGGCCGTGAATGGTGCAGAGGAAATTTTCGCGCCGCGACTCGATCCATTTCACCGGCTTGCCGATCTGCATCGCGATAAAGCCCATCAGCGCTTCTTCCGCGTAGACGTTCAGCTTGCTGCCGAAGCCGCCGCCGACCTCCGGCGCAATCACCCGCATGCGGTTTTCTTCCAGGCCGAGCATTCCTGCAACCAGGGTGCGCACCAGGTGCGGGATTTGCGTCGAGGTATATAAGTTCAACTGGCGATCCGCCCCGCGCCACTCCGCCACCACGCCGCGCGTCTCCATGGCGCATGGAATCAGGCGCTGGCTGGTGATGCGCTGCTTCACCACCACCTCCGCTTCGGCAAATGCCTTGTCGATATCGCCGCTCTCCTGGTGATAATTAAACGCGACGTTATCCGGCCACTCCGGATGCACCGGCGGCGCGCCCGGCGCGATGGCCTTCTCGGGATCGGCCACGGCCGGCAGCACGTCCCAATCGATTTCGATCTTCTCGGCCGCGTCGCGCGCCAGATATTTGTCGGTTGCAACCACTACCGCAACCGGATGACCCACGAAGTAAACGCGATCGGTGGCCAGAATGTAGTGATGCGGAATGCGCAGTCCCGGCAGCGATGCTCCACAGGGAACAGGCCCCACCTTCATGGTGTCTTTGCCGGTATAAATCGCCGCGACGCTGGGTGTTTCTGCGGCGGCCTTAGTGTCGATCGAGCGGATCCGCGCCGCCGCATGCGGGCTGCGGACGATCGCAGCGTAGTGCATGCCCGGCATCTGGATGTCGTCGACATAGGTTGCCGTTCCCGTGATCAGGCGCGGGTCCTCGCGCCTGCGAATGCGCTTGCCGACTAACTTTTCAACCTGGGTAATCGTGCTTGCCATACTTCCCCCTACTTGCCGGCCGCTGCAGCCGCCGCCTTCACGGCATTGACGATGTGCTGATAACCGGTGCACCGGCACAGATTGCCCTCGATCCCGCGGCGAATCTCTTCGTCGGAGGGATTGGCGTTGCGGTCGAGAATCTGCTTCGATGCCATGATCATCCCGGGCGTACAGAAACCGCATTGCGCGCCGTGCTGATTCCAAAAAGCTTCCTGCATTCCGTGCATCTTTCCATTCACGGCCAGTCCTTCAATCGTCGTCAAACGGGCACCGTCGGCTTGGACTGCGAACATACTGCAACTTTTGACGGCTTTGCCGTTCAGCTCGATCGTGCACGCCCCGCAGAGCGACGTTTCACAGCCCACGTGCGAGCCGGTGAGTCCCGCCACGTCCCGCAGGTAGTGGATCAGGAGCAATCTCGGTTCGACGTCGTCAGAATAGTTTTTCCCGTTGATGGTGAGGTTGATCTTCACGGCAGGTCTCCGGCCATGCGCAAGGCAGGCTGGATTTGAAGATATCAAAGTTGAAGCGAAAAGCAAAACGGCCGGGAGCGGTTGGCGCAATCGCAAGCCGCGCCTAGACTGCCTAGTACCTCTGGGCCAGCGCATCTGGCCGCCCCTCTTGGTAGACTATAAAAACCATGCCCTGCTGCGAACAACAGCTTCGCGAAGACATCGTCGGCGCCGGCCGCATGATGTACGAGCGTGGTTGGATCGCGGCCAATGACGGCAACCTAACGGTGCGCCTGGATACCGAGCGTATTCTCGCCACGCCCGCCGGGGTATGCAAGGGACGCATGCGCCCCGAAGATCTCATCGTGTGCGATGCCGATGGCAACAAGATCGCGGGCGCGGGTCAGGGAACTACCGAAATGGCGATGCACGTCGCCATTTATGCCGCCCGGCCCGACATCTATTCGGTGGTGCACGCCCATCCCCCCATTTCTACTGGTTTCGCCGTCGCCGGACGGGCTCTCAATCTTGGCCTCATGCCGGAGTTGATCGTTTCCATGGGTTCAGTACCACTTGCAGACTACGGCCTTCCGGGAACCCCTGCTCTGGTCGATGGGATGCTGCCCTATATCCCGAAATTTAACGCCATCCTGCTCGCGAACCACGGTGCAGTCTGCTACGGCGAAAATGTGGCTCAGGCGTACGCCCGCATGGAGACGTTAGAGCACCTCGCCCGCATTGTGCTGGTTGCCGAGATGCTTGGCGGACCCCGAGTTCTGCCGCGCGTAGAGATCGAGAAGCTGTTCGAGGCCCGTGCCCGCTACGGCGTGAAAGTCCCCAACCATTTCGAGCCCGGCAGCCCCATGGCCGCCGAAGACATGCCGGATCCGAACGAGAAACTGGAAGTCACCCGCCAGCAGTTATTTGCCATGATCGACGAAGCGCTCCGCGTTCGTGGCGTGGTCTAGCGTCAGACCTGTTCGCGCAGTCTTTGCCGCCGGCCGTCGCCCAGCACATCGTCTATTTTCTGCGCCCTCCTCCGGGATTTGTAGGAGAACAGATAACTGGCCAGGAACACTCCAATCAATAACTTCGCAGACTCCGCGCCGATCCAGACTTCGGTGAGCGCCCACACGCGAGCTTTCGTCCCTAAAGTCTGGCTGCCCGGGGGGAAATCGGCTTCCCGGCCGCGGAATGAGAGTTCCGGCTGGATAGCCAACTGGAACAGCACCAGCACCAGCATAAGCCCGCATAGGATCTGTGGCATCGCCCGTTTTTCGGCGGCAAAATACAGCACCGCGCCCAAAATCAGCGCTGCGGGTATCTGGAATAATTCCCAAGTCGCGAAATAGAAGCGATTTTGTTCCTCCGCAAAGTACCGCAACAATAAACTCGACTCATCCGGGCCCAGTCTCTGCATAATAACGACCGCAGGCGGAGTAGCCGAGTCCAATGCGCTGCTCGCCAGACGTGGATTCTGCAGAACCATCAAATCCACGAAAATGCAGCAGCCGATCCAGGCGCCCAATAAAAATGCGGCGATGCGAGTGGAGTGCATTGCCCTCTAGTGTGCCATAGTTTGCGGCCCCGCCCGTTCCGCCGCAGGGCCTTAAAAGCGAGAAGGGGAACGATAACCGTTCCCCTTCGCCGCGTCGTTCCGGTATGACTCTGGAATTGTGACTTCTTGGTCCCCTTCTGGTCGGGGACCTTCAGCTTATCACTTCGCGCCGGGGTCAGGCTGCCCCACGCGCACGGCCTCCGCCAGGATTCCGGAGCAAGGCAGAAAGACCACCCGATTCCGGCCTTGGCGCTTGGCAGCATAGAGCGCGTCATCGGCCACGCGGATCAGAGTCTCCTCGGACGATAAACTGTCCGGCAGCCAGGCCGTGGCTCCAAAACTACACGTAACCAGTTGGGATTCTTCGTTAAACCACATAGGTTCGTTCGCGAGCGTCTCTCTCATTCGTTCGGCTTGGTTCTCGGTGACGCCTGAGTCGCAGCCGGGCAATACGATCAGGAATTCCTCGCCGCCATAACGCCCGATGGCATCGTAGGGCCGGATCGATCCCGACATGCGCCGCACAAATTCCCGGAGAACCGCATCGCCCGCGAAGTGCCCGTAGGTATCGTTCACCGATTTAAAGTGGTCCAGATCCGCGAGGATCACCCCCACCGGCCGGTTCTCTCGCATCCCTCTCTTCAACTCACGGCTCAAAATATCCAGAATCGAGGACCGGTTCCAGATCCGCGTCAGAAAATCCTTGGTTGCCTGATCCCGCAACTCCTCGCGCGCCGAAATCAATTCGTGTTGCAATTCGAGGATGCGCACGCCCGGCCGCAGCCGGACTTGCAACTCGTGCTGATCGAAGGGCTTGGTCAAATAATCGTCGGCGCCGGCTTCCATGCCTTCGATCAAATCCTCGCGCTGGCTCTTGGAACTGAGGAGAAGGATGTAGGTGTAGAGGTCCTTATCCTTGGCGTTGGCCCGCACTTTGCGGCAGACTGCGGGCCCGGTCATCCCTGGCATCATCCAGTCGAGGATCGCGATTTTCGGAGCATCGTCCGCCTCCAGAATTCGCCACGCCTCATTGCCGTCGCATGCGACCACCACTTCGTAGCCCCACCGGCGCAAGGTCGCATCCAGTAGATGCCGCGACACCACGCTATCGTCTGCGATCAAAATCCTCATGCCAACTTTTTATTATACGAGCGGATATATACCCGCACTCTTACGTCTCTATCGGCAGAATTTGGTGGATTCCTCAGGAACTTGCTAGTCTGTGAGGATGATGAAGAGCGATACGGCCGCGCGTTCGCTCCTGGTTTTGCGGCACGAACCCTTCGAACACCTGGGATATTTTGAGGAAATTCTTGAAAATCAGAACGTCTCTTTTGTTTACAGCGACTTAAATGATTTTCTCGATCTCGGCGCCCATGATGGCCTGATCGTCATGGGAGGCCCGCAGTCGGCTAATGACTCGGCCATGTCGGCGGAACTTCACTTCGTGCAACAAGCGATTGACGCCAAGACTCCCGTGCTCGGCATCTGCCTGGGCGCGCAGCTTATAGCCAAGGCCCTGGGGGCGCACGTCTATCGAAACCGCGAAAAGGAAATAGGATGGGCTCCGGTTTATTTCCACCCGGCAGCCGAAGACGATGCGGTGTTTGCCGGTCTGCCCTCGCCCTCGATGTTTTTTCACTGGCATAGCGAAACCTTCACTCTGCCGCCGGGCGCCGACTCGCTGGCCTACTCCGATAAATGCCGCCAACAAGCCTTTCGCTACCACGAAGTCGTTTACGCGGTCCAGTTCCATCCCGAAATCACACCGGAGATGATCCTCGACTGGTCCGCTCAGCCCGTCAATCGGGGCGACGCCGATACCCTCGAGGACCCGCTAGACCCCTATGCGGCAGATACCGCTCCCCTGGCGCAGCACATTCTAGAAGGCTGGCTGGCTACGTTCTAGACCTGGCGCGGATGCGAGGTTTCGATAAACAAAGAAGACGTATGATCGAGGTACAGCCGATCACAATAGCGGAATACAGACACTCTCGAAGAGGTGCGCGCCATGGATTATGCCAAAACCCCGCCGCAACCGGAGACATATCGGCGGCGGATCGGCACGCCCGACTGTCCGCCAGCTTCCGTGGAATTCATCAGACCCCTCAGCGATTTCGAGGAACACGAAGACGTATGATCGAAGAAGAGCCAACTACAATGACGGAATACAGCTATACGGTTCTATTTGAACCAGCCGAAGAAGGCGGGTTCGTGGTGACTTGTCCAGCCCTTCCCGGCCTGGTAACCGAGGGCGATACCATCGAAGAAGCGCGCGCCATGGCCGAAGATGCTATTCGCGGATACATTCTAAGCTTGCGGAAAGATCATTTGCCCATCCCTTCTGACAAGGCGCCGGTGAAAGAAGAGATCCGCGTGCTGGTGCCCGAGCCGGCGTGAGCCGGCTGCTTCCAGCGCTCAAACCCAAGGACGTCTTGCGAGTGCTCGGACGTGCGGGCTTTGAGGTGCATCATGTTACTGGCAGCCATTACATCCTGAAGCATCCGGCGAAAATAAGTTTGCGAGTCACACTGCCGTGGCACAACAAGGATCTGAAGCGCGGGACGCTTCGATCGATAATCGAGCAGGCTGGTTACACCACTGAAGAGTTCGCCGCACTTCTGTAACCGCTACGCAACAGCTTCTTCGGCGTGGTAGGAACTGCGGACCAGCGGGCCGCTTTCGACGTGCTTGAAGCCTAGCTCGTAGCCCAGGCGCTTGAGATCTGAGAATTCCTCGACGCTCACGTAGCGGATGATGGGCAGGTGCTTGAGCGACGGGCGCAGGTATTGGCCCAGCGTGAGAATGTCGACGTTGCTCTGGCGCAGATCGCGCATGACTTGATGCACTTCTTCTAAGGTCTCGCCGAGGCCCAGCATTAGGCCGGATTTCGCGGGGATCTCGGGGCGGCGCCGCTTGACGTAGGCCAGCATGTCGAGCGAACGTTCGTAGCGCGCGCCCAGGCGCACTTGGCGATAGAGGCGCGGGACGGTTTCGGTATTGTGATTCAGCACGTCGGGCGAGGCTTCGAGCACCAGGTCCATGGCGGCGTGGGAGCCTTGGAAATCCGGAGTCAGCACTTCGATGCCGCATCCCGGCAGGCGGGCGCGGATGGCTTTTATGGTGAGCGCGAAGAGCTCGGCTCCGCCATCCTTGCGATCATCGCGGTTGACGCTGGTGATAACGGCGAATTTGAGTCCGAGGGCCGCGCACGCTTCGGCGACGCGGCGCGGCTCGTCGTAATCGACCGCCAGCGGGGCGCCTTTTTGGACGGCGCAAAATCCGCAGCGGCGGGTACACACGTTGCCGAGGATCATGAAAGTGGCGGTGCGGCGGTTCCAGCAATCGCCGATGTTGGGGCAGGCGGCGCTTTCACATACCGTGTGGAGGTCGAGCTTTTGCACCAGCTTCTTGAGGTTGTGATAGTTCTCGCCCACCGGAGCGGGTGCGCGCAGCCAAACAGGGCGCGGGGCGCGGGGCTTCGGATCAATCGTGACGAGCACTATTTAGATTGTAGCAAGCGCTCGATTTTGTTCTCGATAATGCGCGATTCGTCGAAGCCGCGGGTGCGGCGAAAGAACGCAGGGGCTTGTTCGAAGGCGGCGCGGGGGACGAAGCCGATCAGCTCGCTTTCGGCGATGGTGGTACCGAGGCGCGCGGCTTCGGCTTCGACGGCGGCGTATAAATCATCGAGCGGGATGTCCGCGAAATTCGTGAGGTTCATGGAGACCTGGGCGCGGCCGAGGGTCGAGAGGTGTAGTCCCATGGCCTTGACGAAGCGGAAGCCGCCGGAGGATTCGCGAATTTTGGCGGCGATGAGTTTGGCGGTGGCGGCGCCGGATGTGGCTAGGTTGATGTTGTATGCGATGAGAAAATGCCGTGCACCCACCACTACGGCGCCGGCGGTGGGATGCTCTGGAATATCGCCGAAATCGGGCGGGCGTCCGTCGAAACCGGTGCGGCGGACTTTTTCCAGGCGCTGGCGCGACGCGTCCATGGCGGCGGCTTCGTAAAAATAGACCGGCACGCGGAAGCGCTGCCAGATTTCGGCGCCGGCACGGCGGGCGATGGCCACGCAGTTGTCGAGCGTCGCACCCGTGAGGGGCACGAACGGGACGACGTCGGCCGCGCCAACACGCGGGTGCACGCCCTGGTGGCGGCGCAGATCGATCAGCTCGGCGGCCTTGCCGGTGGCGCGTACGGCGGCTTCCATGACGGCTGCGGGATCCCCCGCGAAGGTGATGACGCTGCGATGATGGTCGGCGTCGGACTCATACCCCAAAAGCGCGACGCCGCTTACGTCCCTAATGACGGCGGCGATGGCGGCGATGGTCGCGGGGTCGCGACCCTCCGAAAAATTGGGGACACATTCAATCATGACTCTACGGCCATCGCTGTACGATCATAAGGAGTGCATGCGCCGAAAGACAACCAGCGAAGGACCCTCGACCGGGTGCTCTCCAAGTTCGGACTGGGATCGCGGACGGAGGCGCGGAGCTGGATTGGCGCGGGCCGCGTCACCGTCAACGGGAAGAAAATCCAGACTCCGGACTTTTGGGTGGACCCTGAAAACGACCGCGTGGCGCTCGACGGCCATCCGCTGACGGCGCGCCAAAAGCAATACCTGCTGCTGTATAAACCCAAGGGCTACCTGACCACTTATAAAGATCCGGAGGGGCGGCCCACAGTTTACGATTTGCTCGGGGGCGTGAAAGATTTTGTGTTTCCCGTGGGGCGGCTGGATCAGGACACTACGGGACTGCTGATCCTGACTAACGATTCGACTTTCGGAGACCACATCACCAGTCCGCAATCGAAGGTGCCGAAGACATATCTGGTGAAGGCGTCAGTGCTGCTTCAAGAGGAGCAACTGGACCGGCTGCGCCAGGGGATCGCGCTCGACGACGGCCCCACGCGCCCCGCGGTCGTAAAGCACATTCGCGACGGAGCCAAGTACACCTTTTTCGAGATCACGATTACGGAAGGCCGCAACCGGCAAGTGCGCCGCATGGTGGAGGCGCTCGGCGCCAAGGTGCTGAAGCTGGTGAGGACGGGAATTGCCGGGATCGAAATCGGTCCGCTCGAGATCGGCAAGTATCGCAATCTATCCGAAGAGGAAGTGGTGGCGCTGGGCGGAACGGTTAAGAAGCCTTCGCGCTCCGGGCGGCCGCAGGCGAGCCGGGCGAATCCGGGGGAGGCGCCGCGCCGAAATGGAAGGTTAAGGAGCGGGGCAGATGAAACTCGCCGCCGCGGCCGTAACGGGTGAGCACGGAAGCCGCGACTTGCAGGGTTACAGCGGTCACAATCCAGAGTTGCCAGTGGGAAAACAGTCCGCGGATTGCAAATTCGCCGGTGATGCCCAGGTCCGAAGCTAAGCGCCAGAAGCCCAGCACATAAGCCATCAGCGCCACGGGAATGAGAAGAGCGCCAGACGCCGCAGCCAAGCGACGGTTCTTCCCCGTCGTTTTCCGCAAACGCTGCCCCTGCCGGAAGTGAATACGAACGATCATGAAATGAATCGTACTCGCTTTGAGTCTAACAGAAGCCTGGAGGCTCGACTTTGGCCGAAGGTCCGGCCGAGCGCCCCCAAACCGTCCGACGGAGTGATACATTAGTGACCACAGATAGCGGGCCGCTAGCGGCGCCGAGGGAACCTGGGTGGGCCCTGCCGCTGCCACGGAACGCACGGCCAACGAGGGAGACGCGCGATGCGGCTGGATAAGCTATTTGCCAAGCTATTTGCCACATGTTCCGTGGCAGCGATGGTATTTGGGCCCGCGAATCTGACTGCCCAGAACACGACTGCACGAAGCTTGACGGGCGATGCCTGGAAGCTCGAAGTCAAGGGCGATGCCGGGGAAGCGCGGGAGCAGCTCCGCCGAGGCGCGGACGCGTCGCCCAACGATCCCCTGGCGCTCGAAGCTTATGCCGAGTTCCTAGGCCAGCACCGGGATCCCGCGGCGCGCGACGCCTACGAAAAACTGTGGAGGCTCCTCAGCCGAAACGGAGCCAGCGCGGGAGAGCGGGCCAGGGTGGCGCGGCGGCTCGGGGAACTGGACCTCCTCGCCGGCGATCGCGCCAGCGCGCAAACTCATCTGGAAGGGTTTCGATCGGCGGGCGGGAATGGACTGACTCTTCCTGCGGAGTCGGCTGCGACGCGGTTTAGCTTCATTCAGATTCCAGGGCCCTTGCGTTCCTTCGAGCGGATGGCGGCGATTTCTCCCGACATTGCACTGGAGGACGTGCTGGCTTCCTTCGCGCACAACGTCACTCTGAACGGGTATGCCGCTCTGCGCGCCAGTGAGTCGCTCGAGCCCACCGAGTATCTGAAGCTGGTGATGCGCTATCTGACGCAGGCGCGGGAGCTCGAAAAACTCGCGGGACCCGAAAAGATTTTGCGCGTGGAGACGTGCGAATCGACGGTGACGGGCGATGTCCTCCGTATCCTGGGGTACCGGATGCGCGGCGGCTGCGGCTCCGACCTCGCGCTTGAAACAGTGAACCCTTCGCGGGCCTTCCTGACCATCGATTCGGGGTTCCCGTTGTCGGACCTCGAAGCGGCGCTGCGCACCAATCGCACCTTCACCTTGGATTATCATCCGGCGCGAGTCCCCGTCCTGTTTGGCGCGGAATATTGGCAGTCGGACGCCCCGGGCCAGAAGACCGTCGAGTTTATCGATTTCTTCTTGAACGATCCTTCGTTGTGCCGCCTCTATTCGGCCACGGCGGCGCTCGATCCGGATACGGCGGAGCAGATGCACAAGGACCTGCCGGCTGCCAAGGCGAAGATTCATGCTCATGTGCTCGACTTTTTCGGCTCCATGTTCGAATTGCGCAACGGGAAAGCGGTGGTTCCAGGCGGCGCGCGGTCCGAAAAAATGTGGGCCGAGCTAGTGGGTGTGGCGCCCGACAAAGGAGCGGCGTTCTTCGAGCGGTTGATCGAGAAAGACGACGGGTGGCTGGCGTCCTATTACGATTCTCTGGCGCGAATTAATGGACCGGCGCAGGCCTATTTGACGGAGCCGGAGCGGCTCAAGCGATTCTACCTGGCGATGCGCGGGAGGGTTACCAGTCCAGGGCCGGCGCGGCCGGTCTTCCGGTCGAACACGGATATGGTGCTGCTGACAACGCGTCTGCGGCTCGATGCCGACGGTAAACCTCACCTGCCCGGCGGGATGGAAGTGTGGAAGAACCTGTTCGCCGGCAAAGCGCAGGCGAAATACGACCAGCGGCTGGCGAAGGCTGCGCCGGGCTGGAAGGATTCCGAGGAAGTCATCGAAGCGATGTTCGGACTATCGCGCAAGATGGTGGAAAACGAAGCGCTAAAAATTTTCATGGCGCTGACCGACATCGAGCGCAACCGGGCCAAGCCGCTCGAGACCAACACCGTCGAAGTGCTGGTCAGGAATTACCGGGACCTGGGGGCGCAGTATCCGCTATTTGCGGAGGCGCCGACCATCGCGGACTCGACAATCCTCGCGTATTTGGACGCAGCCCGCGCGATTTCGCAGATTCGCGACGTGGCGTTGCGGGCGGACGCGGCGGGCACGATGCAGGCCTTAGCCGGGTTCTGGCAGGTCTTCGTGCGCCAGCGCAGCATCGAAACGGCGAACGCCGATAGCGCGTTCAGTTCCGTGCTACAGGGATTCGCGAAAATTCAAAACCAGAAGGATGTGTTCGACGCCGGGCAAAAGGGCGTCGGCAAACTGCTGGCGGCGGCGAACTCGCCCGCCCGGGGATCGGCGCAGGATCACATGCTGGATCTGCTGGCGGGCACCAAAGCCGCGGGCGAGGGCGCGCTCTCCGAAGCTCACACGCAGATGTTGCAGGACATGACCCGGGTGTTCGAAGCGCAAAGGCTGGTTTCGCTCGACACTATTTTCAACCTGGCGGACCGCCTGGAAGCGGCTGCGGCCGGGCAGAAGCTGGACACTCCGGCGGTGGTGCGGCTGGCAGGGCGCATCACGGAAATTCAGTTGCCGCGCACGGCCTTAACGGTTCGGGAGCGCACGGAAATGGCGGTTGGTTTCTGGAGCGACCGGCATATCGACGGCGAGCGCAAAATGAATTTGCGGGCTGCCATAGAAAAGGCCGGCGCCGATCCGCAGAAGCTGCGCGACGTGCGCGGAGCTCTGGCGCCGGTGCTGCGCGATACTCTGGTGGGCCTCAACTATGTGCATTACGCTCCACCTGGCGCACAGGTGTTGTTCACCAATCCGGCATTTGTGCGCAGCCATGATTTCTACGGCAGCCCGGATCGCCCGCTTACCTGGCTCGCCACCGCAATTCAGGGCAGCGGCTGGCCGGTGAATGCCGGCGGACGTTTGGTGGGTTCGTTGAGTGCCCTGCCCTATGCGCTGGCGGAAGCTGAGCAGAACTTCTTGATTCCTTCGCGGGAACAGGCGCTGATCTGGGGCGATCTGGTGCCGCAGATGATCCTGAGCGCCGTGATCCCGCGCTGGTGGAACGTGACACCCACGCAACTGCATTGGGTGGGATTGAACATGGCTTATGCCGAGTCCGAGCTGGCACGCGCGGCGCTGAACGATAGCGAGCGTGGGCGCGTCATGGCGGTGCTGGAGCGATACGTGCCGCCGACCCGCGCAAAGAAAATCGAGCGCATGCTGGCGGAGGGCGAAGTGCGCCGGGCTGTCGAGAACGTGGTGCCTTCCGAGATGTATCTGGTGGCCCGCGAACTGGCCCCCAATGACCGGGATTCGGCGCTGGCAGACGATTTGCGCCGCCTGGCGGCTGAGGCTCCTGAAGATTTGAGTCCGCGCACGATATCGCACGCTTTTGGATCGCCTAAACCCATGCTTTCGACATCCTATGAGCCGGTTCTGCTGAATTTGCGGAGCTTCCCGACGCTGATGGGATATTCGAGCCGGATTATGGCGGAGAGCTGGGAATCGAACCTGCTGTTCTATGCGGCTCTCGCCGATGAAGTCCACATGCGGCCCGCGGAGCTGAATCTGCGCGTGCCGGAATGGACCCAGCAGACGGTGGAGCGGATTTTCGCCACCCATCTCGAAGACTGGCCGGCGTTGCTGCGCTCGCTGCGCCTGGTGGGCGAAGACGTGCGGCAAAAGGCGCGCAAGCAGATGGTCGCACAGAACCAAAAATCGGAATAACGGATTGGGAATCGGGAGGAATAGAACAGTGCTTCGGCGAATGGGTCTGATCTTCTTATTGGTAGTGTTGGCGGTAGCGCAGGACCGTCCGACGTTCCGCGTCAAAGTGGACCTGGTGGTGCTGTCGTTCACCATTACGGACGGGAAGGGCCACTACATCAATGGGCTGCAACCGAAGGATTTCCGGATCATCGAGGACGGCATTCCACAGAAGCTTTCGAGCTTCGCCGAGGGGAACAAGCCACCATTAGAAGTGCAGGCGGACGGGAGCACTCGGCCGATGCAGGTTTCCGACCAAGGCAAGGTAGAAGGCCGTCCCGATGCCGTGGTGGGCACCAACGTTTTCGTATTGTTCGATACCAGCAATTACATGTATCGAGGGTTTGTTTACGCCTCCGACGCGATCGCGGATTTTGTGAAAGGCTTGGATCGCGCGGATTCGGTGGCGGTGTACACCTATAGCCGCAACCTGACTCGTGCGGCTTCGCTCACCAAAGAGCGCAATGACGCCGTTTCGGGTTTGCGCAATGCGGTGGCGGGGGACGATTCGGCGCTCTACAACTGTTTGCTGCTGACTCTGCGCGACGCGGCTCGGGTGCCGGGGCGCAAAGTTGTGATCGTATTTTCAAACGGTCCGGATAACGCCAGCATGGTGGCGCCGGACGACGTGCGGGCGGTGGCGGAAGACGAGGGCATTCCGATTTACGTCATCTCGACCAATGAGGTGAGCAAGGACCCGATTTCTTCGAACGTGTTTAAACGCATTTCAAACGGCACCGGTGGCAAGTCGTATTTCGCGAAAACCTGGCAGAAGCAGGTGGAGGCGTTCGAGGCTATCCGCGAAGACCTGGGCAATTCCTATACGGTGACGTACTATCCGCAGTCGAACCCCAACGAGGGCTTCCGCAAGATCTCGGTTGAAATACTCTCGGACGCGGGCAAGAAATATCGCGTGCAAGCGAGACCCGGATACCGGCCGCGCGGCGGATTCTGAAGCGCGGGGTCAGTACAAGGTGGACGGCACTCGCGCCTTGGCTTCTTCATCGAAGGCCTTAGCGTCGACAAAGCCGCGCGTATGCTGGGCTAACACGGTTCCCATGCTCGGTATCGCGCCGGGAGCCGCATGTTTCTCAGGATTCCACAGGTCCGCACGCACCAGCGCGCGGCTGCACTGGATATAAGCTTCCTTCACCGTCACCACAATAACCGTGCGCGGCGGATGGCCTTCTATCGCGAACTGTTCGGTGAGGGCGGGATCGCAGCTCACCACGGCCTCGCCGTTTACGCGGAAGGCTTCGCTCGCGCCTGGAACTAGGAAGAGCAGTCCGATCTTGGGATTCCTCACTATATTGCGCAGCGTGTCGAGGCGGTTGTTGCCGCGGCGGTCGGGTATGAGCAGAGTGTTGTCGTCGGCAACCTTGACGAAGCCGGGGAAATCGCCGCGCGGAGAGTTGTCCGCGGCGGAGTCGCTTTGGGTCCCTACGATCACCATCGGGGATGCGGCGATAAAGGCGCGGCAGTGATCGTCCAGGTGATCCATTTGTTTTAGAACCGACCGCTCGAGCGGAGGGGGATACAGTTCCGCTAACGCGGCTTCATCGCGAAGTATAAAGGTGGGGTGAATTTCCATGGGTTAGGGTTCTCCCTCCAATTTTCGCAAGCGTACTTCCACTCCCGGCGTGTTCTTCAGGCCGTCGGCGAAGTCCTGTGTGTTCTGCCCGCGATAGTGGTATGGGTAGACGATCTTGGGACGGAACGCGTCGACGCAAGCGGCGGCCTCGGTGGCCGGCATGGTACGGGGGGGATTCATTGCTACGAACGCGACGGAAATATTCTTGAGCGCTTTCATCTCCGGGGTACATTCGGTGTCGCCTGAGAAATACACGCGGGTATCGCCGAAGGTCATTATGTAGCCGTTGCCGATGCCTTTGTGGTGGAACGGCTTGCCGGGTCCGGAGCCGAGCTTGAGGTTATACATGGGCACGGCTTCGATCTCAATGCCCATGAAGGTTTTCTTTTCGCCGTTGCTGATGGCATCGGTGTCGCCCACGGTGCCGTTCAAAGTATCGGTAACGGCAGGCGATGAAACTAGGATGGTGGATTCCTTGCGCAGGGTTTTGAGGAGCGCGGGGTCCATGTGATCGGCGTGGCTGTGGGTGATCACGATGAGGTCGGCTTGGGGGATGCCGGTGTAGTCCGCGTTGCTCCACGGATCGACGTGGATAATCTTGCCGCCGAATTCGAGCATCACGCTGCCGTGGTAGAGGGGTGTGATCTTGAGAGGGCCCTTGGAGGTTTGGATCACGTCCGATTGCCGGTTGGGCGCCACGGCTCCAAACGCCGGGGACAGGGCGACCAACAGCAATGGGCACACGGTTTTTAAGTTCATGCGCGGTACTCCTTGCTGGATTCTATCGCACAAATGAATGTGCGTGGGATACTGAGAAGTATCGCCGCCGAAACACAAAAACGACTGATTGTTGCAATAGACGGACCCGCAGCCGCGGGCAAGAGCACCATCGCGCGCGCTATCGCGCAGCGGTTGGGCTTCACCTATATCGACACCGGCGCTATGTACCGGGCGGTGGCGCTGTGGGCCTTGCGGGTGGGCGTGGATCTGGATGACCTGCACCGGCTGGAACAACTGGCCAAAGAAGCGCGCATCGAATTCGCGGCCGGAGACATCGTTCTCCTAAACGGGGAAGATGTAACCTCGGCCATCCGGGAGACGGCGGTAAGCGTGGCTGCTTCTAAAGTCTCGATGGCTCCAGGAGTGCGGCGGGCGATGCGCGAGGAACAGAGGCGCATCGGCTCGGCTCACTCGGTGGTGATGGAAGGGCGCGACATCGGGACGGTGGTGTTTCCAGACGCGATCGTGAAGGTGTATCTGGACGCCGCTCCGGAGGTACGCGCCGGGCGGCGGGCTGCCGAGACTGGTGAAATGATAGAACAGATCGCGGAGCAAATTGCCGAGCGCGATCATCGGGACCGGACGCGCACCGAGGCTCCGCTGACGCAGGCTCCCGACGCGGAGTATCTGGACACCACGCGCCTCTCGCCTTCCGAGGTAGAAGAGGCGATATTGAAATTGGTTCGCGAGCGCACGTCGAATGGAAAGGAGCGTCATTGAACAGCCGCAGTCATCTTCTGGTGATGAAGTTTGGGGGTACTAGCATGGGCTCGTCCGCACGAATCGAAGTGGCGGCGCGGCTCACGATGGAACAGCATGCGAAGCGGCCGGTGGCGATTGTGGTCTCGGCAATGTCGAAGATCACCGATCTGCTGCTGGACACGCTAAGGCAAGCTGAGGAAGGCGACGAAGCCGGCGTCGACGCCAGCCTCAAGACGCTGACGGAGCGCCACCTTGCTTGCTGCCGCGAGTTGCTGCCGGAGGGGTTTCAGGAAGGCGCGCGAGATGGAGTCGGCGGACTGCTGGGAGAATTCGCGCGAATCGCCAGGGGTGTGTTGATGCTGGGCGAGCGTCCACTGGCTTCCGTCGACCGGGCGGTGGCGATCGGAGAGCGGCTTTCGGCGCTGCTGATGGCAGCTTATCTGCAATCGCAAGGGACCACTGCGGCTGCCGTAAACGCGGCGCAGGTCATCGCGACTGACGATGTTTTCGGCAACGCCACACCGCTGCTGGAGGAGACGCGGGAGCGGGCGGCGGTTGTGTTGGGTCCCTTACTCGACCGGCGCGTGGTGCCGGTGGTGACCGGATTCAATGCCGCGACACTGGACGGGCGGCCGACCACGCTGGGGCGCGGCGGCTCGGATTTCTCGGCGGCGATTCTGGCGGCATCGCTGGACGCGGAAGAATTGTGGATCTGGACCGACGTCGACGGCATCATGACGGGCGATCCGCGCCTGGTTCCGGATGCACGGGTGCTGGACGAGATTACTTATAACGAGGCCGCAGAGTTGGCTTATGCGGGAGCCAAGGTGCTGCATCCGCGAACTCTGGCTCCGCTCATCGACCGGCAGATTCCGGTATGGAGCAAGAACAGTTTTGCGCCGGAGAAACCGGGGACGCGAATCGTGGCGCAACTCGGCCGGGGCGCCGAGGTCGCGGGCGGCCCGCATGCGGTGACGTCCATGGCGGAGGTGGCGCTGGTGGCGATTGAACCGGCGGGGCTGGCGCTCAGCGGGTCCACTTTAAGAGGAACCAGGCTGATGGCGGAAGCCCTCGAAGCGTTGGATTCGGCGGGGGTCGAGCTGTTGGCGATTACCAGCTCGAGTTATCGCCAAAGTTTCTGTTTCCTGGTGCGGCAATCGGAATTGAAGGCGGCGCTGGAGCATCTGGAGGAAACCTTTGCGCTGGAACTGACGCATGGATACATGAAACCAGTGCAGGTAGATACCGAGGTGGGGTTGATCGCCGTGGTGGGGGAGGGAATGCGTGGGACTCCCGGTATGGCCGGGCGGATTTTTACGGCAATCTCGCGGCACAACATTAACATCATCGCCATCGCGCAAGGGTCGAGCGAACTGACGATCGCCATTGTGGTGCACCGGGAGGGTCTGGAGCGCGCGGTTCGGGCCGTGCACGAAGAGTGTGGAATGGGTGTGGCGCAGGGTCACGCATTAAGCTAGCGGCTTTTTCTTGGCAGACGCGTGCCGCAGGGCCATCCTTAGATTTTTATCAGCGCTTTCCAGGCATTCGTGAATTTCATCCACGTGTGGGACTTTGGTTTCATCGATCGACGCGAGAGAAGCTTGCGCCGACTGGATGCTATGCATGCTGTCGGTAATTTTGGCACGTTCACTTTTGGTTAGATCCATCGTATGTTGAACAGCCGTGAGTCTCGAGATGGTGCAGATACGCGTATTTCGCTTCGTGCTTCCGCTCATTTGCCATGTGGATCAAATCATCGAAGCGGGTACTATCCAATTCACCACCCACGACCGACTGGAATTGCTCCTCGTGCAGTTTTATCAAAACCTGCACGGTCTGGCCAAAGGCGTCCAAAAGCTCTTTCGCTTCCTGGCAGAAAATAACGCTAGTCATGGATCGCCCCATCCAACTCAATCACCCCAGCCAACTCACAACGTTCTACCTCCTGCGATAAACAGCGCAATTTGAGTGCCATCATTACCCCCGTTCATTCCCGTCAAAGCCCGCGGGAGTTAGAGTTTGTTTGGGCTCGAAATGTTTCGCAGGGATCTGCATGGATGCGGCTTTCTATAAAGCTCTAGAGTACAATGGATTCTGGGCGTTTTTGCCCCTCGTAGGAGTTCCACCATCATGTTCAATCTGTTCCGAAGCGGCGCCAAAGTAACCAAGTATATGTTGGGAGGCTTGCTGCTGATCGTGGCCGCTTCAATGGTCACCTATCTTATTCCCAGCTCGGGATTGACGACGGCGTCGAGCAGCGGGGTCGATAACGTTCTGGCGGAGGTGGGTGGCGCAACCATTAACGCAGGTGACGCGAAAACGGCCATGGACCGGCTGATCGCGGGCGGCCAGATGCCTCGGGAAGCCGCGGATGTGTATCTGCCGCAACTGGTGGATCAGATGATTCAGGATCGCGCGGCAGTTTACGTGTTCGAGAAGCAGGGTATCACGGTGTCCGATGAAGAGGTGCTGACCGGTTTTATGGTGGTGTTCCCCCAATTGTTTAAAGACGGCAAGCTGGTATCAACGGATCAATTGGAACAGGCGCTGCAGAACCAGCAGGGAGTCACGCTCGCGGGCGGAGTGGAGATGATGCGGCAGCAGTTGCTCCTGCGGAAGGTCCAGAATATGGCCTTCGCCAGCGTGGTGGTGACTCAGGACGAAGTCAATCAGGCCCTGATCAAAAAACATCAGACCGCGAAAATAGAATATGTGGCGTTTCCCCAGGCTAAGTTTCGCGATCAGGTGAAACCCACTCCGGAAGCACTGAAGGATGCCTACGAGAAAGACCGCTTCAGCTATACGATTCCGGAGAAGCGATCTTTTCAGGTGCTAGTGGCGGATCAGGTAAAGGTCGCCCAGAGCATGACGGTAAGCGATGCGCAGCTGCGGGCGGCGTATGCCGGTTCGATGGATAGCTTCCGGACGCCGGAGCGGGTGAAGGTGCGCCACATTTTATTGATGACGCAGAACAAATCCGATGCGGAGAAAAAGGCGGCTCTTACCAAAGCCCAGGATCTGCTCAAACAAATAAAGGCCGGGGCGGATTTCGGCGAGTTGGCTAAGAAAAATTCGCAGGATCCGGGATCGGCGCAGAACGGCGGGGATCTCGGCTTTATCGTACGCGGCCAGACGGTAGCGCCCTTCGAAAAGTTTGCGTTTTCGGCTAAGCCGAAAGACATCAGCGATCTGGTGACTACCGAATACGGGTATCACATTATTCAGGCACTCGATAAGGAACCGGCACGAGTCAAGCCCTTCGAGGAAGTGAAGGACAACATCGCCGAACAGCTCAAGAAACAAGGCGTGAACGAAAAGATGCAGGCTACCGCGGATCAGGCGCGCGCGGCGCTCCAAAAGGCTCCGGGTTCGGCGGCGGAAGTAGCCAAGCAGTTCGATCTTGAATTGGTGACGGTCAAGGGCGCGGCAGTGGGCGAACCGATTCCTTCCCTGGGGGCGGCTCCGGAAATCGCGGGCGCGTTGGCCAGCATGAAGCCTAACGACGTCTCCGACGTTTTGCTGATAGCGGGAAACAAGATAGCGATTGTCGTGCTCAACGAGAAAACCACGCCCAAAGCGGCGGAGTTCAGCGAGGTGGAGGACAAAGTCCGCGAACAGTACATCACTACGCAATCGATGGTGCTGGCGAATGAGGGGGCTCGCAAGGCGGCAGAACAGGTCCGCGCGGGAACAGATCTGGCCACCCTGGCTAAATCCCTCAAGCTCGAAGTAACGAAGTCGGCGGACGTGACCGTGAACGATTCGATCGAGGGGCTAGGCCCGGCGGCGGTGTTGACCGAAATGTTCAGCAAGCCGGTAGGGTCGATCGTCGGG
>JANXXL010000038.1 GCA_025350625.1 Bryobacterales bacterium | reverse complement strand
GTCCGCGGAATTTTATTGAAATACGACAGAATGCCGAGCATCCCCAGACCGCCGTTCTCTTCAATTAACGACATGGCGTCGGTGTGCGTGGCGAGCAACACCTGTTCATCTTGCGGCGTGCCGTAGTTCCGCCCCGGCAAGTACGCCATCACCGCTTTGCCGCGGTCGCGCTGGAAGCGGGCGGTGAGCGTCATGGTAGCCTGCTTGCCGGCCTTCGCATCCGCCAACACCTTCGCGCCGTTCACCCGATCGAGCGTGAGGGTGGGGCAGTTGATGTATTTCGCGCCCAGCCCGGCCTTGCCGTCCGGGGTGTAGACGCTCCGCTGCACCAGTCCCAACGCCGCGCCGGGCGACAGATCATACACAATCACGATTCCCGCCGCGCGCCCGCGGATTCCCATGGCGGCAAATGCGTTGAGTTGGCTCCACACCCATCGGCAGTGGTAAGAACTGGTGACGCTCGCGGGTGGTGGTATGAACAGCGGCGCCCACTTGCCGGGGGAGCGCCACTCGTAGTCAGTCAGCGTGAAGTTGTCCAGGAACGAATTTGAGTACGGCGGTTCCGGATAAGGCGGCGTCTGCAAGACCAGAATCTTCCCCGCCATTTCCTCCGTGGACGGCGGCTTTGCGGGGTCACAATAGAGCATCTGCGCAGTCACGCCCTCTGGCGGCGTTGAACCCGACGTCATGCCATACGAGGCAACCACCGGCACCGGCGCCCCATCGGTGATGAGCTTTTCGAGAGCGACGCCCGAATCGTGGACGTGCGTGCGTCGGTCAGGCCAATCGTCGACCACGTAATGGTCATAAGGAATCTCAACGTAGTCGAAATCGACCGCGCCGAATTCCTGCAACTTCGAGATCAGGAAATCCATGTAACGCTTCCATCCCGCGCTGCCGGCGTAGGTGGGACCGCCCTGACTCTTGAACATGTTCCACTCCCAGGCCTGATCGGGTGTGATCATGAACTGCGGTTGTACCTTGGGAAAAATCACGGGGGCGCTGCCGCTCTGGGCCCACTGCGTCCCTCGGGTGAGCATCGTGCCGGCAGTGACGCTCGCAGCAGCCTTAAGGAATGTCCGCCGCCGAGAATTATCCGCCTGTTTCCGCGATTCGTTCATCGTGAACCTCTGCTCTTCGGTGTCGGCGCGCTTTCGCCGCGTGGCCCATGGTTTCTATTCTGCGCAACCGAATATCGGAAGTATACACCCCATGACGTATTTGACCCAATGGTGGCTCGCGTTGCGCAGGGAGCCGCCGAAATGCGTCAACTTTCCATGTGTGCCAACCGAGTGGCTGTAGTTTAATAGAAAGCATGCGTGGACTCCTCCTGATCGGAATAGCGTTCGTCGGAGCGTCCCTGTGCGCTCGCGCCCAGTGGCTGAACCAACCGGCTGCCGGTGCTCCGCGCACACCGGATGGCAAAGTGGATCTGTCAGGCGCGGTTTCCCGCGTGAACGGAAAGCCCGACCTTTCCGGAATCTGGCAGGCCGCAGCAGACCCGCGCGGCGCGGGCCTCTACGGATTGGGGGAATCCGCCAATTCAAAATACTTTCGTGACATCCTGGCCGATTTCAAGCCGGGCGAGGAACCGCTTCAGCCGGCGGCCGCAGAAATCTTCCGCCAGCGCACTCCAACCGCCGCAACCACCAATCCCGGCCTGAACTGTCTGCCCGAGGGCGTGCCCCACTCCGATCTCTTACCGGAGCCATTCAAGATCATCCAGACGCCCAGCGTCATTGTGCTGCTGTATGAAGTCGAGACCACCTTCCGGCAGGTCTTCACCGACGGGCGCAAGCAGATCGCCGACCCGCAGCCCAGCTGGATGGGATATTCGGTCGGCAAATGGGAAGGAGACACCTTGGTGGTCGACACCGTCGGATTCAACAATCTCAGTTGGCTCGACGTGCGCGGTCACATGCACAGCGAAGACCTGCGCGTCGAAGAGCGCTTTCACAGGCGCGATTTCGGACACCTCGATGTCGCCGTGACGATGACAGACCCCAAAACCTTCACCAGGCCCATCACCATAACCTTCGTCGAGGAGCTTCTTCCCGACACTGATTTACTCGAACACTACTGCCTCGAAAACGAAAAGGACGCCGCGCACCTGCAAGGCAAATCGGGAAGATGATCAACCAACCCCTTGCATCAAGGGCAACGCGCGATCGTGAATGAGCCGCCACCCTCGGCGACGTCACCCACATAGTCGGTCAAGACGGGAGTACAATAAAAACCGCATTTCAAATGCGCACCTTTCCGAGGAGGGTCCATCATGCCACATACAGGTCGACTAAGAATCGCTCTGGCAATCGCCATCGTTACTGTGATTTCAATTTTTAGCGGAAAGGCCGTCGCCCAACCCAATCCGTACCACTTGGTCGAGAACTGGGCGAAACTGCCCGAGGGGAGAACCTGGGGAGCAACCAACGCGGTATTTGTCGATCGGCCCGGCAATGTCTGGGTCTTTGATAGATGCGGCGGCGCCACCTGCTCCGGCTCAAGCGTCGCGCCTATTTTCAAATTCGACCCATCCGGCAAGGTTCTGAAAAGCTTTGGCGAGGGAATGTTTGTGTTTCCTCACGCCATCTATGTGGACCAGAACAGCAATGTCTGGGTTGCCGACGGACAGGGCAAAGACGGCAAAGGCCAACAGGTGACCAAATTCAGTCCGGATGGGAAGGTGTTGCTGAAGCTTGGCAAAGCAGGGGTCGCGGGTGACGGTCCGGACACTTTCAATCAGCCGTCCGCGGTGGTGGTCGCTCCTAGCGGCGAGATCTACGTTGCAGACGGACACGGCGGGGATTCCAACGCTCGTATCGTCAAATTCTCCAAGGATGGAAAATTCATCACCAGTTGGGGGAAGAAGGGAAAGGCCGCGGGCGAATTCGACACGCCCCATGCCATCGCCATGGATTCCACCGGACGCCTCTTCGTCGGCGACCGCAGCAACAGCCGCATTCAGATTTTCGACCAGGACGGCAAATTCCTGAACGAATGGAAGCAATTTGGCCGGCCGAGCGGCATTTACATCGACGCCAAGGACACTATTTACGTGACCGATTCGCAGTCAGATGAAAAAGTGAATCCCGGCGTGAAGCAAGGGATTCGAATCGGCAGCACCAAAGACGGAGTCGTCAAAATGTTCATCCCGGCGCTGGGGCCGGACGAAAAACCTACCAGTGTGACGGAAGGCGTGTCGGCAGATGCCACCGGCAATGTGTACGGGGCGGAAACCGGTTCCAAGAACCTGAGGAAATACGTTAAGAACTAAAGAGTCACCCCTAGATCGCCGGACGTTTCTGGCTTCGGGCGCGACGCTCCTCGCCGCCCCGGCCTTTGCGCAGCGCCCGCCGCAGCGCGTCGTGGTGGTGATGTGCGATGGATTTGGACTCGAATATCTGGAGCAAAGCCATATGCCCGTGTTGGCGCAGTGGCGACAACAGGGCCTGTTCCGTCGCGTTAAAGACGCGATGCCTTCGGTCACCAATACCAATAATGCGTCCATTTGTTGCGGCGTCTGGTCCGATCAGCATGGCATAACCGGCAACTCGTACTTCAACGAACGCTCCGGGCGGGAAGAATATATGGAGACCGCTGATCTCCTGCTAGCGCCGACGCTGTTTCAGCGCGCGAAGAAGCAGGGCGTGAAGTCCGCTCTGCTGTCTTCGAAGAAAAAAACGACAACGCTGCTGTCGGCCGGCGCCGATGTGATTTTGTCGGCGGAAACACCTACTCAGGATTGGGTAAAACGGTTGGGACCCGCTCCCGACATCTACAGCCGCGAAATCAATTATTGGCTGTGGACGGCCGCCATCGATCTGCTCAAGAACCGCCGCGATCTCGGATGTTTATATATCCACACCACGGATTACCCGATGCACGCTTGGCCTCCCGGAGCGAAGGAATCGAAGGAGCACCTTGCACGATTGGACCAGCTATTCGGGGAGGCTGCCGCGGCGGCTCCGGACGCGGCGTTCCTGCTGACCGCCGATCATGGGATGAACCACAAGACCCTCTGCTGGGACCTGGAGAAAGCCTGCGCCCAGCGCGGCACTCCGATTCGGATCGCGATTTCGGCAGAGCGGGATAGATATCCCAAGCACCATCGCGGCCACGGAGGCGTCGCGTGGATCTACTGCAATCGTCCGGCAGAGATCGACGCGGTAGCGAAGAATATATCCAAACTCAAGGGCGTGGAAGCGGTTCTTAGCCGGAGCGAGGCTTCGAAACGTTATCACCTAATGGCCTCGCGAATCGGGGAATTGGCAGTGCTGGGCGACCGCGATACCGTTTTCGGCCAATTAGAAACTGAATCGGAAGCTCTTCCCCCGGAATATCGCGCCCACGGCTCGGTTCACGAGATGGACGTCCCACTGTTCATTCACAACGCGCAGGCACCGCTTTCCTCTGAAGAGTTTCAATACAATTGGCAGCTTGCCCACTGGCTATATCGCTAAGCGTGAGAGCTCAATGTGATCGGAATCATTTTTGAGGTATGGCCGGCGGATGGACGGAAGCAGGAATATCTCGACATCGCTGCCGGACTCAGGCCACTCCTGGATAAAATCGACGGGTTCATATCCATCGAGCGATTTGAAAGTCTGTACGAACCTGGAAAGATTTTGTCGCTATCTTTCTTTCGAGATGAAGCGGCCCTAGAACAATGGCGAACGCTCGAAGCGCACCGCATCGCACAAACCAAGGGGCGTGGCGGCATATTTCGCGACTACCGCTTGCGCGTTGTCGGCGTCATTCGAGATTACGGCATGCTTGACCGCGAGCAGGCGCCGGCCGATAGCCTCAGCTATCACGACGGTTCAGCAGAGTCGAAATAGGTTGGCTAAGGCTTTCCGGCAGGCGGGTCGTAGCGCCTGTTGCTGGCGGCCTCTGGATGAGGATCTCCGCGATGGCACGTGTAACACACCACCACTTGCGTGCCCACTGGGAAAACGCCCGTGCCTGGGAAATTCGCGTTGATCTGCCGAACCAAGAGTATCATCTTGCGCGCGATGTCCTTCCGGGGATTGACATCCGCCTCGAAAGGCTTGCCGCCGCCATGGCAGTATCCGCAGTCGACATTCAGCGCGTCGCGGAAGTCGTGCATGATCGATCCGTCGCCATGCACGCGCGTGTCGGCAGGCAGAACCTTTAAATTGACTCCGGGCGTAATCCGCGGCGGAGGAGCGCCCAAAGACTCATTGCGGTTAAAAAACTCTCTCGCCGCTTTCACGTCCGGCTTGACGCTTCCCCGGTGGCAGGTGTTGCAATCCACTTCGTGATATCCGGCGGGAAATATGCCCGCACTGCTCGGGAAAGTCCCGTCGATCTGCCGTACCATCGCAATCATTTTGCGCGCCGTCTCCTTCTTGGGATTGGCATCGCTCGCGAAATCGCCTTCCATATGACAATAGGTGCACTGAACGCCCAACGCCTGATTGAAGTTCCGCATGACGAATGGAATGTCGGTGTCCGGCGCCAGAAGCTTGAGGTTTTTCGGCGCGGGTCGTGGACGGTCGGCGGCCTCCTGGGCAAGCAACATAACGGAAGCGAGAAGCAGTGAGACCAGCAGGGCGCCGTAGCGCTTCTGCCTTGCAGTTTGCGATGCAATCATGGAATTTCAGTCCTCCTTGCCGAAGAATATCGAGCCCCATCGGCCTGCTCTGCTTATACTACTCTCTCGGAACACAAAACGTGTGAGGCACGCGTCACAGCGGAAGCGCCACACGTTATATGATGCAGAAGTCGAGGAATGCTATGACGCCCAGTGATCGAGCAAAGCAAGAATTGAAAAATCTGCAACCAGTTGCCGGTAACGGACTGCTGCACCGGCGCGCGTTCCTGCATGGCGGCGCCGCGCTCGCGGGGGCCATCACCGGCTACGCGCTGGTTCCGCCTGCTTTCGGCCAGCAGTTGACTGACGAGTCCTGGAGCCTTGCACCGGGCGTCACGGTTCCCGATTTTGGCGTGCGATCCCGCTTCGAAAAAAATGTAGTGCGCACGCTCAGCAATCCTAAAGGCGAACCTCGCACCCAGCACGCGCGCACGCCGCACCATCTGCTAAACGGCACCTTCACGCCGAACGGTTTGCATTTCGTGATTTCTCATGCCGGCGATCCCGATATCGATCCGGATAAACACCGCCTGGTGATCCACGGCCTTGTAAAGCAGCCCTTAGTCTTCACGCTGGACGCGCTGGCGCGTTATCCCATGGAGTCGCGAATGGCGTTCGTCGAGTGCGGCGGCAACAGCGCGCCGTTATTTTCGGTGGAGCCGATTCAGGCGAGCGTACAGGCATTGCACGGTCTCGTCTCCTGCGCCGAATGGACCGGCGTGCGGCTCTCCACTTTGCTCGACGAAGCCGGCATCGACCCGAAGGCCAAGTGGATCGTCGCCGAAGGAGCGGATCCCCCGCACCTGAGCCGCAGCGTGCCGCTCTCAAAGGCAATGGATGACGCCATGATCGCGCTTTATCAAAATGGGGAGCGGATCATGCCCGGAAACGGGTATCCCATGCGCTTGCTCCTGCCCGGATGGGAAGGCAACATCAACGTCAAATGGGTGCGGCGGCTCCAGCTCACCGAAACCCCGGGCATGACCTTTTACGAGTCCCGTACCTACGCGCCGATCCTGCCGGGCGGAAAGGCCTACCAGTTTTATTTCCTCCAGGAAGTCAAATCCTTCATCACTCATCCCTCGCCCGGGCTGGCGTTGAAAGGGCCGGGATTTTATGAGATCTCGGGCATCGCCTACTCCGGCACCGGCCGCATCGCAAAGGTCATGGTGTCTGCCGACGGCGGCAAGAGCTGGGCGCAGGCAGCGCTGCAGGAGCCGGTGCATAGCAAAGCATTCACCCGCTTCCGCGTGCCCTGGCGCTGGGACGGCGGCCCCGCGGTATTGCAAAGCCAGGCGTGGGACGAGGCCGGCTACGTGCAGCCGACGCGCACCCAACTGGTGGCATCCCGCGGCGAAACCACGCGAGTTCCGCCGGTGACCGCTTTCGTCAGCCAACACTACAACGCCATCGTCAGTTGGTCGATCGAGCGCGGCGGGGAGGTGAAGCATGTGTACGCGTAACCTTCTCGGAATCGCTTTCCTGCTCACCGCGGTTGCGCACGGCCAGGCCCTCAACCCGCAATCACCCAAGCTTGGAAAACCGATTACTCCCGCTGAGATTGCGGCCTGGGATATCGGCATCCTGCCGGACGGCTCCGGCCTCCCGCCCGGCGCCGGAACGTCCGCCGAGGGCGCTCGCATCTACGCGGCGAGATGCTCAGCCTGCCATGGGCCGGAAGGTAAAGGCGGCGCCAGCGCCCGGCTGGCCGGCGGCGAACCGGTCAAGAATATGGAGACGGAGAAGACCATCGCGAACTTCTGGCCCTTTGCCACGACCCTTTTCGATTACATTCGGCGCGCCATGCCATGGCAGCAGCCCCGCTCGCTCACCAACCAGGAAGTTTACTCGCTGACCGCTTACATCCTCTCGCTCAATAAGATCATCGGCGAGAGCGACGCGATGAATGCGCAGACACTGCCCAAAGTGCGGATGCCCAACCGCGACGGATTCATCGTCCGCTTCCCCGACAGAACGCCTTAAAAGTGCTTCAAAGTAGCGCACTACGAGAAAACTATCGAATGTGGTAGTGGTAAGCGGCGCAAAAATCGCAGAGATCGAACGTGGTGAGAATTTGGCCGCTCCAAAGAAGCTCAGGAATCCATTCCCAAGCACCGGGCGGGGATACCCGTTTGACGCGCCTGCAATTCGAGCACATGATTGCTATGCCATCAGCCCCGGCGTAATCTGCGAGGTTTTTCGGCGACTCTACTCCCGGTGGAGCCTCGCTCATCAGGGTATTAATTGTTAAAAACCCGCCCCCGTCACAGGGCATAATACGCATCTGATAAATCCGCGCCTGAGTGGGCGATGAGCATTCAAAAATGTGCCACCAATTTCGCCGAAACCGCTCCACGGCGTCATACGCAGTTCGATAAAAACTCTGCAAGGCGGGCGGGACAACGTCCATGATGCAGGTGCCCACCACTTTAGAAGAAAGCGCGCTGGTTCCGTTATTGGCCAGCGCAAATACATCCCACGCCAGGTTACAGCGGGCGATTGTCAGATCGCGGTCTAGCAAATAAATCAGCGAATCGTTTTTATCGTATGCCTCCTTCCAGATTGATATCGGTTCTGCAGTGGTTGGTTGTAGGTTCGCCGCCATGTGGATTTCTAGCCTCGCGCTTTCGCTGCGCCAGCGGCCTTCGCTGCCGTGTGTCCGTGTGCGCTACCGGTCCCGATCGAAATAAGACGGTCCATTTAGTTTGGCCTTTCCGTCGCCAGATAAGCCGTCCTGATCCGCGCCTTGAGTTCCCGGAATTGGCTGTCGTTTATTCCCAGCTCCGCTGTAATGCGAACCGCGTCCTGGTCCAGCAGGTAAAACCTGGCAAGCGCCTCGCGCTCAACCGGCGCAAGCCTCGCGAGGATCTTTTTCAGCTTCCCCAAATTTCCATCATGCGTGGACGCGAAGCAGGTCATGACTCATCCTGCCGGTTCGAATCGTCATCGTTCGCATCGCGCCGGATTTCCTTAGCTTCCTGGAGATCCCGTAAGCCGCGCTTCAGCTTCTCGATCCACTTCCGGGATTCCAGGACGCGAGCCTCACAGGATTTGCAATAGTCGAAATGCTCACGAATGAAGCCGTCTTCGAGATTGCCCATCGCCTGAAGTTCGATGATGTCCTCATCGACCCATTTGCAAACTTCCATTCCGCCGTCCTTCTGAAGCCTTTCTCGACGGGAAGGTTCTGAGGTCCGCGCAATGGCAGCATGCGGCCTGCGATTTTATGAATCATAACATTCGCCAAAGACTGGGAGCAATTAAAAAACATATTACCAGTACCGTGACTACCGGTCTATTTACTGAATTCCGACTTGTCAATAAACTTGAGCCAGCGGGGCCACGGCCGGCGGGATAGCCGAATCGCCCCAATGGATGATCGATGCTCATGAACGGAAAGGAGTTCATCGATGAATTTGGCATTGGCAATGGTGGTCATCGCAGAAGTTTGCCTGGGCATTTGCGCATGGCGCTCTTCCGAGTGTTTACGGTGGTTGGCGGCTCATCTGCTTACCCGCGCCGACGTAATTGATCTCTCGAAAGCCGCCAGTAAACGGCGCCTGCAGTATTGGAGCCTCGAACTCGGCCTGGAAGGCAGCGGATTCCGCCGGAAATCGAACGGCGATGCTTTGGAGAGCGGCTTGGTGGAGCCGGGGACAGTAAGTTAGGCGGGATGCCGGGTCCGCGTCTTGGTCCCCGCATGTCCGCGAAAAAACTTCAGGGCGAGACCTAATCGGGTTGCGCCGCGGGTGACTTGTTGCACTTCGCCGCGGGTGACTGGGCGCATTTCAGGGATCGGAAGCTCCTTCGTCGGCCTGCCCTCCTCGGTTGCGGGCTGCTCGGTCCTGGTATAGTACCGATCAAGTAGATCCCTCTCGCTGTAGCCAATTGCCCGGGCATACTGACGGATGTAGCTGGTATTGTAAACGCCGCCCGGGAGTTTGTCGAAATCTTCCTCTTCGATCGCCTGCAAATAATAGGATGAGATCCTTGTGGATTGGGCTATATCTCCCAAAATCATGCCGTTCCGCTGCCGTACGGAAGCGAGACTCAGGCAGGACCAGTCCACGCGCTCTCTAGAGAAACTTACTGCAGGAGTTGACATGACGGGATGCCTCCACTGAAGGAATCGGTTTTAGGCGTCAGGAAGATTATGACTGTCGACAGAATCCTTTTTCAGCGCCACGACCAGTACCAACCCTTAGATATAGAGAATGGCTTAGCTCTGCATTCAAAAAATTGATTGGACGGGGTAGACCTCGCCCGCTAGACTACGTAAAGAAGTCGTAAAGAACTACATCTGCTCTTCGCCCAGTTTGCGGGAGCGTCCCGAACACAACCTTGTTCTATCCAGGCCACCCGAGCCGACACCGGTCGAGGTGTATCCCGGCGCCAGCGGACTTAACTTCGAGCGTAGAGAGGAATGTAATTTATGGAAACCAGACTATCTTTCCCCAGTAAAATCAACCGATTGCGCGAGCGCCTTCGGAATCCGGAATGGCGCCAATACGGCAAAATCCTGCTGATGGGAAAACTCACCGGCGTCGGCCTGATCCTGGTCGCCGCTCTCCTTCTCAATCCCGATCTGATCGGTTTTCGGACCTTTGCGGCGGACCCGGTCTTGAAGGCTAACGATATCGTCAACCCCATCAACACCGTGTGGACGCTGATTGCGGCGTTTCTAGTGTTCGGTATGCAGGTGGGCTTCACGATGCTCGAAGCGGGCTTCTGCCGCTCGCGCGAAACGGTGAACGTCCTGATGGAATGCGTGGTCGATACCTGCCTCTGCGGTCTTCTGTTCTACGCCTGGGGCTTTGCGTTCATGTTCAGCCACGGTAACGGGATCATCGGACTCAACTGGTTTTTCCTGCAGGGGGCGCCGCACACCTACGAAACCACCGGCGTAGCTTTCCTGGCATTCTGGCTGTTCCAATTTGCCTTCGCCGACACCTGCTCCACCATTACCTCGGGCGCGATGATTGGCCGCACCGCCTGGGTGGGCGATCTCATGTACAGCTTTATGGTGTCAGGTTTCATCTACCCGATCATCGGCCATTGGGCTTGGGGTCCGGACGGTTTCCTCGCGACCATGGGCGCCGCGGGCTTCTTCCTGCCGTCGCTCGGCACCAGTTTCCATGATTTTGCGGGTTCGACAGTAGTGCACACCATCGGTGGATTCATTGCTCTGGCGGGCGCCATTGTCCTGGGTCCGCGCCTGGGCCGCCGTTTCAAGCGCGACGGTGGTGGACCCATGATGCCGCACGATCTCACGATCGCCTGCTCCGGCGGTTTGATTCTCTGGTTCGGCTGGTACGGCTTTAATCCTGGCAGCACCCTGTCTGCCATGGATTTCGAGGGGATCGGACGCGTAGCTGCCAACACTACTCTCGCAGCCTGCTCGGCCGGCTTCGCGGCAATGTTCGTGGCATATTTTATGAGTAAGAAATGGGACATGAGTTTCACGGTCAACGGCTTCCTAGCCGGACTGGTGGCCATCACCTGCCCGTGCTACTGGGTCAGCCCCACTGGTGCGATTCTGCTCGGCGGAGTGGCCGGCGTCATCGTGGTCTACGGCGTCGAACTGCTCGAGTACCTGCGCATTGACGATCCGATCGGCGCGGTGCCGGTTCACGGCATGTGCGGAATTTGGGGAACGCTTTCGCTGGGCCTGTTCGCTACCGGCCAGTTCGGCTCAACCGGACCATTCGCGGCTGATAATTCCGCTCCACTGAAAGGTCTGTTCTATGGCGGCGGAACCCAGGTGCTCATGGCGCAGTTCGTAGGGAGTGCCATTATCACCGTCGCTACTTTTGTAGTCGCGATGGTAGTGATGTACATTGTCAACGCGATGGGACTGCTGCGCATCTCGGCCGAAGGCGAGAATTACGGTCTGGATCTGCACGAGCACGGCATATCGGCTTACCCCGAATATGTTATCTCCTCGATGGGTCGTCCCGGCGGCATGGCGATGAGCTCGACAGAATCCGTTTCCCCGCTCGGCGCTCAATCGGCAAGTGCATCGAGGGTCGGACTCCCAGGATCGGCACACTAGATCGGACACTATGAAAAAAATAGAAGCTATCATCCAGCCCTTTAAGCTTGAAGAAGTGAAAGATGCTCTGATCAAGATCGGAGTGGAGGGCATCACGGTCTCAGAAGTACGGGGACACGGACGCCAGAAGGGCCATACAGAGGTGTATCGCGGCAGCGAATATAAAGTCGACTTGCTGCCGAAAGTGAAGCTCGAGATGGTAGTACGCGATGCGCTTCTGAATCCGGTGGTCGAAACGCTGACCACCTCTGCCCGCACCGGCAAAATTGGGGATGGGAAGATCTTCGTGGCCACGATCGACGATGCCGTTCGCATCCGCAACGGCGATCGAGGCGAGACCGCGCTTTAACGTAGACTGCCGATTAAAGCTCATTCTAGCGGGAGCTCACTGGGGGGTTCCCGCAAGAGGTATAGAACCATGCTCGATTTGCAGCAGTTAGAAACCTTCCGGGTGGTGGCGGTTACGAGTAACTTTACTCGGGCCGCCGCCCAACTCGGCTACCATCAATCCACCGTCACCTTCCACATCAAATCGCTCGAGCGCGAATTGGGTGTCCGCCTGTTCGAGCGTCATCGCTTTTCAAGGACCATCGCCATGACCGACGTAGGACGGCGAACCTTTGAATATGCGGAACGCCTGCTGGCTCTCGCTGCGGAGGCCAAAGCCAAGGCCGCCTCCTTCGCACGCGGCCGATCCCAAGAAGGCTAACCGAAGAGATTCATGGTATTCGGCATGACGTTGGGTGGGCATTCGCTCGGGACTGGTGGTGCTTTTCGGGCTTTTGGCCGGGAAACGTTTGAGTAACTGGACGGCGCTGTTTCTGGCCACTACAGTGGCGACCAGCGTGACGGGATTCGGCTTCCCGTTCGATCACTTTTTGCCATCCCATGGCGTCGGCGATTCTATCGCTGGTGGTGCTGGTTATCGCGATACTGGCGCTCTATTCTTTTCACCTGGCCGGAGCGTGGCGCCGGATCTATGTAATATGTGCCGTGATCGCCTTGTATCTGAATGTCTTCGTGCTGGTGGTCCAAGCCTTTGAGAAGGTGCCGGGTTTAGAGGCATTAGCTCCCACCCAGACCGAACCGCCCTTCGCGATCGCCCAGTTAGTGGTGCTGGAGCTTTTTGTGGCGCTTGGCATTGCCGCGGCGAAAAAGTTCCGCAACGGGGTTGTCCATACGGCCTGACTGCCGGGCAGCAGCATCAAGCGGGTTCAGGAGGCACAGGCACTAGTTAGAATCTGCCGGCTGAGTGCGACATCCGCTCCGCTTCAAGTCTTCCGGAGCGTTTTTGAGCAATTGTGAATCTTTAGATGTCGCAGGTAGGCGTACTTGGTTTCTCGCTTCCGCTCGTTCGCCGCGTGGATCGAGAGTTCCAAGCGCGTGCTATCAAGGTCGCCCGTAATGACGGCATCGAATTGCTCCGCGTGCAGCAACACAAGTTCGCGTACAGATGCGGTTACTGCCTCGATCAGTTCCTTCGCGTGCTGGCAAGGGAGGAGACCGGAAGATTCGCGGGGCTGAATTCCGGAACCGCGCGTCTTTTCAGCGTCCTCCGTCCAGGCACTTGGGGGGTCAGTGGGCTGAATGGTTTCACAAATAAGGCGTGTGCTCAAGTGGGCCGCTCCAACTTGGATTATATGACCCAGTTGTTAAAACCCGAGGGCTATCTTATGGTCAATTGTTGCTTCTGCTCAAATAGAGCCGGCGGCGCTTGCGAACTCTCCCCAGGGCTGTGCTAGATTAAGGTTCCGACCTTGCCGCGGGGAACGGGCACCTAAATGGCAAAGACCCCTCAGCCCAGAACACAGTAAACACGACTCCTTAGACTTGCGTTTTTGGGGGCTTCGCCTATTTCGCGTCGGCTTCGCGGACGTTGGCGGCGCAGTCTCTGGTACCGACGCTAGAGTATGCTTGAGTTAATGGGCGCCAAGGCCGGTATCTCCGTTGACGAGTATCTGCACACCAGTTTCCCGGACCTCGATCGAGAGTACCGGGACGGCGAACTAGTGGAGCGCAGCGTGCCCGACTACTTGCACGGACGAACCCAGGCGTTGCTTCTGGTCTTCTTTGAGGCTTTGCGCAAGAAACTTTCTTTTTACGCATGCAGCGAGACACGCGTGAAAGTGCGTGAAGGCCTCTATTTGATTCCCGATGTGTCCGTATTCCGTCCGTCGCCACCGCCCTCGAGCGTGCCGGATCAACCGCCGTTCATTGCCGTCGAGATCCTATCGCCGGACGACCGCCTGAATGCGGTCCGCGACAAACTGGAGGAGTACAAGTCCTGGGGAGTGCAGCACGTTTGGCTGGTGGATCCGCATTCGCGCCGTATGTACACGTGCGAGGCGGGCTTGACAGAAGTGCCTTCGCTTAGGATTCCAGACCTGGGTGTGGAAGTCACGCCGGATGAGATTTTCGAGTAAGAAAACGAACTATGCAATCGTTAGCAGAGTTCATGGCGGAATCCTACAACTCAAATGTTCCACTGACGTGGGATCTCTCCGGGTTATCGCATGCGGTCGCGTCGTTCACTGTGGATTCGGTGAAAGCGACGGTCTCGTTTGAGCGCCGCGGAAACGGCGGACCTTGGCACGTCACTTTCGCGATCGAGAAGGGCGAGAGCACCGAGGCCGTTCGTTCCGCGTTCGCTATTTTCAATGGCGTATTCCAGGCCGTGGAAGAGTTTATCGAGGTTCGTGAGCCAGAGACGCTGGTGTTCGCAACCAAGCGCGATGAATTGGCCAATATCTATCAAACCTACCTGCGCAAATGGTCCGCGAGGATCGAGGAACTGGGTTACCGGCTGGAAGGGCCGATTCGGGTCGATCCGTACACCGAATTCATGTTGACACGTATTCGGCCATTGGGTTGGAAAGGTTGAGTGCAGTGCAGCACCAGAAATTTTTTCGACGAAGTCGTCAACTGGTGGCTTTGGTCTCAATCGTGGTGCCAGTTTTTGGGCAACAAACAGGGGCCGCTCCAGGTGCTAACACCGCAGAGGCCGTCACTCGTCTCGTGAAGATGCATCAAGCGTGGGGAACAGCCGCTAGTACGCCAAATACTCCCTCTCACTACGAGAAGCTTCCCGCGAGGGGCCGATCCTCAAGGTCAGGATGTACGCTACCGGCTTGCCGAAGCAAGGTACCTACACCCTGGTAGCATGGCCGGTAACGCAACGCGAACCTAGCGAGGCGTTGCGAGGAATAACGTTTGATGAATCAGGTCTCGCGATTTGCGCAGGCACTCCAGGCACCTGTGGCACTTCCGATAGACCCAACGACCCTATTGACATTCCATTAAGACCAGTCCCCGGTGAACCGGTACGACTGGGTTTAATATCGACAGATCAATCCACCAAAGTCTTTGCCAAGATCGTTCCCGAACCTATGAGAGGCGAGGACAAGGGATGTAGGGTGGAAGCAATTTTACTTACGCCCGGCTCCGAGCTAGTCGCCATCGAAGGGTCAGGCTTCTCCGCGAATGCTGATGTGGTAATGGATTCCGATTCCGAAGGAGAACACCATAGTGCAAAGGCCAAATCTGACGTGAATGGCGGCTATGTAACTGCCATCTTGCCATTCAAGCAGGGCATGGTGCGCGGGACGGCCAAGGTCAGTTTAAAGTCTGCAGGGTGTTCTCCCTCCGTGACCTTCCCTTGGGGTCATCGAAATTAATGTCCTTGCAATCGCCTCCGCGCGGTGTGTTACATTAAAGGTTCCGATCATCTTGGGAGGTTGGGGTCTTTA
>JANXXL010000377.1 GCA_025350625.1 Bryobacterales bacterium | reverse complement strand
CGTCTGATGACCATGTTCGAGAAGGTGGTAAGCCGTCACGGCCAAGCCCACCCCGAACTGGCGTCGATTCGTGACCTGTTCGGGACGCTGACGGAGGAACTATTCGTACATATGCATAAAGAGGAAAATGTCCTTTTCCCCCACTTCGAACAGATGGAGTCGGCTGTGGCCCGGGGGGCAACACCTCCGCCGACAGTCTTCGGTTCGGTCGAGATGCCGATCAGCCGCATGCTCGCCGACCATGACGACGCCGGGGAATTGCTGGCCAAGGTTCGCGCTCTGTCTGCGGAATACCAGGCCCCTGACTCTGCTTGTCCCACCTACCGCGCGCTGTATCATGGCTTGGAAGAATTCGAGCGTGACCTGCATCACCACGTGCACCTGGAGAACAACATCCTCTTCCCTCGTGCGCTTCATATGGAGCAGGGGATCGTAGCGTTGACCCATGAACACCACTAGCGAGATCGCTGCCGGACCGACCGCCCTCGTTGATCGTAAAGTGAGGATGCAGCGCATGTTGGTGGCCTACATCCCCAACGGGTCTCCTGTTCCTGCTGCTGCCAGGCACGTTTCTGGGAGTCTGGAACCTGATCTCGATCAGCAGCCGGCACGCGCTCGATAGTCTCTCGCCGGCCTGGATTTCAGGCGCACGGGCACGCTCAGATTTTCGGGTGGATCGGGACGTTCATCCTGGGCATAGGATTTTATTCGCTGACCAAAATGGGACGTCTGCCGGCCTTCGCAGTCCCAGTCCCACGTGGCTGGACTTGCTTCGGTCTATGGACCGCTGGGATCACGTTGCGCTGGTTCGAGGGTGTCGTGGGATGGCAGTGGCGAGTCCTGCTGCCGCTCTCTGCGCTACTAGAACTCGCGGCGTTTCTTCTGTTCTTTCAGACCGTCTCCAGCCATCGCCGGCGGCGCCGGTCGGTGAGGGCACCACAACCCAGTGTAGACCTGAGCCCTGGATGCTGATGGTGATCGGCTCGACGCTCGGTTTTCTGGTAACGCTAGTAATGAATCTCACTGCGACTCTGCAGGCTTCGGTAAGCAACACCGGGCCCGCACTCGTGCATGTGCCTGACCAGCGCTTGGTAACACTCGCGACGTGGGGGTTCCTGGTTCCCGACGTCTGGGGGTTCAACGCGCACTGGTTGCCCGTCTTTCTGGGACTCGACCAAAAGGCGAAGTACTCCCATAGGATTTGGACACCTGGTCGTGGCCCAACACAACCGCATAGTCGATCTTTTTCTCTCCAGGTACGGTCCCACGGATTTCCATCCGTCGTCCGCGGACACGTCCAGCACGGCAAACCCGCGGTCCTTGTATGTCTTGTTGAATTCGATGAACCAGGGGATTTCGATCTTGCATGGGCCACACCAGGTGGCCCAGAAGTTGAGCAACACCACCTTGCCCTTGTAGTCCGCCAGCGCGACCTTGACTCCGTCAGAGTCGGGGAGGCTTGAAGTTCGCAGCGGATTTCCGGCCGTTTTCTCCGCTGTTGTCGCGGTCGTTTTCGGCGAGGACGTACAGCCCACTGCCAGTATGCTCACCGTCAATACGGTGGTCAGCAGAGCATGTGAGATTCGTGGCGACAAAGAGACGCTCCTCCTGTCAGGTTGATTCGCTGGTTCGCTACCGCCGCGATTATTTCTTTCCATCCCTGGTGATGTTGGCCACTGTAATGGTGTCGTCTTTCATCTCCCCAGTGAGTTGCACCGTGTGACCCGCATGCACTTGCAGCAGCGCCAATTCCTGGTTGGCGATTTTGTATACCTTCCCGTCGCTCACAAAAACATACTGGCCTCCGCCCTTTACGCAAGCCAGCGCGCAATCCCGATCGGTCATCCCGGCGTGCGCCGAAGTCATTTTCATGTGGCTGGCGCCACACATGCTGTCGCTGATCTGGCCCGTCCAGGTCTTGTCAGCGGCCAAGAGCTTATCCAGTTCAACGCGTTCGAGCGTTTCCTTGCGAATCAGCTCTCGCGAGATCCGCTCCATAGGTTCACGTCGCTTCGACAAGATCTCGGTGACTCGTTTGCGAATCTCATCCACGATCCGCCGCGATTCATCATCGATCCTCTCCGCCGTCCGTTCACTATAGTTGCGCTCCTCCATATCAAACGGGGACTTCAAGAACTGCGCCGCCATTGGCCGCCCGTAGGTCAACGGCCCGAGCTGGTCGCTCATGCCGAATCGGGTCACCATCTGGCGCACCAGGGCCGAGGCACGATCGAGATCATCGGCAGCTCCTGTGGAGACCACGCCGCCGTAGTGGATCTCCTCTGCCGTTCGCCCGCCCAAAAATACAGCAATTTGATCTTCCAACTCTGGCTGAGTCATCAAATACCGCTCCTGCGTGGGCAACTGGAGAGTGTAGCCCAAAGCCCCGATCGACCGCGGAATGATCGAGACGCGGTGCAGCGGGTCCGCGTGCTTCACGGAAAGAGCTACTAAGGCGTGGCCGGCTTCGTGAACGGCGACGCGCTCTTTTTCCTCCGGACTCATCACGCGGCTCTTCTTTTCCATGCCGAGCATGACCCGATCGACTGCCTCTTCCAGG
Source organism: Bryobacterales bacterium (assembly GCA_025350625.1). GTDB lineage: Bacteria > Acidobacteriota > Terriglobia > Bryobacterales > Bryobacteraceae > Palsa-187. Next base: position 2,468 of record JANXXL010000377.1, on the reverse strand, counting down.
TCGTGCATCTCAACTCGTTCCCCACCGCGGCGAACCGCCAGAAGCGCCGCCTCATTGATGATGTTGGCCAGATCGGCTCCCACCATGCCGGGTGTTCGCGCCGCGATCGTCTCTAGCGCGATGTTGTCGGCCATGAGGATCTTTTTCGCATGCACCTTCAGGATTTCGACGCGGTCCTTGAGATCCGGACGATCCACCAACACCTGGCGATCAAACCGGCCCGCTCGCAGCAGCGCTGGATCGAGCACCTCAGGCGTATTGGTGGCGGCCACAATGATCACGCCTTCTGAGGTGTCGAATCCGTCGATTTCAGCCAGCAACTGATTGAGCGTTTGCTCGCGCTCATCATTGCTGAAGCCGATGGCCCTTCCGGAGCTGCGCGCCTTGCCGATTGCATCCAGCTCGTCAATAAACACAATGCAAGGCGCCTTCTGCTTCGCTTGCTCAAACAAATCGCGGACTCGAGCCGCACCTACACCGACGAACATCTCGACGAACTCAGAGCCCGAGATCGAGAAGAACGAGACGTGGGCTTCCCCGGCCACTGCTTTCGCCAGCAGTGTCTTGCCGGTACCTGGGGGACCCACCAGCAGGACTCCCTTGGGAATGCGACCTCCGAGCTTCTGGTATTTCGCTGGCTGACGGAGGAAGTCAACCACTTCCTCCAACTCCAACTTGGCCTCATCCACGCCAGCAACGTCCTTAAAAGTGACCTGCATTCGGCTGGACTGGTCATGAATCTTTGCCCGATTCTTCCCAAATGTCAGCGGTCCGCTCCCTTGCGCGATGCGGCGCATCCCGACGCCGTAAATCAACACAATGAACAGCAACGGAAAGAGCCAACCGAGCACGTTCCAGACCCATGAACCTTGATCGATGTGCCCGCCGAATTTGACTGGGTGCGCTTCCAGCTCCGTCAAAAGCAGCGACTCATCGACGCCAGGTAACCTCGTCGCCTTGATCGTAAGTTCCCGAGTTGGCTTGGGACGCGAAGAATCGCTTTTGAGAACGCCAATCAGCTCGCGTTCAGTGATCTGTACGTCAATTAGATTGCCCGCGCGAAGTTCGGTGAGGAATTCGCTATAGGAGAGTTGTTTTGGGGCAGTGTTTGTGAACCGGCTGGTCACATAGAGCATCAGTGCGATCGCGATGACGTTGATGCCCGTGAAAATCCACCGATGACGTTGTTGGCGGTCCATTCCGAAATCCTAATAGAGCAAGCGGCTAACCACTAGTAGACGTCGCTAACACCACCGGCGAGCCCGTTCCGGTTTCCCGGACTCCCGCAAACGCGCGAATGAGTTGTTCCTTCTCCTGCGGCCTACTGCGGCGGCATTTTCGGGTTAGGCGCAGGTCTGCGCCAGTTCAGCATCGGCAGCTCCACGACCCTTAATGGCGTGTTTCTAAGGAGTTGCGAGTTTTGCAATCCTCATTGAGATGCTGACCGACTTGCGAACCTAGGCGAAATCACGCAGCCCGCTGAACGTCAGTGGAAAGCAGCCTTCGAAGCCACCCGATCCCGGCCTTCTAGAATAGGCGTTATGCGTTCACCTTCTGCCCCGCTCCTGGATCGATCAGTTGCGCTCAACGTACACAGTCCGTCCGTGTTCGTCTCGCTGATCGGTCTTGGCGTAGCGCCGTGTCACCAGAATACCCTCGTCTGTGTCGCCATGGGAGATCAATTCGGGAAGCGGCATCTTCGCCGGATAGATTGTTTTCGCACCATCGAAGTCCCTCAGCACGACTTCCGCAACTGCAATCGTCTGGTCTTCCATGCTGTGCCGCAATTCCGCCGCCGGTGAGCCAAGGCTGGAAATGAAGTGCTCGATTTCAGGTGTGATCTGAGACTCGTGGACGAACTCTAGTGATCCGTCATCGAGGCGGAATTTGCAGCCGAGCCGCTGTCCACCCGCACCAAACTCCGCTGCATACTCACGAACGCGTTTGGCATCGAAGGGCAGACTCATACGGCCATCGTAGCATCGGAGTTTTAAGAGTGTTCAGTCGCGGCTCGGACATTCCGATGGGTGAACGTGCCGGACCAAGGCCGCCGCGACCTCATGGCGGCTGCCGAGCGCCCGCTCAGCGTGGAGGTCGCCGAAGGCTTCCCCATTCGCGGCGGGAAGATTCGCAAAGCGGAAGCTGCTAATAACAGCGCTGTCCTAACGGCGCCAAATCGCCGTTCGTGCCGGTGCAGTAATTGCAGGACGCAGCGGGGTGCGGGGACCGCGCCGCACACCTCGGTTTTGCGGGCCAGGGGTTGGTGGCAACACTGCTGCCGGTCACCGGAAATCGGGCTGAAGATAGAGATGCCTGTGGGAACGGTTGTGCCGGGATCACAAGCGGGACTGTCGCGTGAGATCTTATTTCGCACGGTCAGATGGCCATTCAACGTCTGATCCGGCGCATGGAGGCGGTAGAGCTCAGGGAGGGGAAAGTATTTTCGCGCCAATGGAGACGCATTCTCG
>JANXXL010000301.1 GCA_025350625.1 Bryobacterales bacterium | reverse complement strand
TACGACAACGATGGCAAACTAGACCTGCTCACCACAACGTTCTCTGAAGATTACTTCCCCCTCTTCCGGCAGTACTCACCCGGAATGTTCGAAGATGTCTCCAACCGCGTCGGACTGGAACTCCCAACTATTCCTCTGTTGGGCTGGGCTTGCGGATTCGCCGATTTCAATAACGACGGCCACCGGGATCTTTGGCTTGCCAATGGCCACGTGTATCCCAACGCGGATCGCTTAGGTGGAACCAGTTATCTACAACCGGTGATAGTTTTTGAGAACCGGCGTGGCCGGTTTACCGCTGTCCGTGACCTGGTCCCCGGACTAGCCGGGAACTCCTATCGCGGTGGATGTTCCGGCGATTTCAACAACGACGGAAAAATGGATCTGGTAGTTCTTCCAATTGCGGGTTCGCCGTTGTTGCTGATGAATCGAACCGCCGGACACCACTCCTGGATCGGCTTCACATTGACCGGCACGGCTAGCAACCGGGATGCCATTGGATCTCAGGTTCGCATTGAATCCTGCGGGCAGGTGCAATTCGAAACTGTGCGCAACGGAGGCAGCTATCTATCTCACAATGACGCTCGTGTGCACTTTGGTCTAGGATTGTGTTCAAAGGTGGATCAGGTCGCAATCACTTGGCCTGACGGAACGAAGCAGGTGCTGCGCAATCCCGCGATCAATCAATACAGCAAAATTCGACAAGTCCGGAAGCTCCCGTGAAGATCCCGGCAATCATTTTATTTGCATGCGCTCCTGCCTTTACCGCTCCGGCCCCTCAGCCATGTGCCTCATGTCATCCGAAAGAGGTCAGCGGCTATGCGCGCACCGGCATGGCGAATTCTCTGTTTCGTCCCCAAGGGCAGCCGTCGGGGCGTTTCTCGCACGCTCTATCGGGAAGTGCGTTTTCCATTCAATCGACAGCCTCCGGCATGCGTCAGCGCATGGAACGGAACGGCTTTGAAGGCGAGTTCCCTGTCGAATACGTGATCGGCTCGGGGAATCACGCTTTCGGATACCTTGTAAGAATTGGGGACTTCCTGTTTCAATCCCCGGTCTCGTATTACTCGAAAAAAAAGCTTTGGGACATGGCGCCGGGCTATGAAGGAGATCGCAATCCGGACTTCACTCGGCCGGTCGCCATAGAGTGCCTGGTGTGCCATTCCGGAAAACCTCTCCCTGTCGCCGATACGCTCAATCGTTACCAAAGTCCAGCCTTTGAGAGCGAAGCTATCTCGTGCGATCGTTGTCACGGCCCGGTCGAGGCGCACCTGCACGCTCCGTCGCCGCGCAATATTCTGAATCCGAGAAAGCTTTCGGCCCGGATGCGCGACAGTATTTGCGAGCAATGTCACCTCGGAGGGGAAGCCCGGATTCCGAATCCCGGCCAGCGGATTGGAGATTTTCATCCTGGGCAGATCTTGGAAGAGGTCTTCTCGGTTTACATCTTCAAGAATCCTCTCGGCGGGTTAAAGGTGGTGAGTCACGCCGAGCAGCTTGCCCTCAGCACGTGCGCACGCCAGAGCGGAGACAAGATGTGGTGCGGCGCGTGCCACAATCCGCATGACAAGCCCGGGAATGTCGCTACCTACTATCGCGCCAAGTGCCTCAACTGCCATGGAGCGGATCTGGTGAAAACGCACCCCCGGCCGTCGGAAGATTGTGTCGGCTGTCACATGCAACGCCAAACAGCCAAGGATGGAGGCCATACCGCCTTCACGGATCACCGCATTCGACGGCGGCCCAACCTGGCCCTGCAACCGCCGGACTCCATGCGCGAACTAGCTGCATGGCATGACCCCGCGCCGCCTCTCGCGAAACGAAACCTTGGACTGGCGAACATTACCGTCGGAGAGCGCGACCTGTCCGCCTCGCACATGGATGCTGGATACCGGCTGCTCTCTGACGTTTATGAGGCATCTCCCAAGGATGCGGCTGTGGTCACCGCTCTTGGGCTCGTGCTCCTCCGTAAAGGGCGGCCGGTGGAGGCGGCACGGCTTTACGAAGAGGCTTTGAGCTTGCAGCCGGCCTACGCTCCTTATCACATCAACATTGCTACAGCTTGGAATCAAGCCGGCGATACGGCGAAAGCGATCTCCCATCTTGAGAAAGCCATCGGGATGGATCCTTCATTGGAATCGGCATACCGCAAATTGGGTGAGATTTACTCTCAGAAAAAGCAGCCGGCCAAGCTTCGGGAAACCCTGCAGCGCTATCTGAAATTCGACCCGAACAACGTCACCGTGCGCACATTGCTTGATGAGCAATAATTAAACCAGCGGAGATCGAACAGGATTGCCGTTGTTCGCCTAGCGGACGGGACGGCCGCTAGGCGAATGATACTCCTTGGCCGGGTTAATGCCCAGGCGATCGTAAATCGTAGCCGTCGGATCCTCCACGGATGCCGGGTGATCTTTTGGATCAGACCCGGTGGCATCGGAAGACCCATAAACCTAAATCCGGCAGTTCGAACTCTGCGGATCGTTCCAAGTCGCTGAGACGCCTCGGAATTTCAACTGCTTCGCAGTTCACCATTCGGGTGATAACTGATTCCGCTGCAACTACTTGCGGGCTAAAGATCTATCCGGATTTGGGCGGCTCTAACTGCCGGATTTAGG
>JANXXL010000298.1 GCA_025350625.1 Bryobacterales bacterium | reverse complement strand
GACGGCTTCGCTTTTTGCCTTTGGCATCGCGAGGCAAGCTTCCGTAGCCTCTGTTGCGATGGTCAGCAATGCCGTCGATCATCCGGGAGAGCAGTTCGATACGGGCTCACAGGATGATGGGCTCCGAGTTCTCAAGGGCATCGCTCGAGCAGCCCGATCTTTCCTCGCAACTGCGTGATCTTTTCAATTAAACGCCGCCAATAGCCGCGCGCGATGGTGACACGGGACCGAACGATTGTAGGCATTAAGTGCCAGCCAATCAGGCTGATGCGGCTTCCTTCAAAATTTTGACAATCGCGGCTTCCACTTCCTGCGCCACTACCTTCCACGTGAGGCGTGTCGAACATCGCCAGAAGCGTGGTGGGCTTCAACGTTACCAGAATGGTTTTACCGCCTTCCTCGTAAATTGAGATCCGGCATGGCAGTGCGCCGGTGATGCTCATGTTTTCATCGAGAACCTTCTTCGCTTGTTGCGGCTGACAGACCGCGAAGATCAGGCATTCGCTGGCTAACTCCACGCCTTTCTTTGCCCTGGTCTCTTTGAGGTTGTGAACCTGCATGACGCCAAAGCGATTGGCCTGGACGGCAGCCTGCATGGTGGCCGCGGTTTCACTCACGGTTTTGTCACTGGACAATTTGACCAGCATAGGTTCTTTCGTACCCAACTTCTTGCTCCGCGCGGAAGCTCTTAGGCAGCACGCTCAATAATGCAGAACCAACCCGAGTTCCGATCGGGTTTCCGTCCATCGTGTGACTGCCAGCTGGTCAAGCTGGACGCCGCCTCTTCCCTTCCTCGGATTACTGCTACGGCCGCGGGGTGCAAGGCGCTATGGAGCGCCACCGCGAAGGCACGGCGCGGGTCATCCCGATCATTTCTTCGCCCCTCGACGTGGCACGGCGCGCCCTTCGGCAAACAGCTCGCGCTGCCGCGAGTACGGGAAGTCTATCACCACGTGGGCGACGCACGACGAGGGGCTTCCTTGATATCGTCGTCGGCATCAAGGCCGCGATTGAGCGGATGTCCTAGTGCCCATCAGCCGACTCCAATGATGGTCGTCGGCGCCACAGGAGCGGAACCAGCCTGGGCTGCTGAGCCTGTAAACGCACCAAGGGCCGGAGCGAAGCGGAGACGTAAAATGATCAAAGCCATACACCGCCTGACGCGCGAAGCGACAGTCGCAAGTCTCGTGGTCGGGCTCTAACCGCAATTACCCTGCGTGGATTCGAACCAATCTTTCAATGATTTAGCAAAAGGCGTGGAAGTTAAGTGCTTTTTTTTCCACACAGATTCTCGTGGCTCCTCATAATGGATGCGTTTCGAACTGTTCCGTTGCAAGTGCAAGGCTTAGCCGCGGGGTGACGTGAGGCACATAGACTGATGCCATAGTAGGCTGTCCACTGGATGGGTTTACATTCCCAGCGCCCAAACCTTCGCGGCGACGAACTACCGCCCGATGTACTCGCTCAACGCTTGACTTACGCGGGGTTTGTTCTCGTGGCGTACGAACTTGTCAAATCGATGATCGTTGGCCCTATCAAGATATTTTACGCGGACACGACGTTTGGAGCAGGCATGCCCTTTACGACCTACGCTGAGGATGTTCGGGCCCGCCATAAGAACGAGTTCGAGGCATGCCTACTCTACCTCCGTGATTTTATGGAAGCCCTCGACGCGGATGACGTTAGCACAATCCAAGCTCTGCGGGAACATCGCAACGACTTGGCACATGCTCTCGCCCGCAAGCTCCCGAGTCTTGATTTGAGCGAGTACTCAGCTCTTTGGGAGAAGGTAGATCGTGCGATCTTCAGGCTGAGCAACCATCGTGCCTACATCGAGATTGGAGCTGACCCCGAGTTCCGCGGAATCGACTGGGCGAGTGCCAAGGGAGGGGAATATCTATTGTTCGAGCAAGTTGTCGGAAGCATGAAACACTTGAACGAACAAATCGACGCCTCAATGCACTCTAGGCCGGATCGCCCATCGCTGCTAGACTGAAGGTCGAGAGGATTCGATGCCGCACCAATCCGTCGTTGTGAGCGATCCTGAAATCCTGGGCGGGACGCCATGCTTCCGTGGAACTCGCGTGCCAGTCGATTCCTTGATCGACTACTTGGAAGCCGGCGACAGTTTGGATGAGTTCCTCGATAACTTTCCTTCGGTTAGCCGAGAAGCAGCCATCGCTGCACTGGAAGAAGCCAAGGCGCTATTGACCAGTCCGCGATGAGGATTCTGCTGGACGAAAACTTACCTCGCAAGCTGGCCGGACACTTTGATGGGCCACACATGCCGCACGGTCGTCGAGTGTGAATGGTCGGGCAAGAAGAACGGCGAGTTGTTGGGCCTGGCCGACCCGCAGTTTGATGTCCTGCTTACGCTCGACAAAAACTTGCCCTACCAGCAGAATCTGGATACCAAACGAATTGCCGTGCTAATCGTTCGGGCACGGTCGAACCGAATTCAGGACCTGCTCCCAGTCATTCCAGAATGTCTTGCAGCGCTGGAGAGCATCCAGCCCCAGCAGGTAGTCAGCGTCGGTTCGGTGCCGCCGCGGTGAGACGCCCGCATGGATTCGAACCGATAACTCACATGGAATCAACAACTGGTAACGCGCACTCGCAGTTAAGTCCTTTGTTATCAGTACGACAAGTTTTGGCTGCCCGTGATGGATGCGTTTCGAACTTTCCCATTGCAAATGCAGGGTTTAGCTGTTCCCTGATTGTGTGGGATAGCGAAGCCTCCACCATCAATTCTGAAGCCCGGAGACTAGGACTAGTGAAAAGCGACACCCTTCACAAACGCCGCACGGGAGCGCCGCGACCGCAGGATTTTCGTTGAAAGCTAGCGGACCGAGTGCCGGCTGCAATCGCTAAGATGGCGATTCTGAGACTTCGGCTGCCGAGCACACCGAGGCGTTTCAATCCAGGTACAATCGTACGGGTTGGGGCCAATTACAAGTTTCTGCAGCTTCGATACAACTTCCCGATGACACAGCCGGCCAGTCCTATAACGACGTGGCTTCTAGTCTCAACCAATCAGACACGCACTCGACCGCCCTGCGCCTACAGCCGCGGGGCTCGGATACTGTTCCGTCTAAAGGGTGATATCCTGCATAGATCGTAATCTACGACTCCCTTGCCTTCATCAGACACAAGCGTACCCAGCGGCCGGACTGAGCTCGCGCGGCAGCTCTCTTTGACCGATTCCATCGCTATCGTTGCCGGATGCATGATCGGGGGCGGCATCTTTCTGGTTCCGAACCTGGTGGCGCGCAGCCTGCCATCGATGTCAATGATCATGACAGTGTGGCTCCTTGCGGGTGTGGTGTCATTGGCCGGAGCGCTGGCCTGCGCTGAACTCGGCGCCGCTTTTCCCGCCACGGGCGGCCAGTACGTTTTTCTGCGCGAGGCGTACGGACCTGCGGCGGCTTTCCTTTGCGGCTGGTCGCTTTTCACTGTGGCGCCTAGCGCGCAGGTGGCCTGGCTGGCAGCGGTTTTCTCGATCTATGTCGGCTACTTCGTGCCGGTGGGAAGTTTTTCGAAACCGCTCAGTCTGGCTGTGCTGGCTTTATTCACCTGGGTGAATTACCGCGGCGTGAAACTTGGGGCGATGGTGCAGAACAGCTTTACTCTGGCGAAAGTTGTGGGTATTCTCATCATCATTGCCGGCGCCCTCCTACTGAGCGGGCAAGCGGCACAAAATGTGGTGTCGACAGCTGGCGCGCAGGATGTTTTAGGGAATTCACTCAGCAGTTTTGGGGTAGCACTCATTGCATGTTTGCTGAGTTATGACGGTTGGGTGCAGTTGAGCTTCGTGGCGGGCGAGATCCGCAATCCGCAGCGCAATGTTCTGCGTGCGCTTACTTGCGGCACCTTGTTGGTAGGCGCACTCTATCTGCTTGCGAACCTTGCGTACATGCGGGCCTTATCGATTTCCGCGATAGCGGCCAGTGAACATGTTGGCGCCGAC
>JANXXL010000294.1 GCA_025350625.1 Bryobacterales bacterium | reverse complement strand
TGCCCATACCAAAGGTGGATTTACGCCTTTGCTGTTTGCGGTACGGGAGGGCAGGATTGGCGCCACGCTTTCCTTGATAAAAGCCGGCGCGGACGTAAACGAAAAATGGCAATCAGGACGGGGCACCGGCACCTCCGGCATCAGCGCCATGGTTTTGGCGGTCGCGAACGCTCACTACGAGCTGGCGGCGGCACTGCTCGACAAGGGCGCCGATCCCAACGCTGCTGCCCAGGGGTGGACTGCCCTGCATCAGATTACCTGGGTCCGCAAGCCCGGCCGTGGCGATAACGACCCGGCTCCGGAAGGCTCGGGAAACCTCTCCAGTCTCGATCTGGTGAAAAAGCTCGCCGAGCACGGAGCGAATTTAAACGCCCGCATGACCAAGAAGGGAAATGTCGGACGAACCTTCATGAACATGATGGGCGCGACACCGTTCATGATGGCGGCCAGAACCGGGGATGCTCCATTGATGCGGCTGCTCGCGTCTCTGGGGGCCGATCCTTTGCTGCCGAATGCCGACGACACCACTCCATTGATGGCGGCCGCGGGAGTGGGCACTTATTCCCCGGGTGAAGATCCGGGAACTGAAACTGAGGTAATGGAAGCTGTACAAGTGGCGTTAGAACTGGGCGGAGACATCAACGGCGTCGATAAAAAAGGCGAAAGCGTCATCCATGGCGCCGCTTATAAGCAAGTCCCCACTGTCGCCCAATACCTGATCGACAAAGGCGCCAAAATCGAGGTCTGGAATCAAAAGGACAAGAAGGGTTGGACCCCTTTGCGTATCGCCGACGGCGTTCTGATCGGAACCAGTATTCGCAGCTCCCCGGAAACTGCGGTGGTTCTGCGCAAAGTTTTGAGCGCAGCCGGACTGCCTACGACGGTTGAAGAAGATATCGAGCGCGCCGGGCACCCGGACAAGGAAGCTAAATAGTTCATTCCAATTTGCAGCAAAATGGGGAGGGTGTGATCGCTCACACCCTCCCCATTCGCGTGTAAATGTCCCTCGGTCCTGAGCTGGTAAAGATTCGCAACCGGTGCTTTGACGCAGCCGGATTGCCTGTTAAAATTGTAGGCGCGAACAATTACTATCTGGCATTCGCGGCAGATCCGATGCGCCGGGCAGTCCTCGCCGCAGCGAAGCAAATCGGCCTCAATGTATTGCGAGCCCCCGCCTACCTGGATTGCAAAGCCGCGGGCAGCGGAGCCATCCCCGAAGGCGCCTGGCGCGGCGTCTATTTTCAATACTGGAATAGCGACACCAACCGGCCCGAGATCAATACCGGCGAAAATGGACTCGAGCGGCTCGATCATCTGATAGCCGACGCCGAACAAGCCGGGATCCGGCTCATTCTTCCGCTCGTGAACTACTGGCCCGACTTCGGCGGCATGGATCGCTACGCAGCCTGGTTTCAAGCGAAATCACGCAATGAATTCTATCGGAACCCAAATATTCGCGACGGTTACCAAACCTACGTGAGCCAAATCCTGGCGCGGAAGAACACCGTCACGGGACGGCTCTACAAAGATGAGCCGGCGATTCTCGCCTGGGAGCTTGCGAATGAGCCCCGCTGCGACCTGCGAGGTGGCGGCGAGGTTCTGCTCGAATGGGTGTCGACGATGAGCGGCTGGATCAAGCAAAACGATCCCAATCATCTCTTAGCAGTTGGAGACGAAGGCTATTTCGCGAACGGCTCGGGCGAATTATACGACGGCCGGCATGGCGTCGATTGCCACGCTTTTATGCAGGTACCCGAGATCGATTTCGGCACGTTCCGCTTGTACCCGCAGGTGTGGCGTAAGAAGGACCTGATTCCCTTCGGACTTCGCTGGATAGAGCAACATCTTAGAGCCGGAGAAATACACTCTAAGCCTATAATATTAGAGGAGTACGGTGTCACGTTAGGTGGGCCGCGCGGTCTCTCCTCTGCCAGCGAGCGAGATTTCATCTATCGGTCCTGGCTCCGCTCGATTTTAGTTCAAAAGGGGGCCGGAGACCTGGCTTGGATGCTGGCCTCGACGGACGACCAAACCGGCGAACCCTACCAGGATTATGATCGTTACACGTTCTATAGCGCCGCTGATGTCCCTTCCCTCGCGGAACACGCTGCCGAGATGACCAGCGATTTTCCCGATCAAGGGCCATCCGTGGAAGCGACAGGTTGAGTCAAAATCGCCATCGGCAGAGTATATCTTTTCGCCGTAATGGCATTGACAACAGTGGCGGGTTGTATTAACTTTGACCAAACCGCGGTCGGGTCGCGTAAGTTTCTAAAATCACTTGAATTGGCGTAGGCCGGCACGGATAAAAGGGGGACCCTTGGTTAAATACACTTTTCGCTTGATGTTTCTCAGTCTCACCCTCGCGGGGACTTATTGGTGCGTGAGTCCGGCTGCCCTTCAGGCACAAACGGTGAGTGGAACCATTCTGGGAACCGTCCAGGATCAGCAAGGCGCCGTGATCGGCAAGGCGAGCATTTCGGCGAAAAGCCTGGACACGGGTGCGGTCCGCACCGCGACGGCCGATGACAGCGGCAATTTCCGGATCGTCAGTGTTCCTGCGGGGTCGTACGAAGTGAGCGCCACTGCGCCCGGCTTCAAAACCGAAGTGCGGACCGGTATTACGGTTACTGTCGGTGGTGAAGAGGGAGTGAACTTCGCGCTGACCGTGGGAGCGGTTTCCGAAAAAGTCGAGGTCACAGCAGAGGCGGCCCAAGTCGATACCTCCAGTTCGACTCTCGCGGGCTTTGTGAATTCGGCGACCATCCGCGAGCTTCCCCTCAATGGCCGTGACTGGCTCCAATTGGCATTATTGTCGCCCGGCGCCACCTTCAATACCGGCCAAAATCAGCTCGATGCCCGCCACGGGCAGCGCGGGAACGGCACCGCCATGTCGATTTCCGGCGGGCGCGTGACCGAGAATGCTTTCCGAATCGATGGAATTATCGTGAACGATTATGCGAACGCCGGCCCCGGCAGCACTCTGCGCGTGAACCTGGGCGTCGACGCCATCCGCGAGTTCTCGGTGCTGACCAACAACTACTCGACGGAGTACGGCATGAGCTCGGCCGGCGTGGTCAACGCCATTACCAAGTCGGGCACCAATCAGTACCACGGCGGGGCTTATTATTTTCACCGCAACAGCGCGCTCGATGCCAGGAACGCTTTCGATGGCGCGACCATCCCGGCATTTCGCCGTCACCAGTTTGGCGGCTTCGCCGGCGGAAAAATTAAGAAGGATAAGACTTTTTTCTTCGTTAATTACGAATCCCTGCATGAAGTCAAGAGCCTGACGGTGAGTGTGGATACGCTCACGCCGAATGCGCGCAATGGCATTCTTACCACCGGAAATGTCAATGTAGACAAGCGCATTATTCCGTACCTCGTGGTTTATCCTCTCCCCAACGGACCCATCAGTCCCAATAGCGATACCGCAAAATTCACTTACGGTGCTCCGCGGCGAGGGCTCGAGAACTATTACGTCGGCAAGATCGACCACTATTTCTCGGCGAATACCACTTTGAGCGGGACTTACAACTACGACCTTACCAATGTCTCGGTGCCGGATGATTTCAATATCAAGCTCGCTACTTCTCCCTCGCGGCGGCACAACCTGGCCTTGAGTCTGCAACACCTGTTCGGACCCACGCTGATCGACAATACTCGCCTCGGTTTCAGCCGCACTCTTTCGTCGTCCTCACTGGACTGCTGTGCCACGCTTCCGGCCCTTACCGACAAGAGCCTGGGCTTCCTGCCGGGTCACAACATGGGTACCTTTTTGTGCAGTTGCCTGCCTGCTCTATTCAGCGGCATTGGCGCGGGGCTTGGCCCGAGCGGACCCAACACAGCCGGGTTCACGACTCCGCAGGTTTATAACGACCTTTCGTGGACCAAGGGCAAGCATGGCATGCGCATGGGCTTTGGTTTTGAGCGCATCGACCACAATTTGTTTAACGGCGGCACCATCAATGGGAGTTGGACTTTTGGTTCCATTAAGGATCTTCTGACGGCGAACCCGACCCAGTTCGCTTCGGACCTCCCGGGGGCCGATCCTACCACCGGCATGCGGATGTCCATTTTTCAAGGATATTTTCAGGATGACTACCGCATACTCCCCAACCTGACTATCAATATCGGCCTGCGCTATGAAGTGGGCACAGCGGTGACCGACGTCAACGGAAGAGTTTCCAATCTCATTAACCTTACCGACACGAAGCCGAAACTCGGCGATCCGTACTACCACAGCCCGAAGAAAAACTTTGCGCCTCGCGTGGGATTCGCTTGGGATCCCTTTAAGAATGGCAAAACGTCGATCCGGGGTGGCGCGGGTATTTTCGATATGCTCATTCTGCCCTATAACTTCCAGGGCCGGCTCCCTCGATCTCTTCCGTACTTCCTTGGAGGAACTGTTAAGAATCCTCCGAACTCTTCTTTCCCGAACCAGATCCAGCAACTGGAGACCGCGGCATCCCTCGGTGTCGCCCATGTGGGGTTCAATCCCAGTCGAGGCTATAAGGCGCAGTGGAACTTCAATATCCAGCGCCAGCTCACCCGGGCCGTGACATTGACGGTGGGCTACGTAGGATCGTCCGGCGTGCACCTGGTTAGTCCGATCGAGGATACCGATCAAGTGCCGGCGTCGCTGGTGCATTTTGATAATGCTCTAGATAGCTGGGTCTTTCCGATTCCCGCCGGCAATAGCACTTCCGCGATTCAGCGCATTAATCCGGCCTTTGGTACCCTCCGGTCGACGGAGTGGAGCGGGCATAGCAACTATCATTCCCTGCAGGTCAACCTGGTGCAGCGTCCCATCAAAGGGTTGTCTTACCAGGTCGCCTACACATGGCAGAAGAGTCTCGACTCGGGTTCCAACGTCTTCTCGGAAGGCGGAGAATCCGCCAATAGCGTAGGAAGGTCATGGGCCTTCGATCCCACGATCAACCACGCCGTATCGGATTTCGACATCCCGCATAATTTCGTGGCTAACTTCCAGTACGATGTTCCGGTGCCCGCAGCAGTGAAGTCCCATTCCTTTACCAATACGATTTTGGGCGGATGGGCGCTGGGCGGAATCTACACCCGGCAAAGTGGCGGTCCATATAGCATCAAGTTATCCTCGGACCGGGCCTTCACTGGAAACAGTAATACCAATAGCATCAATTCAGCGCAGAGGCCTCAGTATGTGGCGGCTCCCGGCTGTACGACCAACTTCACCACCGGCATCATCGGTAAATACCTCAACCTCAACTGCTTCGCCTTCCCTGCGGCCGGCCAACTGGGCAACCTCGGACGGAATACGCTTTGGATGCCTGTATTCCGGGATTTCGACTTCTCGATATTCAAGAACGTAAATTTAATCGGAGAAGATAAACTGAAAGCGCAGTTCCGGGTAGAAATGTTTAACGTGTTTAATAATGTGAACATTCAACCCCAGTTGCAGACCGTCTTCGATGGGAACGGCAAGCTGACATCACAAGCGGGAACACCGACGGGCTTCTTCGGCAGTCCTTTCACTACCAACCCTTCCCGTCAGATCCAGTTAGGCCTAAGGCTGATGTTCTGATGGGGAGCGGCCTACTGGGGCAGATGGTCGACTAAGGCGAGCTTCTCTTTCGACAGCGCCATACATTCGCCGACTTCAATCCACCCGTGCGCCGGCAGCGTGGCCGCGGGTAAGCCGTTGCGTGACAGGTGAACGCGCAGGCGAGGCCCGGCCAGGGGCACCCGCAGCTCCGTAATGCGCCCCACCACGATTTCCGCAGGCACAACGCCGGTTTCGAATTCAATCGCGACTCCCACCCCGGCGTGCAGTCCATCCAGTCGCAGGGCAACCGACTCTCCGTCGCAGCCGTAGAACATCTCCCACACCGGCGGCGCGCCGCCATGCATCGCGCCAGAGCGCGAATCGGGGCGATAGCGTCCCGCGCCCATCCATTCAAAGTAGGAAGTGATCTCGCCGTCAAGGGTGATGTGAATAGGATTCTGCGGCGTCTCGTGAATCTCACCGGTTTGATCCAGCCGAAGAATGGATCGGGAAAGCGCCTCCGGCGGAACCAGTCCCAGCGCCCGGTATACGTTGACCAGGTGATCCCGGTATAGCTGATCGAACTCGGGACGGTTATCCGAGCCATGCTCGGGCCCATACCACCAGTTCCAGTCGCTGCCTTCTGCAATCAGCAGTTCTTCGTACGCCAGCTTGCGGGCTGCTTCCGGGACGTCCGGAGTCTCATCGTAGGCGCGCCGCGCGGCCAGCAGCAACTCCCAGGCCTGGTTGTCTTCTTCCGCGCCGATCCAGATGTTGAAATTCGCGCTGATCCAAGAGCCGGGGAATATAGTGTGCAGCGGCTCAGCCTCGTATTTACCGAGTGCTTCGGCGACAGTAAGGGCTTCGAGCGTGGGGTCTTCCGAGATGCGGCGATAAAGTTCACGCAGGAACGGACGGCCGTTGGCTTCATACCACTCCCAGGCGTTTTCGCCATCGAGAATGATCGGCACCAGGCACTCGCGGCCGCCGGCATTGTGGCGGATGCGATCCAGAAAGTGCCCAGCGGCATCGGAAGCATTCATGCGGGAATACTCGAAGCCAATCAGATCGCTCAAGTAGTGGTCCCGAAAAATCATTCGCATTTCGCGGCCGTTTTGCCGCCATACGAACGGCCGGTAGCTAACCTCAGGTCCGGCATCGCGCGCGAGCGTCCGCGCCAGAACGCCATTATCGCTGGCGGCCCATGTGAAGCCGGCTTCGGCCGCGAGCGTCAATGCCGCATCGGATACCGAGCCTTCCGAAGGCCATAATCCCACGGGTGCGACTCCCAGCTTGTCACGGATGTAGGCTCGCGCGCGATCCAGTTGCTCGCGGGCGTCATCGGGATACGCGAATCGCGTAGGGAGCGCAAGGCCGGGGTGCGACACCGCGCCGAGATCGGAATCGCAGATCAACGGCAAGATGGGATGGTAAAACGGAGTGGTGGATATTTCGATCTGTCCGCGCGCGCCAAATTCGCGATATACCGGCAGCACGCGCGACAGCGATTCCCGCTGCTTGCCGGCTACCATTGCCTGATCGTCAAGCGAGAAGTTCCGCCCCTTGCGGATCAGCTCAATCAACTCCCGATCGCTCGCCAGGAGATCCTCATCGAACCAGACCAGCAGATGCAGGATCTGGAGGTCCCGCAGGTCCTCAGCCGAGAAACGTTCCTTGCGTGCCTGCCGCTCGTACAGTTCGCGATAACGCGGATAACGGGAAATCAATCGGTCTAAATTCGCCTGGAAAAAATACTTCAGAACAAAGTTGCACTGCGCGTCGCTTAAGTCTTCCGCGGGCGCCAGGGCGCAATCGAGAAACGGATCGGACGCCGTGCCGGATGCGTATTCGTCGATTTGCGCGACCATCGACGGCACCAGGTTGAAGGTCTGGTGGATGGCCGGATAATCCGCCAGAATTTGCACCATCCCGGCGTAGTCCTTGAGCGCGTGGAGCCGGGTCCAGGGTAATTTGTATTCGCCACTCCACAGGTCCTTGTAGAACGGCTGGTGCATGTGCCAGAGAAAGCAAACGGTGGTCATTTAGTCTTTACGAGTCATGGGGCGCAGACCCAACAGGGCTTCGACACGCCGTAAGTCTCCCACCACAATTTCTGTTTTCGCCGCGAAACGGGTCTTGGCTACGGCGTTCTTGAGCGACGCCATCGCATCATCACTGGTAATTTGCAGCAGAATCAGCCGGGGCATCATCCCGCTCGCCTCGAACTGCTTCAGGTCTTCGGCGAACGACGCAGCGTCCGGTTTCGTGAAGGACCTGGCCGCGGGATCAATCGCCTGCCCGTTGCGAACGAACACGCCGTAATTGCGAACAGCGATCCCTGCCGCGATGGCGTTGGTCCACAGATATCCGGCGTTCGGGGTGTTAGCGGGGTCGGCGATGTTGAAGTTGGGCCGCCAGCCGAGTTTCACAGTGTAATCCGGCGCGAGCCCCGCTACTGCACGCATCAAAGCCTCCGGCTGATTCTCGCGGACGATATAGATCACATGTTCGGCGCGCGAGGTCTGTGGGTCGGGCGTTATGGTAACGGGCTGGAACGTGTCGCCCAACACTTCCACCGTATTCGCTCGCGCGTTCGCTACCCACACGCGGTCCCCGGTCGCGCGTAGGGAGGCAGGATAGGCCCCCGTGGGCAGAAATCCCTCCACCACCGCACGCAGATCTGAAACGTCTACCGATGCCACGGCATCCGCGTCCGAGCAAGCCACATACAAGTGCATTTGATCCGGCGCGATCGCAAGCGCGCTGGGCGTCATACCGAGCGGAGTAAGCGGCGCGGGCGCCACGTGAATCGTCTCAGCCAGATTCATGGATTTGTTTTCCCCGATCGCCACCACAAATACTTCATTCGTATTCGCCGCTGCGACGAACAGCCGGTATTTGACAGTAGAAGCCGGCCCTCCGCCTTCCGGTTCCGGGTTGTAATTACTCAACACCATGTCGGAGGTGTGCGAGCCCAGGCGAATACGCCCCATTTCTTCCCCATTCACAGTGTTGTACTGATACACCGCCGCGTCGGCCCAACTGGATACGAAATAAGAACGCCCGTCCGGGTGAAACAAAATGCGGTAGGGCCTGAGCCCGGCCTTGAAACGGTCGATGACCCTGCCTGATTGAGGATTGATCACAACCACCGTGTTGGCAAACAAATCCGCTGCATAAATCAGGCGCCCGTCGGGCGACACCGCCACATCGCCGGTGAAATCGCCGGCCTTCATCTCACGAGTTAACTTCAGTTCCCCCTTTGTGTAACTGAGTTCGTAGACCACGCCGCGAGCGCCGCCGCCCACGTATGCCGTCTTGCCGTCCGGCGCGAAGGTCAGTCCCAACCAGGCATCGGGCAGGGAAAGCTCGGGGCCATCGACCACACTGACGGACGCTTTGGCGCCTGCGTTCAACGCCAAGATCCGGCCATCGGGCGCAACGGCCAGCGACATGGGAAAATCCAGCGCGAGCGCGTTCAGCGCGACCGCCAAAAACAGGGCTGTTTTCATCCCGCAAACCTTTGGGCGATAGGCATTCTGCGTCCGACACCGAAGGCTTTCGTAGTCACTTTCAATCCCGGTGCCGCCTGCTGACGTTTGTACTCGTTGCGATCCACTTTGTTAATGATGTCCTGCACCAGCTCCAGCGAAAGGTCATAGCTAGCCGCGATTTCACGAGGCGTGCGATAGTGCTCAATGTAAGCTTCGAGAATCGGGTCTAATACCTCATAGGGCGGGAGAGAGTCGGTGTCCTTTTGATCGGGACGAAGCTCGGCCGAAGGCGGTTTGGTAAACACGTTTTCCGGAATGGCTCCGTTGTGGCGCTGATTCGCGATGCGCGCCAGTTGATAAACCAGCGTCTTGGGTACATCGCTGATGACGGCCAAGCCCCCGCACATATCGCCGTAAAGCGTGCAATAACCCACCGCGAGTTCACTCTTATTGCCGGTGGTGAGCACCATCGCGCCGGTCTTGTTTGAAAGCGCCATCAGTGTGACGCCGCGCAGTCGCGATTGCAGATTTTCTTCCGTAACACCGGGTTCTGTTCCTTGAAACAGGGGAGCCAATTCCTGTTCGAAACGTTCGCAGGCTCCGGTGATGGACACGATCTCGAACCGGATCCGCAGTTTTTCCGCCATCGTGCGGGCGTCGATCACGCTCGATTCCGAAGAATAGGGTCCCGGCATCCCCACTCCGGTGACATTTTCTCTGCCGACCGCATCCACCGCAATGACGGCCGTCAACGCGGAGTCAATGCCGCCGCTCAAACCGATCAGGACTTTCGAAAAACCGCACTTTCGGATGTAGTCGCGAGTGCCCAGAACCAGCGCCTGATAGGCGGCCGCGCATTCCTCCGCGAAATCCTCGTTGCGGTCACCCGTTCCTGCTTCGAGATCGCATAGGATCAGGTCTTCTTCAAAGGAACGCCCCGCCGCAATCACTTCGCCCGCACTGTTCATCACGAAACTAGTGCCATCGAATACCAGTTGATCGTTGCCGCCCACCTGGTTCACATAAATTACCGGCTTGGCGTAACGGCGCGCTGCCGCCCGATAAATGTTCCGCCGAATCGCACGTTTGCCCAAGTTGTAAGGCGAAGCGTTGATGCAGATGAGCATTTGTGCGCCGGCCTCGAACAGTTCCTCCACCGGGTCCCGCTGATAGAGCCGTTCTTTCCAAAAGCGGCGGTCGTTCCAGGCATCCTCACAGATGGTGAGCGCCACTGGAACGCCGCGCAGTGCGCATAGATATTCACGCTCGGCCGGCCGGAAATAACGCGCTTCGTCGAAGACATCGTAGTTGGGCAGCAGCATCTTGCTTTGCCGGAACACGATCTCGCCGCCTTCAATGAGTGCAGCGCGGTTGAGCGCCCGTTTACCGGTCTCGGCGTCGGACCGGGCTACGTAACCGCAAATGACGCTCAGGCCCAGGTCCGCCGTTTCGAGCGCAAGACGGTTCAATTGGCGCTCGCAACCCTCGAGAAAGGCGGGTTTTTCGACCAGATCCCGTGGCGGATAGCCGGTAAGCGAGAGCTCGGGAAACACCACGACTTCGGCGCCGCGAGCAGCCGCATCGCGCGCGGCGCGGGTCATGCGGTCGACGTTCCCCGCCAAGTCCCCTACCGTGGGATTCAATTGCGCCAAAGCGATGCGCATGGAAATTCTATTGTAACTGGGGTCTTGCCCGAGTCTCGCCGCGTGCCCGGACAACGTCGGCTAATGGCTTCCGCATTACCATGGTAATGTAAGCATATGGCGCTCGCTCACTCCAAAGTCACCGCCCAGGGACAGATCTCAATTCCCATTGGCGTTCGGCGGAAGCTTGGCATCGGTCCAGGCTCGGTTTTGGAATGGGATGAAGAGGGCGATAGGATTGTTGTGCGGCGCTCGGCTCGGTTCTCTTCGGAAGACATTCATCGAGCGTTGTTCCCCGGGCGCTCGCCGAAATCCAGAACGCTAGACGAGATGAAAGAAGGAATCCGGCGGCGGGCTCGGCAGCGGTATGCGCGCCGTTGACACCAACGTTCTGATTCGGCTAGTTACGCGCGACGATCCCCGTCAAGCTGCGGCCGCCGACGCCTTTATCGCAAAGGGAGCGTGGGTGTCCCTGCTTGCGCTAACGGAAGCGATTTGGGTTTTGGCGGCCGTTTACCAGCGTAATGCAGCTGGCATCGCCACCGCCGTAGACATGCTGCTAAATCACGAACAATTGGTTATCCAGGATGCGGACGCCGTTGCAGCAGCGCTCGATCTGTTCCGCTCACGACCCTCCCTGGGCTTTTCCGACTGCCTGATGCTGCAAATTGCGCGAAAGGCGGGACATCTGCCGCTCGGGACGTTCGATCGCGGACTTGGCAGGATCGACGGAGCTCAAAAGTTGTAGGGGCGTCAATCAAATAAGATCTCATCAATTTTCTGGTTCGTGAGATCTCATGTGGCGGGACGGCCAGTGCGAATAACCGGCAAGGGTGCGCGCATTCGGAGTTTGTTCGGTTCGACTTCGGCGTCTTGCCGAGAAAGTTCTCGGCGGGCCGGGACGACTTCATGCTTCTTGTTTGGCAGCATAACCGTATTTTAGCGGCGCGCTGCGTTTTGCAAACAACGCTATGGTTGATTTGATGAGTCCACGTACTCCGCGCCCGGCGGCGGGTTGAAGCGGAATAAGGCGTCCTGAAGCGCGGGGTCTTTCGCTTCCTTTTCAAATGTGAAGCGCAGAATCGAATTGTCCTGCCCTTTTACTTCCAGACGACGGATGCTGAAGTCGGGCGCAGCGAGGAACGACACTTCCGTGTAGGGCAATTTATCCGATTTCGGAATCGCCGTGATAAACACGCCGCCGTCCTGGGCGCGCGCGCGAAACTCTCGAAAGTCTTTCTTGAAATCCAGGCGGCCCAGCAGGAACGCCAGCGGCGCGCGCATGTCTTCGGTCTCCTTCAGCTTCATCTTTTCGGCGCGATTATCTTGCGGAGTGTAGGAGTAAATGAACTTGCCGTCGGAGACAAATAGTTTGCCCGCGGGCGCCGTGTATTGCCAGCGCATGCGCCCGGGTTTGCGCAGAAACAAGTCGCCCTTTTCGACCCGCGCCCGACCCTGCTGCTGATAGCTTTCGGTGAAGGCAAGCTGCAGCGATTGGGTGCGGTTGTAGCGATCCTCCACGCCTTTAAGGGTGCGCGAAACGTCGATCTCGGCCCCGCTAAGGAGAGAGACGCTGCAGAATCCACACGCCACCGCGCTTGCGATAGCGCAGACGGTCGTGAAGGCGGTTCGCGCCTTGCTGCCAGAATTCAATCTCGTTGGGATGGACACAATACCCTCCCCAGTTTATGGGACGCGGCGGGTCGCCGTTCTGATACCGGCCTTCGAGTTCGGCGTACCGGTCGAGGAGTGCGGCGCGCGATGGAATCACGCGACTCTGTCGTGAGGCCATCGCAGCCAGGCGGCTGGCGCTAGGCCGTGTGGCGAAATACGCGTCCGATTCGGCCGTAGAGAGCTTTGTTACGCGGCCTGTAACGCGCACCTGCCGGTTCTGTTCGCGCCAATAAAACACCAGGGCCGCGTGTGGATTCGCCGCCAGTTCGCGGCCCTTGCGGCTTTCGTAATTCGTAAAGAACAGGAAGCCGCGTTCCGTCACCCCTTTGAGCAGAACCATGCGGGCCGACGGCAGCCCACTGGGCGCGCTGGTCGCCAGAGTCATGGCGTTGGGTTCCGGCAGCCCGGCTTTTTCGACGGCGCGAAACCAGCGCCGAAACTGCTCAAGCGGATCAGCATGGAAGGTGCGCTCAGAAAGTCGCGGTCGCTGTGCCAAATTCCAGTGTAAGCTCCATCGGGTAAGCTATAAGTGCGATGGAAAAAGTAAAGAAGACCGACGAAGAGTGGCGCCAACAGTTGACTCCGGAGCAGTACCATGTAGCTCGCCAAAAAGGTACCGAACCGGCTTTCACGGGGAAGTATTGGGACAATCATGAAGACGGCACCTACCGTTGCGCGTGTTGCGGCGCGGAGTTGTTCGACAGCAAGACCAAGTTTGAATCGGGAACTGGCTGGCCGAGTTTTTCCGCGCCGGTGGACGGCAATTCAGTGCGCACCGAAACCGATACCAGCCATGGCATGCGTCGCGTAGAAGCCCTTTGTGCTCAATGCGATGCGCACCTTGGCCATGTCTTTCCCGACGGTCCCCAACCTACCGGATCGCGCTTTTGTATGAACTCCGCCTCGCTCGATTTCAAGAAGAAAGAATAGTACTGATAGCGTAAAGTTCCTATCCGGCGATGCCGATACCTTTTTTAAAGGCTGGTGTATGTTCTCTTGTGCACCGGTTCAAGAAAAGGAGCTCGCCCGTGGATCTTTCCGGAGCCTTCGTTAACGGAATTCTGGCTATTATCGGGTACGTCGTCATTTTCGTTGGCGTTTATAAAGTGCATCAAATTGCCACCGATATTCGCGAAATTAAAGACCTGGTCGCCAGCGCGCGACGCAGCTCCGCGGCGATCACTCCTCTCCCGCGAGGCTTAGCGCCTGAAATTACCAAGGATTTGGTGGCCGACGATTCCGCCACCGCCTATGCCCAAAGCTTGCTGCGCGCCGTGAATGCGGAATCGCATGGCGTGGCGAGCGAGTCGCACGAAGTTCGCTGAAGCGGTATCCTTCACTTTTGTTACACTGAAGTTTCCTGCTATGCGCTTTGGTGTCGTCGTGTTTCCGGGTAGCAACTGCGATCACGACGCTTGGTATGCTGTCTCCCACAACCTAGGCCACTCCGCCGAATTTATCTGGCACGATGCTTCGACGCTAGGCCCGGTCGACGCGGTGATCCTCCCCGGCGGTTTCTCCTACGGCGATTATTTGCGATGCGGTGCGATTGCCAAGTTTTCGCGGGTCATGGGGGCCGTGAGCGAGTTCGCCGCGACCGGGGGACTGGTGCTGGGAATCTGCAATGGCTTCCAGGTCCTGGTCGAGAGCGGTCTGCTGCCGGGCGCGCTGCTGCGCAACCGGAATTTGAAGTTCGTTTGCCGTCCCGTGAGGCTTCGAGTGGAGACGGCTAACACGCCGTTTACGGCCACGGCGAACGCGGGACAAACCCTCTCACTTCCGGTGGCACACGGCGAGGGTTGCTATTTCGCGGACGACCAGACGCTGGCCATGCTTCGTCATGACGACCGCGTTGTACTGCGTTATATCGACAATCCCAACGGATCGCTCGACGACATCGCCGGCATTTGCAGCGAAAAGCGCAACGTTATGGGAATGATGCCCCACCCCGAGCGCGCCTCCGACGCACTGCTGGGCGGAATCGACGGGAAAGTGATTTTGGAGTCGATGATTCATTCCTTGTCGGTTGCCGCCGCATGAGCGACTTGACGGCTGCCGAACTCGACAAGGTTCGGGCAATCCTGAAGCGCGAGCCCAACGAAACTGAAGTCGGCATCTTTACGGTGATGTGGAGCGAGCATTGCTCCTACAAAAGCTCCCGCATTCATCTGAAGAAGCTGCCGACCAAGAGCGATCGCGTGCTGGTCGGCCCCGGGGAGAACGCGGGGATCATCGACATTGGCGACGGGTACGCCATCGCCTTCAAGATTGAATCGCACAATCACCCCAGTTTTATTGAGCCCTTTCAGGGGGCCGCCACCGGCGTAGGCGGCATCCTGCGCGATATCTTTACCATGGGCGCGCGGCCCATCGCCGTGATGGATGCGCTGCGCTTCGGTCCGCTCGATGATCCCGAGTGGGGCGACCGCAATCGGCGCATTCTCGAAGGTGTGGTCGGCGGCATTTCGCATTACGGCAACTGTTTTGGCGTGCCTACGGTGGGCGGCGAGACAGTTTTTGAATCCTGCTATAACGGCAATCCGCTGGTCAACGTTTTCGCGCTCGGCGTCTTTCGTCATGACGAAATCTTTTTCGGGCGCGCCACCGGGGTAGGGAATCCGGTCATCTATGTCGGCGCCAAGACCGGCCGCGACGGAATAAAAGGCGCCTCCATGGCTTCGGCCGAGTTCGATGAAGACTCCAAGGACAAGCGCCCCAACGTGCAGGTGGGCGATCCGTTCATGGAAAAACTGCTGCTCGAAGCCTGTCTCGAAGCGATGCGTACCGGTGCGATCGTCGGCATCCAGGATATGGGGGCTGCGGGACTCACTTGCTCCACTTGTGAAATGGGCAGCCGCGCCGAGACCGGAATTGAGTTCGATCTGCAACTTGTGCCGCAGCGCGAAACCGGCATGACTCCCTACGAGATCATGCTCTCCGAATCGCAGGAGCGTATGCTGCTGGTGGCCGAAAAAGGCCGGGAGGACGAGGTTTTCGCCGTCTTCAAGAAATGGGGGCTGGATGCCGTTACCATCGGCGTAGTTACCAATGACGGCATGTTGCGGGTAAAGGATCACGGGAAGGTAGTTGCAGAAATTCCTAATCGCGAGTTGGCTGATGAGGCGCCTCTCTATGACCGGCCGCACGATGCTGCGCCCTATCGCTCGGCGCCGATGGAAGCTCCGGCCGGCCTCGCTGCTCCCAGCCCCGATCTGACGGCCGATTTGCTGGCCCTGCTGGGATCGGGTGACGTGTGTTCCAAACGCTTGATCTGGGAGCAGTACGATTACACCGTCCGCACCAACACCATCGCCGGGCCCGGCGGCGACGCCGCTGTTTTACGAATCAAAGAAACCGGCACTAGCGTGGCCATTTCGCTCGACGGCAATGGACGCTATTGCTCGCTCGATCCACGCGAAGGGGCCAAGCTTTTAGTTGCCGAGTGCTGCCGCAATCTTTCGACCGTCGGCGCGCTGCCGGTAGCCGCCACCAACAACCTCAATTTCGGCAATCCAGAACGGCCCGAGATCATGGCGCAAATCGTCGAGGCCATCGAAGGATTAAGCGAAGCCTGCCGCTACTTCGAAACCCCTATTACCGGCGGTAACGTCAGCCTCTACAATGAAACGCTGGGCGAAGCGATTTGGCCCACTCCGGTTTTAGGCATCGTCGGCCTGCTGAAAACCGAGGAGCCGGTTACCGTTCCCTTTAAAAACCAAGGCCGGATCGTAATGCTGCTGGGTGGTTTGGGTGCCTGCGACGCCACCCGCTTTGGCGGAACACAATACGCCAAAGTTGTTTTAAACAAAATGTGGGGTCTTCCGCCTGCTCTTGACATGGCCTACGAAAAGCGGGTTCAGACAGCCATCCGCGACATTGTCAACGAAGGCCACGCCGAGTCGGCGCACGATGTAAGCGATGGCGGCCTCGCAGTGGCCTTGGCGGAGTGTGCGGTAAACGGAGTCGGCGCTTCAGTCGAGATCGTCACGGACTTGCGGCCGGAGTTCGCCCTATTCCATGAAGGCCCCTCGCGCATTCTGGTTTCTACTGCGGCACCCGAGGCGATTGAGGAAATCGCACGCAAACATAATGTCGACGCTGTGCGTATCGGCGCTACAATGAATACGGGGTTACGGATAGGAGACGGCTCCGTGACCTGGATCGATTCGCCTGTGGATCGCCTGAAGCACGTTTGGGAGAATGCGCTGGCCGAGCAACTGGCACCTATTCATGTTTGACAAATTCCACGATGAGTGTGGGGTGTTTGCCATTTACGGCCATCCCGAAGCCGCCAATCTTACGTACCTGGGACTCTACGCCCTGCAACATCGCGGCCAGGAAAGTGCCGGGATCGCGAGCAGCGACGGTCACCACATCCGCAACCACAAAAGCATGGGGCATGTGGCCGACATCTTTACGCCCGAGGTGTTGGGAAGTCTCCCCGGCGAGTTGGCGATTGGGCACACGCGTTATTCCACCGCCGGCGATACCGTGCTGCTGAACGCACAACCCTTCTCGGTGGCCTGCAACAAGGGCCAGGTCGCGGTTGCCCACAACGGCAACATCACCAACGCCGGCGAATTGCGGCGCGATCTCGAACGCGAAGGGTCCATTTTTCAGGCGTCGAGCGATACCGAAGTCATCCTGCACCTGGTGGCGCGGTCACGCGAGCGAACCCTGCCTGGAGCCTTGCGCGAGGCTCTGCTTCAGCTCGAAGGCGCGTTTTCTCTGGTCTTTCTGGCCGAGGACCGCATCATTATCGCGCGCGATCCGCATGGATTCCGGCCCCTGGCGTTTGGGCAGATGGAATTGTCGGGCGGCTCGATTTGCTACGTTTTTGCATCTGAAACATGTGCGTTCGACCTGATCAATGCCGTCTATCTGGGCGACGTGGAGCCGGGCGAGATGGTCATCGTAGGTAAAGATGGCATGACGCGGGAGCGTTATGCGCCTGTCCGCGCTCATGCCCATTGCGTGTTCGAGCATGTGTATTTCTCGCGCCCCGATTCATTCGTCTTCGGCCGCGCGGTCGAGGAATCGCGCGAGCAGTTAGGCCGTCTGCTCTCTCTTGAGCATCCTGTAGATGCCGACATCGTAGTGCCGGTTCCGGACTCGGGCGTCGCTGCGGCCCTGGGCTATTCTTCCGAGTCGGGGATACCGTTCCGTCAGGCCCTGATTCGCAACCACTACGTCGGCCGAACGTTTATTGAGCCATCGCAGGCAATCCGCGACTTCGGCGTAAAGCTGAAGCTGAACCCCGTGCGCCATTTACTCGAGGGCAAGCGCGTGATTCTGGTCGACGATTCGCTGGTGCGCGGCACCACCAGCCGCAAAATTGTCCGCATGGTCCGGGGCGCGGGCGCACGCGAAGTGCATCTACGGATTTCCTGCCCTCCGACCATTTCGCCTTGCTTTTATGGGGTGGATACGCCCAGCGTAGCCGAACTGATCGCCGCCAATAATACCGTCGAAGAGACGCGGCGCTTCGTTGAAGCCGACTCGCTCGGCTATCTGTCGCTAGGCGGACTGAGGGAGTCCGTCGCCGACCGGAACCACGACTACTGCTACGCCTGCTACACCGGTAACTATCCTACCGAGCTAGTTAATATCCAGGAACTCATGGGCGCTAAGGACCGCAGAACCTGATTCGCAGCCCTATTTGTTGGTGATGCCGCTGAGGCCTGAAACCGGCCCCACATAAGCCAGCAGGCGGCCGGCTGTAATCGCTCCAAACCAGCAAATCAGCGACGTCCAGGCCAAACCCTTCGCGCTCGCGGGCACCGGCCCCTGGTCTAATTGCGGATTGTCGAAAACCTTTTTCCGCATGACATAGAGAACTCCCATCCCCACAAAAACGAAAACCATCTTGACGTAAAAGTCCCAGTTGGTGAGTTTAGTAACCGCGTCCGCAATGAGCAACGCCGTTCCGGTCACCGCATTTATCCCGAATCCAATCCACATCACGGGATACAGCCGCTCCAGCGGTTTGACCGGCGCCTTGGGCCAAAAACCCAGCAGCGCCAGATCGAGCATCGTGCTGAGGCCCGCTACCATTGCCATGCCTATGGTATGTAGGACGAGAAACGTCGGGAACGCCCAGATGGAGCTGGATTCACGCACCCAAATGCTGAACGGGAGCTGCTCGAGCATGTTCAGGAAGCGCATGTTTAACGGCCTTGGTTGCGCTCGTCGCGCTCAGCGCTCTTGTCGATCAGACAGCCCAGCGCTGCGATTACGGCGGTGACGGCGAGCACTAACAGAAGGACAGCTAAACTCAATGGCATTAGAATGAATTCCCAATGAAGGGCAACATGCTGCCGAAATAGAGGACTCCCACCCACAGCACGATGGCGGATACGGCCACAGCTTTGGCGGAAAGTGGCGCTTCGTCGCCCGGCTGTAAGATCCACGCCTCGTCGAAAACCGTAAAATAGAGGGCGTTTGCGCCCGCCAGCATCATCAGGATCAGCTTCCAGACGAAAGCAACGTTGTGAGCATACTGCTCAGGCGATGCCACAAAAAATAACATGCCGGATACCAGGTTCGTGCCGTATCCCAGCATCGCCCATGGCAACAGCCGGTGAATAGCCGGGAAGCCCACGTTTTTCATCACGCCCAGCATGCGCAGATCGATCAACAAGATCACGCCGATCAAGAGCGAAAGCCCGATGAAATGAAGGGTTTCGAGCGACGGCCAACCCCACGGCCGGCTGAGCACGAACGCTCCAATTCTCCGGGCAAAATGCACGTTGGGAGTAATGATTTCCCGGGCCTCGCGAATCTCCGGATGGCGTATTTCGCCGCCAATGTTCGCGGCCCTCACCACTAGGATGAGAGCGAACAGCGCCAGCAGCAGAATTACGGCTAGGGTCCAGTTTTGGGGATGGGAAATTCGGCGAAACTGCCACAGACCGAGCCAGGCAAAAGCGGCGGTGAGCACAATCGCGGCGAAGGCCAGCAATGCGACGCCTTCATGGGTTTCAATCAAGGCTTTCGATAGAGCGGCGTCATCGCAGGCAGGCGCCTTCGGTCCTCCCGCGCAAATCGATTCCGCTGCCGAATTGCCGCTCACATAGGTTGGAATGGTCAGCAGACCGATCAGCACGAAGATTACCAGGCTCGCACGCTTAAGATCGTCGCTTTTTGAAGCAAGCGAGGTTAGGAACAGGCCGAGTGCAATCACGAGACCAACAGTCGGTATGTGATTCAGCAAAAGATGTATGTGTGTCAAATCCAATAAGACGAGGATAACTTACTTCGAAATGCTTGGAACTCGATCCTAGTCGAAAGTTCCGCCCCACTTCCACCCGTCCGATGGGCGGGTGATGTTCACCATGCGAAGACGGTGATCTTCAGGGTTGCGAGCCGGGTTGCCGACGATGATGACGTGATCGCCCGGCTGCAAAGTCTCGCGAGTGACCCCTTGACGACCCAACTGGCCTCCGGCGCCCCATTCAATCGACCAGCGTTGCACGACGCCTTTTTCGTCAGGCGCCTCCAATTGGACGAAGGAGTGGGGGTTGCGATACATGAACTGGACCAGATTGCCCTCGACCCTTTGAGTCTTGTCTTCGAAATAGGTCGCGGCGAAGGAATGATGGGCTAAAGCCCGGCCGCCGGATACCACCGCTCCAGCCGTAATAACCAAGGTCAGTAGTGTGCGCTTCATTCTACTCGTATAGCAGGTTAACACGCTAAATTACCAATCGAACCCAAGCCTGGGCCGCGATGAAGTCAATGACCGGCCAGTGACGCCCAGAGGTAAGGCCCATCTAAATTGCTTTCAAATATTTAAGCGTTCAGGCCGGCAAGCACCCGATGCGCGCACATTTTCATTTATGGGTGTCGTGCTCGTGGTGGTCCTCAGTTTTGCTCGCCGCGCCAATCTTTACGGAATGAGCCACTTTGTCCTTGCTTCCCTCGGGAATGTCCACAACCACGCGGACGCCAGGCGTCAGATCAGTGATCTGGCACTTTTGGTCGTCTTTAGTGAGTTCCGTCTTGTCGTTCAGCTTTACGTCGACGTTCCCCTGAGTAGTTTTGACGGTCAAGACGTTATTGGATACCTTCACGATGGTGCCCTTCACGTGGTCAAATCCACCGTGCGCGTAAACCGAGGCTGCGGCGGCGACGAGGAGGACGATGGCAAGCCCCGTGGTCGCGGCTCGATTCAGATGTCTAGTGATGGTGATGTCCGACTTCAGCTTCATGGGTGTCTTCTCCTTTAAGGAACTTCTTTTCTTCTTCTTCTTCTTTTAAATCGTCCGGACCCTTGGGGTTCAATTTCTCCATTTCTTTCTTTTCTTCAAGCGTCAATTGAGGTAAATGACGGATAAAATGTACCAGCTTCCAGGAGTCCTGTTCATCGTGAGCGGAGCCCCCGCCCCAAGCGGGCATCGCGGTCAGCCGAATTCCGTTTTGTATTATGTAGAATAGCTCACCATCGGTCATCTGCTGGGTTGCCGGCAAGCGCATATCCGGAGCAGGAGGATAAGTCCGCTTGCCAAGCAGAGTGTCGCCGCTGCCATCGTTGGAGTGACATCCCGCGCAGTGATCTGCCCAGTGCGCCCGGGCCTCCGCCAAAACTGCAGGATTATTCGGAAGCGGATTGGCGCGGCCGCGGGCATCGGCGGGAAGAGCCGCCGAGCGAGCCACGCGGGCAATCCAACGTTCGACGGTAGAGGGCTGTTCCGCGGCGCTGAAACCGTGGGCATTCGCCAGCAGCGCTCTGCCGAGTGCGAACGCAATGACGCCGACCAAAGCGGCTCCGAACAGAAACCATTTTACCCGGCTCATAGTGGTCTTCGCTCAGCTCGTCGTAGGCGCCCACGTCCCCGGTTGGGCAGCGCGTAAAGGATATCATCTTCAGGAAGCGAATCGCTACCGCCGACGGGGATCGTAAGGCCGGTTGTAATGATCGTCGCGATAATCTCCGTAACCGTTCGAATATCGGCCGCCGGTCGAGCGAAACTGGCGCAGATCCTGGATATCCCGCGCGAGCATTTCCCGGTCGCGGCCGCTGACCCGATCGGCATCCGCAAGGTGGTTGAGGTTCTCAATCGCTTTGTCCAACTTGCCGTTATCGAATCTGCCCTGGGCCCAGCGTTCTTCAAATTCCTGCAGTTTCCGGGCAGCTTCGTCGAAATGCTTCCTCTCGTGGCCATCGAGATACGCGTTCCGGGCAGCCCTATCGAGATCCGACAGCACCCGGCCCACGAGTGAGCCTTGCCCGTAAACATTCCCATAGCGACCTTGATCCGGGTAACTGCGCTGTTGGGAGTAACGGCCGTCATTATAGTCCCCCCGATTGGGGCCGTTTTGATAGGGACCGTCACGCTGCGAATAGTATGGATCGCGGCTTTGCGCCTGGGCGGCCAAGCTAAGAGTCAGAATGCCAGATCCAAACAGGAGCACTCTTGAAATACGTTTCACGACGACTACCTCCATTCAGTGGACGCGGTGGATGACGCCCCCGAGTACCGCGGGTGTTCCATCGGCAATTGACAAACCTAGAAGGGCCGGCTTAAATTCTGAGACCGGCCCATTTCGAAATCCAGAGTGGTGAATCAATGGTCGTGGGACCACCCGTCCCGCGCCGACCCATGCGCTGGACCGTCTGCAGCATCAAAATCTCCGTTCCGCTCATGCCACTGCTCGTGCCGGAGCTGCCACTGTTCTTGCGCCTGATGTTCGCGCAGTTCCTGACTATCCCCATACATGTATCGCTCACCTTGCTGGTGATTGTGGAGGCCATACCATTCGCCTCGTTCATGCTGTCGCTCGGGGTTTTCACCCCAATACCCGGCGCCCCCCCAATACCCGTCGCCATCCCAAGATCGACCGAAGGACCCGTAGGATCGATAGAGCACGTGGGGACGGACCGGAGCATAGTATACCGGCGGAGGCGCATAATAGCCCGGAGCGTACCCTCCAATGCTTATTGAAAAGCGAGATTCAGCAAACGCTGAGGCTCCCGCAATCAACATCAAAAAAACCAATTTCGATTTCATATTCCCTTTCACCTCCTGACGGTCCTATATACACCTGGCATGCCAAATGGCTCTTGACAGCGGTTTCAATAACATAAGCAGCTTCGCCCCAGACTTTGATTGGTGCTCCATCACCGCCTTGGTGGTTTTGGGCCAGGGCGGGCGAGCAAGGAACGCGAATTCCCCACATTGCGTCCAAGTTGCCGTAGGGAGCAGGTAAGGGCTAGAGTGGTGAACGTCTCAACATGATTTACGCAGCCATTCCAGCGTTGGCTATTTGGCTGGCGGCAGATCTGGGAAGCGCGTCCGCGGGACTCGATTTAGGTTACATGCAGATGTACGACCTGCAGTTCACCGCCGCGCACAAGACTTTCGCGGATTACGCGCAAGTCCATCCCGAGGACCCGCTTGCGCCCGTTTCCGATGCGGCCGCTTATCTCTTCGCCGAATTCGACCGGCTTAAGATTTTGCAATCGGAATTCTTCGTCCACGACGAGAACTTCCGGCGTCCCAAGAAACTGAATTCCGATCCGGCGGTGCGCCGGGCTTTCGATGCAGACCTGGTGAAAGCCGATAAACTGGCCGCGGGCGTGTTAAGCAAGATGCCGCGCGACACGGACGCGCTGTTTGCGTCGATCCTGATTTTGGGTTTGCGTGCCGATTTCGACGGACTCATTGACAAGCGCGATCTAAGCGCGCTGGCATCTGTAAGAAGCAGCCGCTCGATAGCGGAAAAATTGCTGGCGATCGACCCGACTTACTACGACGCGCACCTGGCAGTGGGGGTCGAAAATTACATGCTGAGCTTGAAGCCGGCGCCAGTGCGCTGGTTTCTGCAACTGGCGGGCGCTCAAGCCGACCGGGAACGGGGCATTGCGAATCTGGGTATTACGGCCGAGAAGGGCCATTACCTCAAGCCCTATGCCCGCCTCCTTTTGGCCGTAGATGCGCTTCGCCGCAAGAATACCGGGCAGGCGCGTACCATCCTCCAGGACCTGGCGCAGCAGTTTCCTCACAACCGCCTTTACGTGGAAGAACTGGGACGTCTCCAGTAACGCCACTTTTCTCCAATTATTAGAGATATAATTCGGTGGAGGTTCAGCCACCATGAAATCAGATCGTAGTTCTCTATCGCGGCGCAGCGTAATGGCAGGCGCGTTGATGGCTCCAGCGGCGGCGTTGGCGCAAAGCTCCGCGCAGGGCGTGCAGAAAGCCTTCGCCAGGACGAGTGCATCCGGCAAAGTTTGGTCGAGCGAATATTGGGCGCAGAAGGGCGACGTGAAGCTGTACATGTTCCGCAAGCGCGCCACCGCTCCCAAGGCGGGCGAAAAGGCGCTGCCGGTGCTGTTTCTGATTCATGGGTCGTCTAACTCGGGACGCTCGTCATTCGACTTGGCGACGCCGGGGCGCGGCGAGTACTCGGTGATGAACGTTTTCGCCGGGTTGGGCTACGACGTGTGGACCATGGACCACGAAAACTACGGGCGATCGAGCCAGACCCAGAGCAACTCCGATATCGCCAGCGGAGCGCAAGACATCAAAGCCGGCGTCGACGTGATTGCGAAGGAAACCGGAGCGCAAAAGGTTCACCTCTTCGGCGAATCGTCGGGGGCGATTCGCGTGGGCGTCTACGCGATGCTGCAGCCGGAGCGCGTGGATCGCGTGGTGCTGGGAGCCTTCACTTATAAGGGCGATAATTCGCCGACGTTGACGGAACGCGCCAAGGGCCTGGAGTTTTACCGCACTCACAACCGCCGCCTGCGTGACCGGTCCATGATACGCAGCATCTTCACGCGCGATAAACCGGGCACAACCGATCCCGCGATTGCCGAATTCCTTGCCGATGAAGAGTTGAAGTACGGCGATCAGGTGCCGACCGGGACGTACCTCGACATGACCTCCAACCTGCCGCTGGTGGATCCGAAGAAAGTGCTGGCGCCGGTAATGCTGGTGCGCGGGGAATACGATGGGATCGCTACGGTGAGCGATATCTCCGACTTTTTCGGGCAGCTTCCCAATGGCGACCGCCAATTCGTGATTCTGCCGGGGATGGCGCACTCGGTGGTGCAGGGGCTGAATCGCCAGGTATTCTGGCACGCCATGCACGCGTTCCTGTCGATGCCGAAACCGGCGCGCACGTAGGCCTGCCAAAGACGGCTGCCCGGTTTCAGCGTAGATCGACAGGCGAGAGGAATGGAAGCGGGCACGGCAAAAGTACACTTCCAGAGGGTTTAGTAAGCCAACTCCCGAAATGCGCACGAGCAATCGAAACTTCAAACTAGAACAAAAGAACCGGTTAGTAGCTCGAAGAACCTTGGTGGGCACGCGCGATGGAAATAAGGCGCGCATTACAGTCACACTGCTTCTTCCTGCCACACCACGTTCCTATTCTTGCGAGCTTTGCTATGCCGGTTCGTTTAACAACAAAAAGATCGTGAAAGGGAAAGATCTACTCGACTCTCTTCAAAACGCTCTAATCTATATCGCTGCGGATCTTTTCGCGTTCACCCGAGAAACAGGCATCACCCTTACCTGGAAGCATGTAAGTGGAGGCAGCTATGCTACAGAGTCCGGATTCCCTTCTTTCCCTGGCCTACAGATAAGGGATCTAGGGCCGGATCGCCGCATCTGATTCGTCGAGCTACTTGTTGCCCGATTTAGACATAGCGAACGGGACGATTCTTAGCTGTCCTGACGTTCCCCGTCAGTCGATCTTGTAAAGGTTTGAGCAATCCGCCATCTCGGGCGTCGCAGGGATGTCGATTTCAAACGGATTTGTCCTGACCTTGGCCGTCCAGAGAAAGCCGGAAGTCCACCTCTTCTTTACTTCCTTCGCGACGTTTGCGGGAATCTGTAGAGGGGCGAGTTCGAGCTGTAGGAATACTTTCTTCCCAAGCAGTTGCCGCTCGCCGGGCAATGCTGGATCACGCACGCGTAGGATAATATTGCTCGGCCGCCGCAATTCCACACTACTGGCGAGACGACCGGGCTGTATCAACTCGAATGACTCGTCAGGATAAGAGAGTGCGTCGTCCAGATCCTCCTGTGAGGGTTTTGTTGACTCGAACGGAATAACGAGCTGGTGCCGACCGCGCGCAGCATCGTCCCGAGTTCGGCTGACAATCAGATTTGACACGTGGTAAACGTGTGGCGCTATCAATGGTTTCAACCCAGGGTTGAGAAAAGACAACTGGCCTACCAGCCGAATGGTAATCGCGTCTGTCGGCTCGCGTTCAAGTGCCCAAACTTCGTTCAGTATTCCGCCAGGTTGTCCGAGACAATATTTCTGCGCCCCAACAATAACAACGCTAACTACTGGTTGACGAATGTCTTCTGCCTGGAGCTTCTGAAAGGGTGATCCACAGATCCATAAACAAGCCGAGAGTGCGCTGAGCTTAGTTCTCATTTTCCGAAGCAATCACTCAAAATCTCTCAGTTGAATGCTCATCACGATGCCGAAGTTAGCGCGTGCGTAGATCGGGCAAATTAAACTTCGCAAGTTATTTAGGCATGGCGATCGGCACGATATCGGTGTTATGCGCTGCAGTAATCAGCCAGCGTCCGTCTTCCGCCACCAGCACCCAAGTCATCAGGCCGTGGCGGATGGCGCCGGGGTCCCATCCTGGCAAGCCTTCGGCTCCGGTCATCTCCCAATTGACATGAACCAAGGCGATGGTCGGGCTCAGGAAGCGGACAGTGTGGCCCTCTGACCGCAAAACGCTATTGCGAAAAATAGTGCGATGCAAATGAGCGTGCATCTTATCAATCTCGGTGCGTCCGCGCATGCGCATGCCGATTACGTTGACGAAGTCCGCGTCAGGGTGAAACAGGGCGGTGTGAGCTTCCATATCATGACGGTTCCACGCGTCGATGAGCGTGGAGACAACGGTATCGGGTTTTGTCGCGGTAGTAGGTTGGCTCATAGGGTCTCCTCCAATAATATTAAATGGTTGGTGTCCTCTCAGTGAGCCGTCGACGGCGCGCCGCCGGGCTTCGGCTTAACCTTTTTCAAGCAGAATACGATGGGAATGCAAACCAGACACACTACCGCTATATAACGGAGGTCATCCACATACGAGTAAATGACCGCCTGTTGATTTAACCCCCGATCGATCAGCGCGTAGGCGCGTGCGCTGGCTATTTGGGCGTCGGAGTGCGGCTGCATTGCGCCCTGAAAAAAGTTGAAAGCGGAATCGAACGTCGGGCTGCTGCTGATATAGCGGCTCAGTTCGGCTCTATGGACCTGCTGACGCCGCGACACCATGGTGTTGACGACCGAAATGCCGACGCTGCCTCCTACATTGCGGAGCAGGTTATAGAGTCCGCTGGCATTGCCCATCATTTCATTGCGGACCGTCCCCATAGAGGTGGTCGCCAGCGGAACAAATACCATGCCCGACGCTGCTCCGCTGAGGATGATGGGCGTCAGCAGCGACCATTGCGAGATGTCCAGCGTAATATGGCTCATCCACAGGGCGGCACCGGCGAAACCCAGGAACCCGATGGAGATCAGCCACCGGTTGTCGACCTTGCTGGTGAGAAATGCGATCACCGGCATGATGCAGATCGCTCCCAGACCTCGCGGGCTGACGGCCAGTCCTGCCGAGCGCGCCGAATATCCCATGACGGTTTGATAAAACAGCGGCAGGATGGCGACGATTCCATAAATCACGCCGCCGAACAAGGTCATCACAATGCAACCGAGCGCGAAATTGCGGTTGGTAAACACGCGCAGGTTGGTGATCGGATGCGCGTCGCGGAGCTGGTGAATCAGGAAGGCGATGAACGCGGCTACCGCAATCAGGGCGGCCCACCGAATCCACGTTGCGGAGAACCAGTCGTCCTCCTGGCCCTTATCGAGGATGATTTGCAGTGCGCCTAGCCAGATCGCCAGCAAGCCCAGGCCAATGCCATCGAAGCGTCCGGGGTTCGCGGAAGATATATAGGGTGGGTCTTCCACATAGCGCGACACCATAAATAAAGCCAGCACGCCGATCGGGATGTTGATATAAAATGCCCAGCGCCAGGAGTATTGGTCGGTAAGATAGCCGCCTAACGTAGGTCCGAGCACCGGCGCCACTACCACTCCGAGGGCGAAGATCGCCATGGCTGCGCCGCGTTTTGCGGGCGGGAAACTCTCGAGCAGGATGGCTTGGGAGAGCGGCTGCAGCGCACCGCCGCCGGCTCCCTGGAAAGCGCGCGCCACCAGCATCATTCCGAGATTGGTGGCGGCGCCGCAAAAGAACGACGACACGGTGAACGCGACGATGCAGAATAACAGGAAGCGGCGGCGTCCGAAACGCAGGGCAAACCAGCTGCTCGCGGGTAAGACGATCGCGTTCGCCACCAAGTAGCTGGTGAGCACCCAGGTGGCTTCATCAATGGTGGCCGAAAGGTTCCCGGCAATATGCGGAAGGGCCACGGAGGCGATGGAGGTATCGAGCACCTCCATGAATGTGGGCACGATCACTGCGAGGGCGATCAGCCAGGGGTTCGCTTTGGGGCGCCATTCGGGCATAAACGAGCGTCAGGCGTATGCGCCGGCTGTGCGCGCTCAGCGGACCTCCGATTTTTATTATGGCAAACCGCTAATTTTTTGGGGCCTGAGTAAAGGTTTGGTTTTGCTCGGCGAGGCGTCTCAAGAGCAGAGCGGGGTTCCACAGCGCCTCACCGTGGCGTTTTTCAAATTCCTGGATTCGCGCAACCACTTTAGAGAGACCCATGGTATCCGCGTAAAACATCGGTCCGCCGCGCCATGCCGGAAAGCCGTAGCCGGTGAGATAAATCACGTCGATATCGGAGGCGCGCAGCGCCATGCCTTCTTCGAGAATGCGCGCGCCTTCGTTAATCAAGGCAAAGATGCATCGGTCCACGATTTCGTCGTTTGAAATTACCCGGCGCTCGATGCCCGCCGCGCGCGCCGTCTTCTCGATAAAATCCGCAACTTCGGGATCGGGCGACGCTTTGCGGTCTTGGTCGTATTGGGACCATCCTTTGCCGGTTTTCTGTCCTAAGCGTCCGAGCGCGCATAGTTGAGCCAGCAGTAGCGGCTGCCGTGCCCCAGGCTTGGTTCCCGAGACTTCGGCGATGTCGCGCATTACGTCATTGCCCACCAGGTCGAACATCGCGAGCGGCCCCATGGCCATGCCGAAATCGAGCAACGCTAGATTGACGGCTTCAACCGTCGCGCCTTCTTCGACCAGTAACTGGGCCTCACGCCCGTAGACGTTAATCATACGGTTGCCGATGAAGCCGGGGCAATTGCCGGCCAACACTCCGATTTTGCCGAGCTTTTTGACGAGGGCCGCGCCGGTGGCGATGACTTCGGGGCGCGTTGACTGGCCGCGCACGATTTCGACCAGCCGCATGATATTCGCAGGACTGAAAAAGTGCAGACCGATAACCATTTCCGGCCGGGCGGTTGCCGCCGCGATCCGGTCAATATCGAGCGATGAGGTATTGGTTGCCAGAACGCAATCTGTTTTTGCGACGGTGTCGATCTCGCGAAACACCTGCTGTTTTACCGCAAGATTTTCGAACACCGCTTCGACGATGAGGTCGGCCTGGTCGAATCCGTCGAGTGTAAGCTGCGGGGTAATCAGTGCGAGCCGTTGCTCCATGGCCTGCCCGGTGATGCGTCCGCTTTTCACTGCGCCCGCGTAATTACGCAGGATCTGACTCATACCGCGATCGAGCGCTTCCTGGCTGGTCTCCTTGACGATCACCGGAATGCCCGCGTTGACGAAGGCCATGGCAATGCCTCCGCCCATGGTGCCTGCGCCGACGATGGCCGCGCGCCGAATGTCATACGTGGGCGTGTCACTGGAGATGCCCGGAATTTTGGTGACGGCGCGTTCCGCGAAAAAGGCGTAGATCAGAGCCTTCGATTGCGGCCCACGCAAACACTCCCCGAACAACTCCGCCTCGCGTTTGAGGCCATCGGCAAACGCGAGTTTCGTGGCTGCCTCCACCGCGTCAATCGCCGCCAGCGGCGCAGTCTGTCCGCGCATCTTCTTGCGCGTCTGTTCGCGCGCGGCCGGGAAGATCGCAGGATCGGTGTTCACTAGTTTGTGATTCAGATCGCAGGTGCGGGGACCCGGCTTGCCCGCGATTTCACGGGCGAACGCTACCGCTCCCGCGCGCAAATCGCCTTCGATGATGCGATCGACTATGCCAGCGTCGAGCGCCTCCTGCGCTTTGACCGGAGCGCCAAACGCGCACATCTCGACGGCCTTGGCTACGCCCGCGAGGCGCGGCAGGCGCTGTGTTCCCCCCGCGCCCGGAATCAGTCCCAGTTTTACTTCGGGCTGGCCTACCTGAGCCGACGGCGCAATCACTCGATAGTGCCCGGCCATGGCGGTTTCCAACCCCCCGCCGAGCGCCGAACCGTGGATCGCCATTACTACTGGCTTGGCGGAATCTTCCACCGCATTCACCGCAGCCACAAGACTGGCAAGATACCGGTCCGATGTCGATTTGCCAAATTCGTTCACGTCTGCGCCCGCGATAAATGTCCGTCCGCTCCCGATAACGACGATGGAATGTACCTCTGCATCCGCGTTAGCTTGTTCGATTGCGGCCTTGAGGCCCTCCGGCACTCCCGGACTCAGCGCGTTGACCGGAGGATTCTCGATGGTCACCACCGCCACATCCTGCTCGCGTTCAAACCGAACTAGTTGCCCGATCATTCGCTCGAAGCCTTCCGTTGCCGCATCGCCTCGACAGCCTTCTTCCCCTGCGCCTGGGCTGACGTCAAGCGGTCGGCTGGATCATCTGTCACGTACACCCTTCGAGTCACCTATCCGGAGTGCTTTCATGTACTGTTCCGTTTCGGCCGGCGAATCCGGGGACGACGCCACCAGGATTACGTCCGCCCAATCGGCGTCGATCTCGCGCGGCGCGATGTAATCCGCAAGCATTCGCTCGAGACTTTCGCTCCAGCGAGGATCGCGTTCGATGGTTGCGGCACCGGCGAGATCCTTCAGCCGCCGCAATCGAAGGTTCGCGCGAGCCTGCACGGCCCCTAGGCCCGCGGCGAGAGCCAGGCGCTCGGTCTCTCCATAGCGCGAGTAGAACACCACCATAACGTTGACAGGCGCCAGGCTGAACTCGGGCATCGAGGCTACGCCAGGTCGAACACAAGGAACTCGCCGCCAGCGGGTCCGGCGCCTGCGATCTGCAAGGCCGCTTCCTCGCTGAGAGCGGCTCCGTCGCCCTCTTTGAGCGCCCGACCGTTGAGCGTGATGTTGCCCTCCGCGCAATGGACCCAGGCGTGGCGATCCTTGACGAGCGGCACTTCGAGCGTTTCCCCCACGCCCAGCAACGACGCATACATGCGTGCGTCCTGGTGAATGAAAGCCGCCGGGTCTGAGGTTTTCTTGTCCGGCCCGGCAATCAGCCGCAAGCGCCCCTTCTTCTCCGCCGGGTCATAGGCGAACTGCTGGTAGGAGGGCTCGACATCCATCACGAAAGGCTCAATCCAGATCTGCAGGAAGTGAACCGGTTGTTTAGGTGAACCATTAAACTCGCTATGGATCACGCCCGTGCCTGCCGACATGGCCTGCACCATGTTGGGCTCTAGCACCTCTTGCCGGCCGGTGCTGTCCTTGTGCGCGAGGCTGCCTTCCATAACGTAGGAGATGATCTCCATATCGCGGTGTGCATGCGATCCAAAGCCCCGGCCGGGAGCCACACGGTCGTCATTCAGCACGCGCAGCGCGCGAAATCCCATGTGTTTGGGATCGTGATAATTCGCAAAAGAAAACGTGTGATACGAGTTGAGCCAGCCATGGTCGGCGTGGCCGCGTTGATCCGCGGGGCGGAGGGTAAGCATACTTTTATGTTACCCGCCGCTAGCGCTCTAATGGGTGGTTTGAATTTCGCGCGGCCCACCCTCCAGGCCGTAGATCATGATCTTCCCGGGCGTAGCCGGCTTGGCGGCCCGCACCGGAGGCTGCGGAGCGCGCGCTGCCGCCATGGCACGCGCCGCCTGCGCCGCTTGCAGTTGCCGGAATTCGTCTGCTGTTAATGCGAGATTCACGCGCATGCGATTTCCCTCCGCGCCGATCTGGAGCTTGCGCACCATCTCCGCCTCTTCCGGGCGAGTGGCTTGCGCCAGCATCGCCGTCTGGATTTGCGCGGAAATTAGTTGGGACATCTGGGCGGCGGTAGCTTCGCTATCGGTCGCCAGATTCAATTCGAACTGAAAGCCCTCGCGCAACGACAAACCCGCCTCGATGCCCTTGATTTGCGAAGCAATCTGCGAGGCTAGCGCCGACGCCACCGGATTTCCGGGGCTGGTGCTTGCATTCCGAAACTTGGAAAGCGGCGCATCGGCGATAGCCCAAAAGTCATGCGTGGATGCCAGCACTTGAGCTCTTGCGAGCAACGCCGATGCGGGCGGAAGCGCGCGTCCGCGACGGTCGAGGGCGGCGAGAACCGACTTTTCATCGCCCAGCAGCAGGGTTCTTTCATCGACCAACGCCACGCTGGTGGTGTCGGTTTTGGTGAGGTTGGTTTTGGTGGTGTCCGTTTTGCTGGTGTCAGTTTTGGTGGTGTCAGTTTTAGAGGTCCGGTACACCTGAGCCCCGCGATACGGACGTGCAGGCCCCTGCAAGAACGGCTTCAGTTGCGCCATGGGGAAGCGCCCTTCAACCACCAGCAGGAACGGAGGATTGTTCTTCGCTCCGGGCG
This sequence comes from Bryobacterales bacterium, assembly GCA_025350625.1. Classification (GTDB taxonomy): domain Bacteria; phylum Acidobacteriota; class Terriglobia; order Bryobacterales; family Bryobacteraceae; genus Palsa-187. Next base: position 2,193 of record JANXXL010000294.1, on the reverse strand, counting down.
CTGTATTTGCAGGCGATGACAGAAACACCCGGTCGATTTGGTTCAGAATTCCAAACGCCATTGCCTGGAACGAAGCCTGCAATGGAGACGGGGCTGCAGTCGCTGCAGGCTGAGCGTGCATCTGCTCGCGTATCGACTGCCCGACGGAAGACTCGCGAAGGCTCTTGAGGTCGACCCCCACGAGCAGCTTCGCATCCGGATGTCCCAATTCCCAGGCGTTCGTCTGCGCGAAAGCGCTTCGCGTAACGGCCAGCAGTAACACCAACAGCTTCGATTTCGAGCCCATGGATCCTCCCACCTTAATGCTAAGGCGATTTTAGGGGATCTGGAATCCAGTAAATTGCTTAGTTTTCGCCGCGATTTTAGCGAGTTAACTTCACTAATACGGGATAAGGATCGATCGGTACGCCTTGCCACCAGTGCTTTTCAGGGCCGAGTTTGAAGATTGAAAAATGCAGGTGCGGCGTCTGGGGTGGCGCGTTGCCGGTGGTGCCGACGTAGCCAATCACGTCTCCGCGCATCACCGGCATTCCTTCCTGCAGACCAGCGGCGTAGTGGTCCAAGTGAGCGTAGTAGTAGCAGAATATCCCTTCGCGATCGAACTCGTAGACGGTAAGGCCGCCGGGTTTGCTCAAGAATAGTTTCTGAATAACGCCATCTTCCACAGCTTCGATTGGGGTGCCGCGCGGCGCCAGGATATCGGTAGCCTCGTGCAGTTTTCCGCCGTCCCGCCCCTGGTGGAATGTGTCGTGGATATCGCGCTGCGTAAGGCCGCGAATGGGGAGGCTCAGCTTTCGTTGCATTAACTGTTGGTGGGCGTCGTCGGTTGGCGGATCCGCTGGAGCCGAAAGACACACCGATGCTGCCAAGAGTGCTCCGGTTGCGAAGATAAGGTAAGCGCGAATAACTTTACTCCCTAAAAATCACGGTGGTTCCTGCGGTGACGATTTTCGCAAGCTCTGCCGCGTCCCAGTTCGTCAGGCGTACACAGCCATGGGATTCCGCGTGTCCTACCAAGGAAGGCTCAGGCGTTCCATGAATACCGTAATGGGGCTTAGACAGGCCGATCCATACCACTCCCGCGGGATTGTTCGGTCCGGGCTGAATTTTGGCTTTCGCGTCGCTTTCGGGGGCGTTCCAGAAAAGTTCGGGATTGTAAAAAAAGATTGGATTCGGACTGACCTTGGTCACCTTCCAGTTCCCCATCGGCAGCGGATCGTGCTGGCTGCCACTGGTGGTGGGGTATTCCGCAATGACCCGTCCCGATACGCCTAACGCTTCGAGCCAATGCTTGGATTTGGAAACTACGATTTTGGAGGCTTTAGGCGGCACATCCTGGCGGAGGTTCGGCACTTGGATTTGTGTGCCCGGATTCGAAAGATCCTTGCCCTGGTTCAACCGTTTCAGCAGGGCAGGACTGATATGAAATTTTTCCCCGAGCGCTTCTTCGGGTGTCTGAAAACCGAGAGCCGGGAGATTTGCCTGCGCCATCAAGTCGGCGGGAATCGGCACAAAAGGTCCGCGCACATCGTCTTCCGTCAGAGTGTAAGGAACCAGCGTCGGGACCGGACTCTTGCCTTCCAGGGCGCGCAAAGTGACGGGGCCAAAATCTGCTACCTCCCGCAACCCCCGCGCGGCCCGGAACACGCGAAGAGCTTTCCTGGTATTTTCCCCGGAGACTCCGTCTATCTCTCCAGGCGAAAAATGGGACCGGTCAAGCAAAACCTGCAAACGCAAATAGGAAGCGCGCTCGTGCGGGGTCTCCCCGTGCAACGCGCTCCAGCCGGCGAGTATAAAGCCCAAGGTCCAAGTCCGCATGCATTGGTGATATGCAATCTGAGTACCTTTGTTTAGCGTTCCATGCAAGAATCGCTGCTATCAATTTTTGTTTTGGCTGGTTTCGTCCAACTGCGCGTCATCTACGTTGACTGTTTTGTTGCCTTTGGGCACTTCCGCGCATTCAGAATCCGCTTTAGCGGTCGTAGGAGCGTCTTTCTTCCTATCATTCTTCAAAAACGGAACCTCGCGAACTTCACCCTCGAGTTTTGACATGACCGTATCCCGTACGTTAGAGAAAACTGCCGCGTTTGTCGTTACAAGCGCTTGGCGATCATCCGCCACGAATCAGGCGCATGGCCTCGCCTACGCCCGCGCCATCCGGCCGGGAGCCGCCGGCTTTTTCGGATTCGGGGA